>JAQGOU010000657.1 GCA_028293445.1 Verrucomicrobiales bacterium | reverse complement strand
CCAACCACATCGCCCATTCGACCGCCATGTGCACCAGCATTAGCGGCATCGGCTCGGAACTTTTCGCGATCGTCTTCCAGTTGCTTTGCTTCTTTGGAGAGATCTTCTTTTTGCGTGCGATACTTGGAAAGAGACTTATCAATGTCATCTTTTTTCAGATTCGTCCCGCTATTGGCGTTAGCCAGTTCGTAGAGCTTCTCCTTCATGGATGACGCCTGATAATAAGCCCATTTGTCCGAGGCTTGCGCCTGCGAAAGCGTCGCACTGTTCAGGTTCGTCAAAACGCGGCTGGAGTAGCGACCGGCCCATTGTGTGGCGATTGCTGCCAGGACGGCGAGAAACACGATGGTTACGGAAACGTACTTCGTCCAGGACTCGCGTTTCTCTTTCTCCTTTTGCGATGCCCGATCCGCTTTCAGGTCGGCAATGAATTGTTTCAACTCTTTTAACTCGGTTTGTAAATCGTCCATAATTGTTTCGGGGCGGGTTTACACCGCTTGGGCAAGTTCGACAAGAGAGCAGAAAAGAAATTCAATGACGCCGCAAATCCAAGCGATGCTCCACTCGCTTCGTTTGGTGATACTCCAATGGTGGTAACTCCGTAAGGGTCGGAGATTCGGTCCCCTGCAAAATAGATTTTGCAAGGATCTGAAAGTCGCGCCAACGATCCCAGTCCAGCTCCGGAGTATGTGAAATTTGCCGGAGGAAACTGCGCCACTCAATGACAACGCGATCGATATCGCCTGCACCAAGCAGATCAGTCACCCACTCGTGTTTGGTCAGCGGATTCTTGTGAATGCTCGCAACCACCTGCTCGGCACCGGAACCATATTTCGGCGGCACACCCATTTCGAGATAACCGGGAATCGACTGCGTGCCATAAATTTTCTGGCACGCATAACCGAGGCGTCCGGCCCAGCGGCTTTCATCACCACAAAAACGGAATCCAGCGTCGAGATTGGCCAGATCGTAAATCAATTCATCCAGGGAATAGGAATTGTCCTCAAGTGCCGCGGCGACCGCGAGGCCGTTCGCTCCAGAGAAGAAACTAACGATTCTTCCACGACGCGTAGGGATGCCAGCGGCATCCACGAGACCTAATCGACGCCAGAGCATGGCTACACCTGGAGCCGGTGCGAGTTGCCGACAAACAGGAACGAGCGAGCAGATCGCGCAGTCGCGCGGGACGACCTCGCGTTCGATCGGCCGCCATAATGGGACGCCGTGAGAATCAATCGGCACAAACATCGGAATGTCTGCGAGGCTTACTTGCGCCACGATGCGATGATCCTGTGTGACGAACCGGATTACGGGCGTTTTCTGTTCCGCTAATCTTTGTTCGACCATTGGCGCGATCTTAGTGATCCACATATCCATGGGCGCTTGTCGCCCATTCCAATTCACCAGGCGACGAATCCATTTGGCGAGGATTACGCGGCCATCCTTTAGTTGATCGGCGACTGTCACACCCCGCCCATAGACTCTGCCCTCCTGGTCTTCGCTCAAGACCACAAGGACTCCATGTCCGACTTTCTCCAGAGACTCCGGAACGCTGACCGCAGGCTGTAGCGCGATATTGCTGGGCGTTTCAGAAAATTGCGTGCGCAGTCGCTGGGCCTGATCAGCAGTGCGCAACAATGTGATCGCTTCGGCTTGCACCTTGATGTCACGGACCGGCGCTTCAGACGGCTTGGGATAATCTTCCCACTCGCCACGACTGTTGAGCATCTGCCGAATGCGTGAGCGAACATGGCGAGCGCGCTCGGCATCGGTTTTGAAACCGCACGGAACCACCGGATTCTTCAGCGATTCTTCAATGCCAAGATAAACCGGTTTCGTCGTGAAGAGGCGTTGCTGGACGGTCGCCGCTTCGCTGAAAGGATCGCGCCCTTGATCGGCTGCGGCGGACATCAGGCCGAGCAAGGCGTTCCAGTCGACCTGTCCGCTGCGCGAAAGATGAGCGGGTCGGGCCTCGAGCAGCCGAATCTGATTGGCTGAGACTAAAACAAATCCCGTTTCGTCGAGACCGCGGCGGCCTGCGCGGCCAAACATCTGCAAAATTTCGTCCGGGCGCAGCGGCTGTTCTCTTTGATCGCGTCGATACGAGTCGCCCGCCAACGCGACACTGCGCAGCGAAAAATTAATACCTGCCGCGAGACCCATCGTCGCGACGACTACCCGCAGTTGTCCGGCTTTCGCGAGCGGCTCAATGACACCAGCGCGCGCTGCATAACTCAGTCCACTGTGATGATAACAAACGCGGCTCTTAAGAAGTTTCGCCAGATGTTCGCCGACGAGAATTTTTTGTTCTGGGCTCAGCGAAAGCGGATTGGGCGTTGGAAGATAGCGCGCGAGCTCTGCCGCCAGTGCCTCGGCAGCTTGCCGGCGCGGGGCGAAAATCAAGATAGGCCCCAGATCGTCCGAGAGCGCTTTGGCGACAAACCGCGGCCAATAACCACGAATCGCGCTCGGTACATGGACACTAAGATTATTCGCCTGAACTTCCTCCAGAGGCACAGGACGAGTCTCGTGTCGCACCAACACCGGATCGCGTCCAAGACGTCGCAGCCATTGCACAACCTGCTGGGGATTTTCAACACTGCCGCTGAGGAGCAACAACTGCGTCTGCTTCGGTGCGAGTGCAATCGCGAGTTCATAATTTAAGCCGCGATCTTCATCGCCGATCATTTGATACTCATCGACAACGAGCAGGCTTGGGCCATCACCCTGGATCAAGCGATTCTTCTGCGTCTCCAGAGTGGCGACGATAACCGAGGCTGAGAGATTTTCGGAAAGATCGCCGGTCGCAATCCCGACGCTCCAGCCGCGCGCACGCCACTCGGCAAGTTTATCATTGGCGAGGGCACGGGTGGGGACGGTGTAAATGGCCTGGCCCCGATTCTTTCCCTGGTTCGACCAAAGTTCGAAAATTAATGTCTTTCCGGCACCCGTCGGGGCGTGGACAACGACATCCTGGCCGTTGCGAAGAGCGGCAACAGCCTCTTGCTGCCACAAATCCGGAATCGTGACCTTGTGCAGGGATAAGTTTTTGTCGAGTTGCTCGGCAATAGATTGCACGTGGGCAAGATACCGCACTCACCAAAAATCACACCGTTGATTTTTAGTGTTCGGTTCGCCGAAGACTGCCTTCGATCAGGCGGTCGGGCGGATGAGCTTCAGCCGTTCGATGGTTGATTCGCTGTAGCCATCCTTGCGGAGCTTGCGGTAATCAATTTTGCCTTTGTCCTTCAAAGTCTGTTTTTTGACTTCTTTGAGGAACAAGTGAGCGGTATCGGAGCTAGCAGCAGAGGCCTGTTGTTTGGTTGCTTCAGGGAGACTCATGAGAGATCGGACTATAGAAAGGAGACCGAAACTTGCAATCCGATTCTGATCCAAAATGATCAATCGGAGAAAAGCCCTTTGACCTTAAACTTCACGGCACCTAAGTTTCCCACGTGAAACCAGCCGCTTCGAGCGCGCCGGAAGAGGCGACGAAATCGCTCCTGCCGAATCCGCTGCCGCCCGCCTACCTCAATTTTGTGGGGCGAAAGCTGTTGCGCTTCACAGAAACCATACATGGCCTCGGTGCCTTCGCGTTGATCACCCTTGGGGTTGTGCTCACCAAATATCGACGTGCGCCCAAACTCATTCATCCGCTCATTCGCTATCAGATTCATCGGGCGGGGATCCGGTTGTTGCCAATGGTCAGCTTCCTTGGACTCGCTCTTGGATTGGTGATTATTGGGCAAACCGTTTCGCTCTTGAATCGCGTCGGAGCACAGAGCTACGCCGGGACAGTGATGGTGACAGTCGTCGTGCGCGAACTTGGGCCCATTCTCGCCGCGCTTTTGGTTCTCGCGCGTGTCGGCACTGCGAACGTGATTGAACTCGGCACCTCCCGAGCCCTCGGAGAAGTCGAAGCCCTCGAAGCGCTTGGAATCGATCCAATCCACTATCTGGTTATGCCGCGGGTGATCGGACTGGCGCTATCGATTTTTTCCCTGACCATTTATTTAATTCTTACGGCTTTGATGAGCGGCTACTTGTTCGCTTTTTTGCAGGATGTTCCGCTGCAACTGGGAGATTACTTCGGCCAACTCGCCAATGCACTGCGCTGGCAGGATTTCGTCTTGCTCGGTTTGAAAACCACTTTGTTCGGCGCGATCATCGCGATCGTCACCTGCTATCAAGGTTTGGCTCAGCCATTGCGAATCGAAGATGTTCCCGGAGCGACCACGCGTGCTGTCGGTCAATGCGTTGTCGCCTGCGTGCTGCTCGACGCAGTGTTTATTGTCGTGTACCTGGTGATATAACCTATTTCGTTGTACCCGGCCAGGCGCCTGTCGCCGCCTTGGTTGTTGCGGCAGGGATTGGTTCGGTCGTCGGATCACTCAGGGAGAGCAGGACGCGTTTTGCCCGGTCGCTGTTTCCCGCGTGCAATTCCTTCAACGCCTCGCGCAACGCCTGCAGCCTGAAATCCGCTTCGCCCTCGGCACGCTCAACGCGATCCAGAAATGCCGCGAGATCGATCATTTTTGCGCGGGCTTCCATGAAGTACAAATCGAGAACTTGTTGGCGTGTCATAATCTTCAAGGAAACTATACCGGTTCTCGTATGCAGCGACAATTGTGTTCGCTTCAGCGGGTTTAGGCTCCTTAAAACTCGTTTTTGACACAATTCCGAGAGAAAAGACCTATTTAGGGAGTCCAAAACCAGATTCTCACGTGAAAACGAACTTTTGGGGCGTCCGAAAACAGATTCTCACATGAAAATGAACTTCTTGGCCGCCCAAAAACACATTCTCACGTGAGAATGAACTTTTTGGCGGCCCGAAAACACGTTCTCACGTGAAAATGGACTTTTTGGACCGCCCGAAAACGTATTCTCACGTGAGAATCTGTTTTAAAACTCTTTTTCAAAGGCCTTTTTGTAAACCAACCTCGCGATTTCTCCCAACCGACACCATTCCAATGACGACGCCCATCGGAAAAACGACAGCATTTTGGTTATGGAGATGGACAGGGCCGGCCTTCCGCTTGGGTGGGACCGGCATCAACGCTTCAGCGGTGCGGCTACGTTAATGTTGTGTTTCAAACAATACGCCGCGTTATCGACGTATTTCGTGGCCCAATGTTTCAAATCTGACCGCTCTTCTGCCGTGAGTGTCTTCACGACTTTGCCGGGAGAACCAAGCACCAGTGAACCCGGTGGAACTTTCATGTTTTGTGTCACGAGCGACTTCGCCCCGATCAAACATTGTTCGCCGATTTCCGCGCCGTCCAAAATGATCGCCCCCATGCCAATCAGACATTCGTCACCCACCTTGCACGCGTGGACAATCGCTGAATGTCCTACCGTTACATAATTTCCAAGAATGCAGGGGAAGTCATCCGCCAGATGCAGCACCGCGTTGTCCTGAATATTGCTGTGATGACCGACGACAATCTTATTGATGTCGCCTCGGAGGACCGCGTTATACCAGACACTGGAATGATCCCCGAGCGTCACGTCGCCGACGAGGACTGCTCCTTGCGCGACGTAGACATTTCGGCCAAGGGTTGGCGGTTTACGAAGAAACGTATCCAACTGTTGCGTGAGATTTCCCATATCGAAATTAAAACATGGTTAAGCGGGTTTTCGAAATAATTTCCTCCAATCAAAACAATCGATGTCCGGTTTTGACGCTCAGCGGCAGCTTGTGAGATGTATGTCAGTGATGTCGCCCGACAGTGAATTGGTCAGCGCTTATGCCACGGAACGATCCGAACCGGCGTTCCGTGCGCTGGTGAGTCGTCACGTCGGCCTGGTCTATGGCACGGCGCTACGTCAGGTCGGCGATCACGGTCTCGCCGAAGAAATTACGCAGAACGTGTTCGTGACTCTCGCCCGCAAATCGCCGCGTCTCGGTGGGGTGGAAACACTGGCCGGTTGGTTGCATCGCACTGCCACCTTTGAATCGAAAGCGCGAATTCGTTCTGAACTGCGCCGCCGTCGACGCGAAGATACCGCCGCCACTCTGGCGACGCTGGAAGCCAATGGCGACTCGCCGTTTGAACCGCTCATCCCACTCCTCGATGAAGCGCTCTTGCACCTTCGGGAAGGCGACCGTCTCGCTCTCGTCTTACGTTATTTGGAGGAGCGAAGTCTGCGCGACGTCGGGGCGGCACTCGGCGTGGATGAAGACGCGGCACGAAAACGAGTTTCACGGGCGTTGCAGCGGTTGATCGAGTTTTTTCGCGGACGCGGCTTCACCGTTCCCGCAGCGGCCGGATTGGCGGTGGTATTGTCCAACACGGCGACGGCGGTTCCAGTGGGGGTTGCGAGTTCTGCCACGAAAGCGGGACTGACGGCCGGTGGTGCGGTGACTGGATTTCAACTTTTTCTCTTTCATCTTATGGCTCTGACCAAAACACAAACGGTAGTCATCTGTGCCTTGATGGCAGTTGCGCCCATCCTGTGGCAGGAACGGGTGCAGGCGCGAACGGAAGAACAACAACGCGAAGCTGATTTGCAGATCGCCGCTGCTAATACAAAGGCGAGCCAGCTCGAGCGTGATCGCGAACGCCTTCGTCAAAGGACGGCGCAGATTCAGATCGATGCGGCCGACGCGCAGGCACGGTTGGCGTCAATGACCGCGCAACGTGCGGGTAAAGTCGTGCCGCCGGCATATATCTGGGACGACAGCTCACCGGTGGCCCGCATTCCGAAAGCATACCTGATGGGGATGTCCGGCCAGGGGGTGATGAATCAGCGGGGAGGCCTCTCTCCATTGCTAACCGAAGTGTTGCAGTTTAAGGAGACCGAAAAGCAAGCGGTGCAGGCCGCCATTGACCGCTTCCTCGCGAGCTACCAGTCAGAGTTGGCAGCGCATGTTCATCTCGTTCCATCCACCGAAGAAGAGCGGAAGAACGGTGAAGTGCGAGCCTTCGAGGTAAAGGCGAGTGCTGTTTCCTCGGTCGTGAAACAATTGAGGTCAACGTTCTTCGCCGAAGTCAAAGCGACCATTGGTGGACAACGATTCGATGTGTTCCGTGAATCGCTCCGCTATTGGATGCCCATCGACGACAAGTCACCGGGGGTGAGCAGTGGTCTCGCTATCTACACTTTTGATCACCGCCAGATCTTTACCAAACCAAAGCCGGGGGACTCGGTGATGAGTTGGCAGGTGAAAAATTTAAACAACGGATCGATGTCGACCTCGATTCAATTTGAAGAACTCCCCGACTTTCTGCAGGGCCAGTTTCAAGACTGGAAGGCCTTGGCGGAAAGTGAACCTTTCAATTCTCAGGCACAGCCATGAACGCCTCCACCTTGCCACGGAAAAGTATTCTCGTCCTGGTGATCCTCTCTATTGCAACTACGGTTTGGGTAGTGCGCCAACGGAGCATTATTGAAACTCGCCGAAGACTTGAACAAACACGGATGCAACTCGCGTCGGCCACCAATCGTGTCGCTGCGGCCGAATCGGAATTGGACGTATTACACCAGCAGTCGCGTGAGGAAGAACGGACACGCGACACCACACTGGCCAAAGTCACGGAGGCGCAACGCCAGCTCACCAAGGTTTTTCCAGATGCGCGTTGGGCGAAGCCGCCCGAAGATCTGCCCGTGTGGCTGGAAGAATCTCCTTACATCTGGATGCAAAAAGATAAGCTGCCGGGTTTTCCGGTTGAGCCGTTCGACAGCAACGGAACGATTCGCGATGAAGTGTTAACCGTTTTTGCCGCCGACAAAAAGCAACGCGCTGCCCTCGCCGCGTCGCTGCCTGCATTGCTCGAGGAATATCGGGCGCTCGAACTTGCCAAAGTTAAAACCCTCGATGAACCATTGGCTGGGATCGACAAGGACGGCCCCTTGAAGACGGTGAGTATTGAGCCGTTGCCGAAGGAGGGCGCGCTGCTGAAAGAAAAGTTCAATGGGAAACTGCGGGAGATCCTCGGTGATCAGCGCGCTGGTTTACTGGATGGGTTGGCGAAGGACTGGGCGGACCAGCAGTTTGGTCAGAGCGGTGAGCCAAAAACCATCTCCCTCGTGCGTCATCCGAGCGGCTATTACAATCTCTCGGTGAAGAGCAAAAACCACTGGATGTCCTGCGGCATTGCCCCAGGGACAGAAAAAATCATGCTCCCCAATAACATTCCGCCGCACATTCTCCCGATGTTCGCCGACGTCATCGCCGACGCGGTTGTAGGAGGCGAAGGAAAATAGGGCGATTGAATTGCTCGTGCTTACTTTGCGCTGGAATCCAGTTCGCGGATTGTAATTTTCCGGAAACGCACTTCGGTCCCTTCCTTCGTTTTGTCTTTTCCAATGCCGTGAACCTGCAGCGCGATAAGACCCTTGGGCGTCGCGCCGTCATGTAGATCAGCAGCGGGAACATCGTTGATCCAAGTCTTAAGAGAATCACCCCGTGCTTCGATGCGGCATTTGTTCCATGCATCCTGTTTGAATGCTTTGCCGGCGACGGTGTTGGTTTTCAAATCATTCAACCAGCCGCGACGAGCTTCGTCATAAATCCCGCCCGTCCAGGCGCGGGCGGAAGGATCCAATTCAAACTGGTACCCGTGCACGCGACCGGCCGTGACTTTGATTGGGGCGCCTTTGGTATTTTTCAGGAGTTCGCCCTTGGCGTCTTTGGCTTCCGTTTCTCTATCGAAGCATTGGCTGCGAAACTGGATGCCGCTGTTGAGCTTTGGATCGATTTTGAATTCCAACTCGAGAATGAAATCGCCGTAATCTTTTTCCGTGCAGAGAAAACTATTGCCGGTATCGAGCACCGATCGACCGACGACGCAGCCGTCCTCGACAGAATACTTCGCTTCGCCACCACGTTGCACCCAACCCTTGAGCGACTTGCCATCAAATAGTTCAACGGCTTTGCCGTGATCCGCTGCGGTCAAAAAGGAAACGGTGCCGAGAAATAATGCGGCAAGAGTCAGAGTCAGTTTATGGGTCATGCGAGCGACATAATTGCCGGTTGTTTTTTAGAACGAAAGTGAAAAGCGATTGATCGTTGATCTATTGTCGACTGGGTCGTTCATGGGTTAGGTTCTCGGTATGAGCAAAGCGTTCACGCGCGAAGATGATACGGTGGAGGAGTCGATTCTTCCCCGGCCCGTTTCGCCATTACCACCCGGCGTTAAGAATTACATGACGCCCGACGGAGCGAAGCGTTTGCAGGAAGAACTAAAGCAGCTCACCGATGTCGAGCGTCCGCGCGTTGCAGCGTTAGTCGATCCAACCGGCCCGCGCCGCGAACTGGTCGCCCTGGATCAGCGGATTGTTTATCTCGGCGAAAGTCTACAAACCGCGGTCATTGTCCAACCCCCCACGACGCCCGATGAGCAAGTGCGCTTTGGTGCCACTGTTACCGTGCGCGACAAATCCGGAATCGAATCGAAGTATCGCCTTGTCGGAATCGACGAGACCGATATGGATCGTAATTGGATCAGTTGGCGTTCGCCAATCGCGCGCGCGTTGCTGAACACGCGGGTTGGACAGCGGGTGCGTTTTCGCCTTCCTACCGGGGAGGAGCAGTTGGAGATTGTGGCGCTGATGTACGAGCCGTGAAGCACCAGGCTCCAGTCGATCGTCAATAGCCAATCGCCAATAGTCGGCGAATCACCACGCCACACGTGGTTTCACGAAATCTTCCGTCATCGTCTTGGGCAACTCCCAGACGTGATCCCCTTTTTGGTTTGTGAAGTAGATGGACGACTCCGACGGTTTGCGTCCATCGCCATCCGCCCAGAATGCGTAAAAATCGGGATGGGCGTTAAGCGGTTTGCGCGCATAGGTGTGATTGCGGGAACTGTTCTTCGTAAGTTGCTTCGCCTTGTTCCAAGTCGTTCCTTGATCCGCGCTGGTCCACATCACCATTTCGCCACCGGGATTGTACGGTTGAGGGCCTGCATCCGTCGGGGCGATAATACGCCATGTGCCGTCTGGTTCGATGTAAAGCGAGCCATGATCGTAGTTGCTGTCTGAAAGAACCACGTCTTTGATTTCCCAGGTCGTGCCGCGACCATAGGCCGTGCGCCAGGTGCGTGGATTGTTTTTCGGACCGGAATCGAAACCTTTGCTAGTCAGGAAAAGGATAACTGGATTTCCCTTCGCGTCGTAGGCGATGTCTTTCAGGTAAACGAGGAGCTTTTTTTCCCGCGAATTATAAATGAGCGCCGGGTTGTCCTTTGTGGTGAGCGGCAAAGAAATCTTACGCCCATCCAAAGTAGTCCATGTTTCACCGCCATCCTTGGTTTGTGCAAAATACATATTGGCACGGCCATTCAATCCTTCTCCATCCGGATGGAAATCGAATGCCGTCGATATTTTATTTCCATAGGGCCAGCTGATCTGGTAATCGCCCATCTCGATATTGGCGAACAGTTTCGGCGCGCTCCACTTGACGCCATCCGGGCTGGTCATTGTGTGTAAACCGCGTGCTCCCTTTGTTCCCTCCGAACCGCTGTTGTAACGAGTGTGCAGAAATAAAAATCCGCGACCCGGCAGCCACCACGGTTGTGTGTAGGAGAAATTGGTTTTCTGAATTAATTCAAATTCTTCGATCGAGTAAGGTTTCTTGCTCCGATGAATGAATGAATCTCCAGCACCGTGCGCCGGTGAGAAGATCCAGATGAATCCTTTATCATCGATGGAGATCGTCGGATTGTGATGAGCGTCGCCCGTATGTTTATTTAGGAGAATGGTGGGACGAGGAACTTTCCCGGTGGCGTGATCGAAATAAGAAACCATGTGCAGCAACACCTGCCGGTCTCCCGCCTTTCGTGCCGTGGTGCCGCCATAACAAAAGAACGTCTTGTTCACTTCCTTGCAATAGATCGCCATCGGCTCGTGCTGTTGTGGGTAGGTCGCGAATCCTCCGCTGTATTTATATTTGTATTCGTCCTTGGAAGGCTGGTTGAAATACCAGATGCCCCGATAACCATCGTCTTTCGGCAACGGTTCCGCAAAAGTTTGGAATGGTGCGCTGCAGGCGACCAACAGGTATAGGATCCAGGAGATGGAGGTCGGATTGGACATCGCGGCGACTCTGCCAAGGTCAGGAAATTTTTTCAACCTCGGGCCTTGAGTACCTCGCCAAGGGTCAGAGCAACAACGTTTCGCCAAAATCCAAGAGCTCGAATGGTTCCGCGGATATCTCCTTGTCGCTCAAGGCGCGATGCAACGCGTTAACCGGTTCGTCGATTCCTTCGTCGGTGAGCTGGAAGGTTCCGAAATGCATCCCAATCGCCCGCTTTGCTTTCAGGTCGAGAAACGCCTGCACCGCTTCGGCGGGATCCATGTGGTGGTCTTTCATAAACCAACGTGGCGCGTAGGCGCCGATCGGTAGAAAAGCGAGATCCATGTGAGAATAACGTTCGCCGATAGTGCGGAACTGTTCCGCGTTGTAACCCGTGTCCCCTGCAAAAAAAATGGTTCTACCTTCACCTTCGATTACAAATCCACCCCAGAGAGATTTATTCCGATCCGAGAACTTTCGTGCCGAAAAATGTTGAGCCGGCACAACGGTGATTCTCAATTCATGTGTCTCGGTCGACTGCCACCAATCGAGTTCCTTAATGTTTTCCAGACCGCTGCTCGCGATTAGCTTTTTGTTTTTCAGAGGTGTGATCACGGGCGGCGAAAAACACACATTCAAATCTCTCAACGTGGCGAGGTCCAGATGGTCGTAATGATTGTGACTAACCAACACGAGATGAATGGGGGGAAGATCGTTCATTTGGATGCCCGGCAAGCGAACCCGCTTCGGGCCAATCCACTGGACCGGACTGGCACGCAGGGAAAATACCGGATCGATCAAAATGTTGGTTGCACCGATTTGCAGGAGGAAACTGGAATGGCCGATAAAAGTAACCGCTGTTTTGCCGGACGGACAGTTTTCGATGCGATGACTGGGCAAGTGGTTGGGAAGAAAATTCGGCCATTTTGCAGCGGAACGGTTCAGCATCCAGCGAAGAAAGTCGGCAAAACTCTTTCCGCTTGCGCCGCTGGGATTAAAAAATCTTTTGCCGTCGAAATGGTCGTTGGGTGCCAGCATGGCTGTCTCAAGCTCTTCCATAATATCAGTATCAGAACGTCATGCCTAAGTCCTCCACTATACAGGTTTGATACCGTTGACGCTGTGAATCCGTTGTGTGAATCTCCGCGCATCATTCCATACCGTGCAAATTAAAAAAGCTGTCATCACTGCCGCCGGAAAAAATCAGCGCACTTTGCCGCTGCAAACGCTCGTCGATCGGGATGGGGCCACTAAAACCGCGCTCACCATTATCATCGAAGAAATTTTGCGCGCTGGCGTGGAAGAAATCTGCGTCGTCATTTGCCCCGGCGATGCTGATGCCTATAGAACTGCGGCGGCAAACCACGCGAGCCGATTACAATTTGTGGAACAACCGGGCCCTCTTGGTTACGGCCATGCCGTGCAATGCGCAAAAGAGTTTACCGGACGCGAACCTTTCTTGCTGCTCGTCGGCGATCATTTGTATCTCTCACATCAACAAAAAGGTTGCGCGGAACAACTCGTCGAAATCGCACGCTCAGAGTCCTGCGCGATTTCTGCCGTGCAGGCGACGCATGAAAGTAAACTGCCTTACTACGGCACCATTGGAGGACAGTTGGTGGGCGGACGGCAGCGTCTTTATGCTGTCGAAAATGTTCTTGAAAAACCAACCCCTACTGAAGCGGAACAGAAGTTGATCGTGCCCGGTCTGCGCGCGGGACATTACCTCTGTTTTTTCGGAATGCACGTTCTGACACCGGGTGTAATGGACCTCTTGGTCGAGATGGTATCGCAAGCCGGAAGCAAAGGTGGCGGACATCTCACGAGCGCGTTGCAGAAGATGCGGGCCAAGGAGCGTTATCTTGCCTTGGAACTGCAGGGGCACCGTTATGACATTGGCGTGAAGTACGGCTTGCTCGTCGCCCAACTGGCTTTGGCCCTCGAGGGCAAAGACCGCGATGAAGTCCTTTCCCACCTCGTTGAACTTCTCGCGCAACGCGGAAAATAATCGCATGTCCGGAACACTCGTTCACATCATTACGGCTGCCGATTCTGCCACTCGCAATCAATCGCTCGATGCATTTTGTCGCGCTGCATCATTGAAAGAGTTGCTGGTGGAATGTGATGACCTAGAAGAGTTCCGCCGACGAAGTGAGAATCTCTACGAACGAGTTCGCGCCTTGTTTTTTCTCTACGCCATTCATCGTTTTCATCTTCCGCTGAAAATGACTGAGGAAGCCCGGAGGAATCTCATTCCCTTTCGTGGCTACGAACATTTACTCCAGCGGCGGTTTGAAGAAGCGGTACAGATTTTTCTCGCTCAACAAAAATCAGAAGGCGCCTCAGACGCGATTTCCAGCGCCCTGGCTTCAGCCTATTACCGTCTTGGGATTCAAACTCTGGCCGATCAAGTGCGGCGAAGTGTGCGTTCTGTGCGCGGGAACCAATGGATGTTTCGCATGGGACATCCGGCGGATCAGCCGCTCCGGTTTCGCTCGGAACTGCTGCAGCGAAGCGCCGATGGCAGTTATCCCATTTTGCGGGAACGAACACCGGTCCGCATGGATCTCACACACAGCGCCTGGAGTGATATTTTCTTTCTCGGCATGGATTTTCCGGAAGGCGCGAAAGTTCTGAATATCTCCATCGACCTCGGCGTGAAAGGACGCGATGCAGCCCCGAAACCGCCGGTGGAAGCGTATTTGCGCGTGATCGATGAACCTGTTCTTCGGCTCACCAGTGTGGATCTGGGTGCCAGCGCAGATATCACACATCTCGCCGAAGTATTTGATTTTGCGAAAGACTATCTCGGCTTGCTCAAGGCGGCTGTGATCGCCTCGGGCATTGTTCCACCGGGCATTGAAGGCTCCGGGCAAAGTCTGGGAGACTTGCTCGCGATGGTGGTCGGGCCGGGACGCGGATTGGAAATCGTCAGCAACGTTAACAGTATTCCGAAAGGCTCGAGGCTCGCGGTTTCCACCAACCTTCTCGCCGCGTTGATTTCTGTTTGTATGCGTGCGACCGGACAGGCCCGTTCGCTGGATGGTCAACTCGAAGAAAACGAAAGGCGTCTGGTTCTAGCCCGGGCCATCCTCGGCGAATGGATCGGTGGCTCCGGTGGTGGATGGCAGGACTCCGGCGGTGTCTGGCCCGGAATCAAACTGATCCAGGGTATCCTCGCCGAGGAAACAGATCCTGAATCCGGCGTCAGTCGCGGTCGCTTGATGCCGACCCATAAAGTATTTGATGCCAAAGAAATTCCTCATTCCGTCCGCGAGCATTTGCAAAACAGTCTCGTTCTCGTGCACGGCGGCATGGCGCAAAACGTCGG
>JAQGOU010000651.1 GCA_028293445.1 Verrucomicrobiales bacterium | reverse complement strand
TCCGTTTCGGCTATCCAGGCTATGTTTGTTCATCGGGCTCGCTTTACTCTGCGCTCGAGAAGCCCGGGCGATAACAACGTCTACGACCTCACCCTATGTCACCCAGCAAGTCGATGTGCCGTTGAATCAATCGACCAATGACAGCATCAATGGAGTGCTGCCTTATTTTAACAGTCATCCCCCGGTCGAGCCCGGCTCGTCAATATCCTGGCTCGCGGATGCAACCTCCGCCAGCGCTCCGGAAGACAATGTTATTCCCGGGCCGGACAACACCTGGGTGGGAATGGCGTGGGATTTCGGAGATCCAGGCGATGGCTTCACCTGGAAGCTGGACCGAGTCGACCTATGGATTGCGGCCGGTGACAATCTTCGGCGGGGAATTCGAGCAGATCTCTCTGTTTCTTCCATCGGCGGTCCGGGTGATTTTACCGTGATCACCAATTCACTGCACTGGGATGCCATGACGCAAAACGACAATTTCAACTACGTCCGTTATGATTTTCCCAACACGTTCGTTCCAGGTCCAACGGCCGATAAGGACAAGTACTCCGTGAAAGATTTTCGTTATCTACGGCTCAACTCACTCGGACACAAACTTAACGACTCGGGCACTGATTGGCAGACGCGCTTTACGGAAGTCGACGCCTGGGTTTCTAAAGTTGCGTTGCCATCGCAAAACCCGCTTATCAGTTCAATCGCGCGCAATGCGAATGGCGACGTCACGTTCAGTTGGTCCACGATTTCCGGGCGGACTTATGACGTCGAATATAAAAACGCTCTGAACGAAACGGATTGGACTCATCTTGACACGGTTATAGCGGATGCTGAGAGCGAATCGATTTTGGATCCGTCGACATCCGGGGCACAACGCTATTATCGAATCGTTTTAGAACCTTAAGTTCCAGAGGTGCCTTAACTCGATGCAGGAAGCAGCGCGCGAACCGTGACCATCATATTTCTCCAAAAGGCAGTAATGTCATAAGGGACTCTGATGTTCGTGAAGCGTCAGCGCAGAATCGTATAAGAAAAGCGATCGAGAGAATTGGCTCCAGGAGGCGATCTGTTATTCTGCTTAAAGCGATGCGTCGCAGTTGGCACTTCATGGCTTTTCACTATAAAAATGCTGGTTATTTGTAAAAACCGGCCTGATTTTAGACTGGAAATGCCGCCAAAAAATTATTTGTCGCTATTTCCAGAGTGAAAATGGCGACGAAAAATTAAACCGCCTCATTTTTAGACTGAAATTTCCGTCGAAAAATTATTTATCGCCATTTCCAGAGTGAAAATCCCGTCGAAAAATCAAACCGCCTCATTTTTAGAGTGAAATTCCCGTCGAAAAATTTTTCATCGGCATTTCCAGAGTAAAAATGGCGGCGAAAAATTAAACCGGCACTTTTTTAGAGTGAAATTCTCGACGAATAATTTTTTATTTCCATTTCGGAAGTGAAATCGGGTGCGTTGTGGGTCAATGACCCGCAAAATTCCTGAAAACGTTCTAAAAACTGCCCTCGACCCCCTATTTGACCCAGAAAATTTCAATTTCGGTCGCTTGACTACGAAAGCGATCTAAAAAGCCAGGCCAGGAGCGAAAACAGAGACTTTTTTGGATGATCGGGCGCGTTGGCCGACACAATCATCTATTTTAACGAGTGAGTTCGACTCTTTCCGCAAGTTTCCTTTAAGAAGACACCTCAGAAGCCAAGGTTATACATCCGAGACAATTTGATTAAATTGATCAATACGAAAAGCCGAGGAAAACAACGTTGAAGGTAACTAGTAGCGATCATGCTCTGGATAATGACGAACAACTTCATTGTCAATCGCAGACTCTCAAGACAGCGTACAACGGCACGCAAAAATTCCGAGCAGCATCACTCCGACCCGCTCGGTTGTTGTCACAAACGTAAAAATAATTGTCGCCGATATAAAAATCGGCAAACCACAAAAACGAAAAACAACGCGAGAGCAGCCCGCGTGAAATCAGCCCACGATCCAAGCGCCGCGGCGATGTCGGCGCCGATAAACCGCGTGGCTACTTTTGGAAAACCGACCACTGCTGAGATGAGGTAAATCGTGATCGCATTCATGCCGATCCACACGAATGGCTGGCACCATTTTTTGAAACCCCACACATCAATGATCTGATGGAACAGACCGAGCAAGATCGCGCTGTAGCCACACGCGACCAGCACGTAGGAAGAGGTCCAGAGAAGTTTCACGATGGGAAACTCAAGGCCCCACAGAAACCCGAGTTCAACACTGACGACTCCGGCCACGACGAGCCACAATGATTTCATTTTCGGCAGTACGCTTTGGCTCTGTAACAACAGCCCCGCAAAAATTCCGAGTAGCGCGTTCGCGATCGCGCCCAACGTGCTCAACAAGGTGCCTTCAAATTTTTGTCCAGGCATGAAGACCTGGTCGATCGCGTAGGCCAGACTTTTGCCCGACGCACACGATGGAGGATTGAAGTGCGAAAAATCAAAGTTATACACCGGCAGAAAGCCGGGCGCACCAGTCCCTTTGGCAATCAATCCCGGCACGGGAACAAACGTCATGAGGGCCCAGTAACCAACCAAACATGCGATGCAAATGAGGACCAGTGCTTTCACATTTCGACACAGACAAAAAATGAGAGCAGCGAAGAAGTAAGCAACACCAATGCGCTGCAACACGCCGGCGAAGTAGATGTTTTTGAAGCCGTTGGAAACGCCGCCCATATAGAGTGCGCCGAGCAAAACTAAAATCACTGAACGAATCGCAATCCGTTTGACCGCCGCTCCCCTGCCCTGCCTCCGAATCATCCGCGGCACGGAAAAGGTAATCGCCACGCCAACCATAAAAACAAAGAGCGGAAAAATTAAATCATAGAAATGAAAACCCGCGAAGGGCACGTGCTCCATTTGTTCGTTGAGTTCAGCAGTGAAGGGAGAAGCGTCAATTTTTTGCAGGGAGCGAATCAATTGATCGCCGCCCATGATCCAAAACATGTCAAAACCACGCAGTGCGTCGAGAGACAAAAGGCGTGGGGTTCCGGGAGTGCTTTCTACCGAAGGAGCTTTGATATCTGATGACACACTTGCCGGCACTCACAAAAGAATGTCACACGCTTTTGCGATGCGCCATCACGGAATCATTGCGAAAGCTTTTGTGACCTGCCACCGTTTTGTGGCGTCCTTCAATCTGTCCATGTCGAAGCAATTTACACGAAGAGAAATGTTGTGGTTAACCGGTGGCGCGGTAACCGCCACGGCATTGAGTCCAACGCTTTCTTTTGCGGAAAAGAGGATAAGCTCCTCGAGCAAAGTCGGTGCGGTTGCGAGCGATCCTCCAGTAGTCGCAGCGGGCGAACAAATTCTTCACGAAGGCGGGAACGCCATTGATGCAGCGGTAGCCACGGCTTTTGCGGCCGGTGTTATTATCCCGAGCAAAACTGGCCCTGGTGGTTATGGTGGAGCGATGACGATTGCCCTCGCGAATGGCCGGGTGACGTGCATTGACTTTAATGTTGCCGCACCGGCCGCAGCGCATCCTGGGATGTTTCCATTGGATGAAAAGGGAAATGTCGTCGGCAGAAAGAATTTCCATGGCTGGCTGGCCGCCGGTGTCCCGGGAACCTGCGCCGGATTACAAATGGCCGTCGACCGATATGGTTCTAAACCTTTGCGCGAGCTGCTACAACCCGCCATCGACATTGCAAAGAAGACCACCAAGAAGGACCAATACGTCAATTTCAATGCGCTGGCTGAATCGCTGTCGACCTTCGCCGCGCGCAATTCGGTTGAATCTTTCTATCGTGGCGATATCGCGAATCAAATTGCTGAAGCATTTCAAAAGCATGGCGGCATTGTCACGGCAAAGGATCTGGCTGCCTATGAAGCACGTGAACTTGCGCCTTACGAATTAAAGTGGGGCGATTACACCATTTGCACCGCGCCACTGGGTGCGTGCGGTTTGCTGACACTTGAAGCCCTGTCTATTTTAAAAGCGTTGAAGTGGGAACGCACCCGCCGATCTCCGGAAGAAGCCACACATGCGAAGCTGGAGGCACTGCGTCTGGCGTGGAAGGATCGAGGAGATTATTTTGGCGATCCCCGGTTTACTGATGTTCCGGTGAAGGAATTGTTGTCGGAGGATTACGCACACGAACAGGCAGAGGTCGTGCGAGCAGCAGTGAAAGCAAAGAAAGCGTTATCACTGAAACTGGAGCGTATCGAAGCGATCGGCACCCTGCATATCAGCGCCGTAGATCAACAAGGGAATTACGCGTCGATCACGCTAACGCAAGGAAGCAGCTACGGAGCGCAGGTTTCAGTGGAGTCGCTCGGCATTGTGCTCGGGCAAGGAATGGCGCGATTCGACCCGCGTCCCGGGCATCCAAATTCTGTCGGGCCAAACAAACGGCCGGTTCACAACATGGCGCCGTGCGTATTACTGAGGAATAAGAAGCCGGTGTTGGCAGTCGGTGCCGCAGGAGGAACAAAGATTCCAAACGCTCTTTACGATTTCTTCACTCACTACATCGGACGTAACAAAACGATGGAGGAATCTCTCGATGCACCGCGAATGAATTGTATCGGTGCGCCCAATGTTATCCTCGAAAAAACCTGGCCGAAGGCCGAAGCGGAGTATCTCAAGAAAGTTGGATTCAAGGTAACCGAAGGCCTGGGTGCGATCGTATGCGGAGCGAGGCTTGATCCAAAAACAAAAGTGGCTCATGGCAAGACGCGCATGGGAAATCCCTTCCAGGAAACTTCCGAAGACACCAAATAAAAAAGGCCCGCCTTGCGGCGGGCCTTGATGGATGGGTCGGGCGTTTGTTGCAAATTATGGGTGAACGATCTTCACCGAATCGATCATCCAACGGATGCCGGTCGGTTTGTCATCCACATCAACACGCAGCTTTGTGATTTGGCTCGTGGCCCAGTTTGAGTTTGCACCCACTGGGAAATTAACCGTGACGTATTGATTGTTGCCGCTCCAGTTAACAATCGATGTGCTTTTAACCCCACCCCATGTGGCGTCGCTGGTCGTCTGCCAGTAAACCTGGGCGTCGTGCGTCGCATTGGTTCCGTTCTGCGCGTAGAAGCGGACTTGCACGAGATCGTTGGCGCCACCATAGAAACCACTGAAGGCAGGGCTCACGAAGTAAGGATTGACGCCAGTCTGGTCCGCCCAAATGACACCAGGCCATCCGCAGCAGCTTTCCTGATTGATAGCACCTAAACCACTTCCAACAGTCCAACTCTGCGCTGTGGTGTCGAAGGTGTAGATCGGGGTCGCTTGATTGATCACGTGTCCAACGATGAAGCGGACGCCGAAAGGTTTATCATCAAAGTCCACACGGAACTTCGTGATCGTTTGACCGGCCCACTTGCCGCTCGCGCCAGTTTCGAGGTTAAGACGAATCCAATTATCCTGCTTGACGTAGTTGACGAGTGGACTGGATTTCGTGCCATCAAAGAAGTCCTCCCCAGTGGTCTTCCAATAGAATTGCAACTCGTGATTTGCCGTGGTGCCACCTTGCGGATAAACGCTCACGTTGATGCATCCTGTGGGCGACGTCGCCGGGTACGTGCAGTTCGGACCGGTGAAGTAAGGATTCGTATCTGTTTGATCCTGATAGATCACGCCCGACCAACCGCCGGCATCAGTCCACATCAACCCGCCCGCCCAACCATTTGCAGCGCTCCAGCCTTCCACACCCGCATCGAACATGTAGGGAGGATTCGCACTGCCAGTCGTGTTATTGATCAAAGCCATGAAGCCAGTCCAGTCCCAGAATGATCCAGGATCAGTATGAGAATTACAGTTTGGATCGATCCCCAAATTATTTGCAGCATACGTACGCCACGCGGAGTTCTGCCATTCGTTGTGGCCAACGATATGATTTCGATCCTTGGCGAGACCATAGATGCTCGCAAAATGTTTCTGCAGATCGGCCGAGGCATCGTACAGCGCTGCTGTGAACCATGCCGGATTACTCGCAAAGCCTTCATGCTCGGTGCCAGCGCTATGCGTATTCCAACATTTTACATGCCATGCGTAATTGGAATCGCGCACCATCTGAGTGATATCGCCTGCAGCCGCGTCCGTGGAGGTATCATGCTTGCCGTTCACTAAATAATGAATGCTCGCCGTAGTGCCGCAGTTCTGAAAATAAGAAATGGTGGAAAGGTAGTATCCTTCGATGTCGTGGATCACCGCGAATTTGTGCCCGTTGCCGGAGGTATAATATTGGCCGCAATTGGCTTTCCATGTTGCTGGACCGTAATCAGTGCTGGCTTGAGCAATGGTAGCCCCGAGAAGGCAACCGAGCACCGGGAGTTTTGTTTTGATGTTCATTAGAGTTTTTAGTTTTTCAACGGGTCTGGTGTGATGTTGTTCTGTGGGGCGGAGTGCAACATAATTTGCTATTGCCAAGCCAAACAATGCCTCCATACTGTTAACTGTAACAATGACTCAGCATAGAACTGTCACTTTGAAGGATATCGCCCGGGAAGCGGGTGTTAGTTTGATGACCGTTTCTCGCGCCCTGCGAAAACACGCGTCTGTTTCCCCGGAAACACAAACCAAAATTGAACGCGTCGCCAATGCACTTGGCTATCGTCCGAATCCACTAATCTCGGCTCTCATGAGTTACCGCCGCGCTGGCAAAGCGCCGCATTCCCATTCGGTCCTCGCCTTCGTGACGAGCTTTCCCACGCGCGACGGATGGAAGACACGGAAAATTTACCAGGAATTTTTCCAGGGAGCCCTGGAGTGCGCGGATCGACATGGTTATCGTCTCGAAGAATTCTGGCTGCGCGAGAACGGCATGAATGCACAACGACTCAGTCACATTTTATACAGTCGGAACATCAATGGTATTATTGTCGCTCCCCTGCCCGTTTCCGTTGGCCATCTGAGTCTCGATTGGGAAAAGTTTTCTGCCGTTACTTTTAGTTACACCCTGGCACGACCAATTCTGCACCGCGCTTCGAACCACCAGTTCCGCTCCATGCGCATGGTGATGCGACAACTGCGCCGGCTTGGATACACACGGATCGGATTGGCGATGCCGGCGAGTTGCGACCACCGCGTGGATGATCAATGGACGGCCAGTTTTCTCATGGAACAGCAGCGTGTTTCCGGCGGGAAAACCATTCCGCTCTGCGTCATTGATGACAAAGACTGGAACGAAGCGAGTTTCCGTGCGTGGTTTGTTAAAAATCGTCCCGATGTCGTGATCAGCCAACAGGCCAAGATTCTGGAGTGGCTGCAGACCATGAACAAGCGAGTGCCCCATGACGTCGGCTTTGTTCATCTTAATTGTCCCGATCAATCAGGAAAAATCGCGGGCATTTATCAAAACAGCCAGATGATCGGCCGTGTCGCCGTTGATTTTTTGGTCGGCATGATCCAGCGTAATGAGCGTGACGTTCCCTCGTTGCCACATACGATTTTGGTGGAGGGCACCTGGATCGATGGCGAGACGGTGAAGAAAGCAAGCGCTTCCTGAGCAAACCATAAGCCACAATCAAGCAGGTTGGCCTCTTTCTAGCTATTCGCATGTTAGCGAATTGCTTCAAAACCAAACCAGCTTCATGAAATTTCCGGGAACGGCAGCATACACCGCGGTGCTTTGGTTGTTTTGCTGCAATGTCGTCGCAGATAACGCCACTAATTCTCCCATCGCGTCGGTCATTTCGTTCGCAGGCGAAAAGCTCGCCCTGAACGCCTATTTGTTTAGACCAGAAACGCCCGGCTCTCATCCCGTGATTATCTGGAACCACGGCAGTCCGAAGCCGATTTTGCAATCGGGTCCGGTTTCCAGGTTTGATGCACTGGCCGATTACTTTCTGCAACGCGGCTTTGTCTTGTTCATCCCCGATCGACGGGCGCGAAATGTTGTGTTTTCCGACGGAGAGGCCGTCGACACCGATCAGGAAGCAACGGCCTCAGCCCGGCGAGCTCTGAAAGAATCTCTCGATGAAAACCACTCTGACTTTCAATCGGCAGTCCGATGGCTGAAGAAGCAGGCGTTTGTCGATCCAACGAAGATTTTCCTGGGCGGCTATTCGAGTGGCGCCGTACAGGCATTGTATGAAGCGGGTGTCACTTCCGACGTTCGCGGATTCATTCTCTTCACCCCCGGCTCAGCCCAATGGAGTAATAGTCCGTTTTTACGGGAAATGATGACCACCGGAGTCAAGATGTCCAAAGCTCCCATCTTCATTGTCCAGGTACAAAACGATGCCCATCTCCAGGCGATTTCAACGCTTGGGAAGGAGTTGGCAAAAAAGGGCAAGCCCAACGCCACTATGGTTTATCCGCCGCATGGCAAAACCCAGAAGGAAGCCAGCATCTTCGCCCTGACTGGTGTCCATGTATGGGGTCCAGACATCGCCGGCTTTCTCGATGCGGCCATGAGGGATTAAAAAAATGGCCGCTCCACACGGAGCGGCCTGAGTTAAGTTGCCGGCATCCGCGTTGCCCGCCAGCAACGCTAACATCACTCGATTTCGGAACGAATGTCTGTCAGCACGCCGTCCACATTCCTGTAGGACTTTTCCCGAGAGATCATGATCGCTGAAAAAGCAAAAGCGGCTTTCGTTTCCGAAAACCGCTTTGCCGGGTGTGGGTTTTTCTTACGGGTTCTCTAAATTATTGTGCCCACTTGATTGCGTCCGCAACCACGATGAAACCAGTGGTCGTCCAGCAGGAGAGTTTCACGTCGTTGCCGCCGGCATTCATGGTGTATGCGCCGAGGGAAACCCATTGTCCGCCGCTGATTTGTTGATTGATGCTTACGGACGAGGAACTTCCCTGGTGATAAACAATATACGGCGCCGTAGAGGAACGATTCGCGCCTTGAGGATACCAGCAATAGGCGGTCGTGGTCTTCGTCGCGGCGATGTTCGCATTCCAATTGGCGGCGTCGCTGACCGATGCGGTTGAACGATACCGGTAATTCGCGCCATTCTTGTCCGTTGAACTTGTCCCAGTGGCCCAGTTGGCCGAAGCAGTGAAACCGGGATCCGAATTGTCCACGATCACCACGGCTGACGGCAGGTTTTCCATGTTGAAGGTCACATCAATCCAACCATTGCCGACCATCCCCATCGAATCCCAGAACGTGCCATCGGCCAGATCAATACCGGCCGGATTTGCCACCGTGCGACCGAATTCGTCGTGGCCGCCGTTGAACCCATTTTGATACGCAGCCTGTGCCTCGGGAAGACCGAGCGCGAGACTGGAAAATTCAGCGCGCGGTGTATGCCAGTAGTTGTCTTTCGTATTCCACGGACCCACGTCATAAATTTTTTCTGTCACTGTGTTTCCATTCGCAGGGTTCTTCAACGTAACCGTATAAGTGCTGCAACCATTGCAATCCAACACGGTACCGGAAGGCAGCGCGACAAAATGATCGCGCGACACGATCGTATGGCCGTTCGCCGTCCTGTTCCCAACCAGACCTTCGCGAGTCGCATAGATGTGATAAGTCGGATGCGTCGCATTGGCCGTTTGGCGAGGCTGACTGGCCGGTGCGCCGCTGGAGGACAATCGGGCCGTTACCGACCGAATCAATGGACTTGTCGCCTGGCTATTCGCAAAGAAAGAAATGCGATATTGCAACGCTGTTGCCGAGCCATTCACGGCAATCGGTTTCCCCAATTGACTTGCGGTAAGTTCCGTCCAGATGGACCACTCGCCGCCCGCCTGGGTGCGCACCGCACAAACCAAATCACTCCCCGGAAGCAACACTCCGTCGTAATTGAAGCTCAGGCTTTGAAAAGGATTACGAGCCGTGAGTTCCCCGGAAGTATAAATGCCGAACAAACTATAGCCGCTGTTGAAAGTAGTTGGCGACGTATCACTGCCCAGATGCAGCGTGCCATTTTCGAGCACGATATTGCTCATCGTGCCGTTGTAGAATTTCGTGCCTGAGACAACGACCGTAGTAACAGACGGTGCCGCAGCTTCGAGGGAGAAGCCTGCGATGGCAAGCGCGGCGACGATCGTCTTGGCACCGGTCCAGAAATGTGAGCGGAAGTGGATTTTCATTTTAGTGTAGGTACATGGGTTCTCTAATGTTGAGGGTAGCCGGATCAAGACAAGAGATCGGCTAAAAGACCAGTTGGGGAACGGGGACTGTTTTAGACAAGAAGATCGTAGAAGTCAAGCCTCGTCCCCACTGATCCCCTGCTAG
>JAQGOU010000587.1 GCA_028293445.1 Verrucomicrobiales bacterium | reverse complement strand
CACCGGCCCCATGTCCCGTCCGTGACCCTGGATTCCGCCGGGAAAGGTGGGTGGACGTGCCGTTTCACGCTTCTTGTTGCAACTCCACGCCTCCATGCACCAAACCGCTGAAATCCATGACCTTAATCGATAAAACTTGTGAATAAGTTTCACACAATCGTCACCAAGGAAAGCTTGCGTTTTGGCCTCTGGAGAAGATAGAGTTTCCCTTAAGTGTGGGAAGGAAAGTCCCGCACACAACCAACATAACTTTTCACCGGACCCTCATGCCTAAAAGATTAAAAGCTTTTACCCTTATCGAGCTCCTTGTGGTCATCGCGATCATCGCCATCCTTGCGGCCATGTTGTTGCCAGCGCTGAGCAAGGCCAAAGAGAGGGCTCAGGCGACGAGTTCACTCTCTAATCTCAAACAGTGGGGTCTTTCGGTTCAACTTTATGGTGGTGAAAATGGAGACAACCTCCCGGGTGACGGCATGAATGCAGGCGGGACGTACACTGCCGGCGATTCTCAGAATGCTGGGGCTTGGTTTAATTTATTACCGCAACTAGTTGGGGATAAAGCGCTGAAGACGTATACCTTTAACGCAGTGGGCACCGCTCAAGGAAACTCACAAATTCTCCCCTTTCCAGGTGGAGTCGGAAAAATTTGGAGCTGCCCGGCTGCCCGAATGAGTTCGGCGGATTTCGGGATTCTGAGTGGAGCAGGCCGCGATGGTTTCTTCAGCTACGAATTCAACGTCGACCTAAAGCGCGATTCATCAGGCGCAATCGTCGCCATGCCTAAAATTAGCGCGATTCCCTATACCGCCCGTACGGTGCTCCTATTTGACTGCGTCTTCAGCCCTACCGAAGAAGTGGTCAATGGCTCGCCACAATTCAATTCCGTAAATCCCGCGAACCGTTGGCGCAATTTTGCGAAACGACACAATGGTGGCGGTAACATCAATTTTGTGGACGGACATGCCGGGTTCTACAAAGGCAATACTGTCACAAACGCTGGCGCTGGATCTGAAGACACGAACAGTTTTCTGGTTTGGAATCCTTTCAGCCGGTAATCATCAAAATTTTATGAAAAAGCATTTATTCGCCCTCACTGCCCTTATCGTTTTTGCGGACTATGTCTCAAATGCTCAAGTTGTTCTGACGGGAACAAATTACGTGCAGGATTTTAATGGTATTGGAAGTGGTTTGCCGACTGGATGGAGTGTCCGTACCGGTGCTTCAGCAAGTAATTTGGGTACTGCCGCGACTTTCAATGCCAACCACAAAGATTGGGGTTCGACGACGGGATCGTTCGCTAACTATGCTTCCACGACGAACACCGATGGCACGGTTTATACAGGTTCCGAACCCGCATCGACTCAGACGAACAGCGTGACACTCAATCGCGCTTTAGGTGTAAGACAAACCGGTGCTTTTGGTGATCCTGGGGCTGCATTTGTTTTACAATTACAGGATACGGCTGGCTTGGGCAATTTTCAGCTGAAAGTTGATATGAACATGTTGAGCGTTCAAACTCGTTCAACGGTATGGACGATTGATTACTCGATCGGGAATACTCCGGCAATTTTTACCTCCTTGGGAACGTTTGCCGATCCGGGAGTGTTTGGCACTACCGTGAAGACCTTTTCTTTGGGGACCGCATTGGACAATCAAGGGCAAAACGTATGGATTCGTGTGGTCGCTTTGGGAGCAACGACAGGTTCTAGTAATCGAGACACGTTTGCTGTCGATAATTTCAGCCTGACATATAACGCGGTTGCAAACACCACTAATCCTCCCAGCATTACTACTCGACCCGCTAATTTGACGAACAATGCCAGTTCCACCGCGGTCTTTACGGCGGTCGTCAGCGGGACCGGCCCCCTTGGCTTTCAATGGAAGAAGGACAACAACGATTTGTTTGACGGCCCTACCGCAAGCGGATCTGTCGTTTTTGGTGCTACTACGGCCAGCCTTACTATTACCAACGTTTTTGCGCCTGACGCGGGCACATATACGATTGTGGTTACAAACAGTGTAGGAACCGCCACGACGAATGCGACACTCACAGTCATTGATCCGGCAGTTACTTTTGGGGCATCAAACCGGACAAATCTGGTCGGCGACACCGGATTGTTTCGAGTTACTGCTGCAGGAAGTCCGCCGGTCACTTATCAATGGAAAAAAGGTGTCAGTAACGTTCCAAATGGAAACGCAAGCATCCTCGGAGTGACCAACGCGCAAATTGTAGATGCCGGTACTTATACTGTCTTTGTAACCAGTCCTTTCGGCACGGCAACCAATTCTGCGACATTGACCGTATATCCTCGCCCATCACAGCGCATTGCACAGTGGAATTTTAACGCGACAACACAGTATCCAGTTACTGCGCCATTGCCGTCCGTAAGCGATAACATTGCTGCGTCCCTCCTTGGAGGCGCGACAGCCGCCTTTGTTGCGGGAACCGATTCTGATCCTGCCGCCTTGGACGGGGCGAACGCTAACTTTGCCTGGAACACTTCAACGTATCCGGCTCAAGGCTTGGAAAATAAAACGCGGGGTGCTCAGTTCAATGTTAGCACCCTCGGATACCAGAAAATATTTATGGCTTGGGAGCAACGGAATACAGCGACCGCCAGCAAATATACCCGTCTGCAATATAGCACTGACGGTACGACCTTTGTGGACGGACCTGTTATTAATATGACTCTTACGAACTCATCTTTCCTTCTGGTTACAAATGACCTTTCGTCCATCAGCGCGCTGAACAATAATTCAAATGTCGTGTTTCGCATTGTGAGCGAAATTGAAATCAGCGCCCTTGGCTCTGGCTCGACCAATTATATTGCGACAGTTCCGGGTAGCACATACGGCACTGGCGGCACGATTCGTTATGATTGGCTGAACGTTTATGGTGAACCCTATGTTGATGCTCCAGTGCTCTCCGTTCAGTCGACGAATACGAGCGTGAATATTACGTGGCCGGTTGGCTTCAACGGTTACGTCCTCCAAAGTAATTTGAATTTGGGTTCGACGAATTGGCAGGCTGTAATCGAGACCACAAATGTGGTTAATAATTCCAACACCGTGGTCATTCCAGCAATTGGCACCAAGTTTTTGCGTCTGATAAAATAAACGGAGTTTCACCTCTTTTCACGAAACGCGAGGCAGGTTGCCTCGCGTTTTTGTTTTCATTTGGGACGGACTGGTCTATGTACGGCCCATGAATCGCGCAGTTTTTCTCGATCGCGACGGGACGATCATCGAAGACAAAGATTATCTCCATCGACCGGAGCAGGTGGTGATCTATCCCGGCGTCGTCGATGCGTGTAAACGTCTCGCGGAAGCCGGATTCAAACTGGTGATGGTCACCAATCAATCCGGCGTCGGTCGCGGTTATTTCACATTGGCCGATGTGGACAATGTTCATGCCCATCTCGCGGCGGAGTTCGCACGGGCGGGTCTTCGCTTCGAAAAAATCTATATCGCCCCGGAACATCCTGATGCACCAAGCCGTGGACGCAAACCGTCCCCGCAATTCCTTTTCGATGCTCGCGACGAGCTGGGAATCGATCTGGCACAAAGCTACATGATCGGCGACAAGCTGATCGACCTCGAATGTGGATGGAACGCAGGCGTGAAGAAAAGCATCCTGGTGCGCACCGGTTACGGTGCAGAATTCTCAAAACTAAACCCCGAGAAACTAGGGAACGCGGTCGTGGTAGATGATGTGCCCGGCGCGGTGAACTGGATCTTGAGCGATGGAGCGTAGATCCGGGGTTCGGAGTCCCGGCTTTAGCCGGCGAGACGCACGTAAACAGTATGATGTTGAGAATTTGCCACGCGATTGAGGATGCCAGCGTTTTACCGGCTGAAGCCGGGACTCCGAACCAATAAATGTCCGCGCCTGGTTACATTTGGAGAGATCTCACGCCGATACAACGCGAGGAATTGCTTGTGTGGCGGAAGGACAATGCGCGCCCGTGGCATGCGCCACCGCATCGTCCGAATTACGGGCACCTTCATTTCCTCATCTCTGCAGCCTGTTATGAACATGCGCCTCATATCGGTCACTCCCTTCAGCGCATGGATAGCTTCTCCGCCACACTGCTGGAACTATTTCGAGAACACACAACCCGTACGGTAGCTTGGTGCGTGATGCCAAACCATTATCACGCTCTGGTTGAAGCGCCAAACATCCTCAAACTGCTTTATGAATTGGGACGTTTTCACGGACGCACTAGTCGCGCTTGGAATGGTGAAGAAAACACCCGCGGACGGCAAATTTTTCACGGCGCCGTAGAACGGTTCATGCGCTCCGAGCGGCACTTCTTCGCCACGGTGAACTATGTTCACAACAACCCGGTGCATCACGGGTATGCGCGGCTCTGGACGGAATGGCAGTGGAGCAGCGCTACGGATTATCTGGAACAAATGGGAAGGACGGAAGCCGAGAGAGTATGGAAAGAGTATCCCGTTCGCGACTATGGAAAGACTTGGGATGATGCCGGAATGTGAAGGTACGGAGTCCCGGCTTCAGCCGGCGAGGTGTACGCAAACAGGATGACCGTGAAATTTTCAACCTGCGTGAGGATGCCAGCGTTTTACCGGCTGAAGCCGGGACTCCGAACCTCGGATGGCACCTGTCGACCCATTCGAACTTTACAAAACCGTGACATTTGCTTTCGTGCCGTGGCCTAATGTCGGGGCCAGTGGATAAGCACGTCACCAAACCCAACCGCAAGCCAACTTTCTTCTGGCAGGGACTGCTGATTATCCTCCCGGTCCTGGCGCTGGCGATTATGGGGGTGTTTTTTCTACGGCAAGACAAGTCGCTCGTGATGCAGCAGGCGCGAGAGGATTCGCAACGATTGTCCGATGAAGTGGCCCGTTACATTTCGTCCCATCTGGAAACGCAACTGCGCGCACAGGACAATTACGCCACGTGGGAGAGTAATCAGAAGAGTTTAGACGCCCGCCGCAGCCTGGGAGGCACGGTCTCGACTGGCAATAAACCAGTCGAGGAGCGTTATCACATTCCGCTTCAGCCCTACCGCGAATTGATCGAAGGTTATTTGCGTTCACAAGTCCGGCCGTTCTTTTATGGCCCAATCGTTTCGTTGGAGGGAAAATTAATTGATCCGCCACCTTATGACGCTGTTCCCATTCCACAAAGCGATGGACACGAAGTGCTATCGGCACTGCAACGAGAGCTCTGGGAGGCTGCACCTGAAAGGTATGGGAATGTTGAATCGTTTCTGCATCTGAATCCGCCGGAGCCTTTTGCCGCGCGAGCGAAGTTTTCGTTAGCCCTTCTGATGAACACAAATCAGCCGCTCGTGGCAGAAGCTATTTTGGTGGATCTCATCAACTCGTCGAATGCCATGTTGACCGCCAGTGGTTTGCCCCTTTCGTCTTTAGCGGCCTTGGAATTGATGCGTTTACAGGCAACGAGATTTACCCAGGCCACTGAAACTTCCACGCTCACGAATCTGCAAAACAGCGCGATGTTGCTTGCTTCAAACGCGGTTCGTCATCCCTCATCGCTCTCCTCCGTGCTCGTCGAAGAGGCGAGTGCGACCGGGCATCGTTTTTTTCCTGACAACGTTGGGGAAATTGAACGGTGGCGTTATCGATGGACTGCCAATCAGTTGCGCTATCCTTTTTATGAAGATCTTAACAGTGACGGTCTGATGCGACCGGATAAGTGGCGGTCGCCGACGGCTTTTTGGACCACGTGGCAGGGAGAAAACCGTTTGGTGAGCGTGAATCCCGTCAAAGCAAAAGAAACCGACGAACAGATTTGCGGCTACGAGTTGCTCGCTGCTTCGGAATCTTTGGCCGAAGTAGCCGTGCTGGAAATGCTTGATAAATCACGGATTCGTTTACCGGCGTACGCCTCGATCAGCTTTGAGGTGTGTGGGAAAACGTTTCCGAAAGAATCTGGTAAACCGAAGGAGTTTCCCTATTCGCTCAGCGGCCCATGGCTGGATCTCGGCGCCGCCGGTTACATTGATCTGCTGGGCAAGACAAAGGTCGAAGCGGGTGTCGATTACAGCTTCAACCTTTCAGAGGCAGAGATTCCGCAGATTACCAATGCGACTGAAGTTCTGGCGCAAACTCTGGAGAACTGGGAAGTCCCACGTGGAACCACTGAAGCCAACTTCATTGAACAGGGGATGAAACTGCCAGGGTTCAAGGTGCAGATTCGGCTCGTCCAGCCGAAGGAACTCTTCGCGCTCCAGCAGAAGCGCGTTCTGATTTTTGGTTCGCTCATCGCTTTTGCCGCGGCAGTCGCGCTGGTCGGATTGTTTGCGGCGCACCGCGCATTTCGCCGGCAACTCCACTTGAATGAAATGAAAAGCAATTTCGTATCGAGTGTCTCACACGAGCTGCGGGCGCCGCTTGCGTCGGTGCGGCTGATGGCGGAGGGATTGGAGCGCGGTAAAATTTCTGACCCAAAGAAACAACACGAATACTTCCGCTTCATCACGCAGGAGTGTCGACGTCTTTCCTCGCTCATTGAGAACGTTCTCGATTTCTCGCGAATTGAGCAGGGCCGCAAGGAATACGAATTTGAACCGACGGACATTGCCCGGTTGACGAGCGAAACAGTTAAGCTGATGGAGCCATACGCGGAGGAGAAACGGGTTCTGTTAAAATGCTCTATCGCGGCGGACCTTGCCGCCAGCGGCCCGCAACCGTCGATCGATGGCCGCGCGATTCAACAGGCGTTGATTAATTTAATTGATAACGCCATCAAGCATTCGCCGAATGGAAAGCTGGTGAACGTGCGTTTGGAGCAGAATCCCCAGGCCCTTTCTTTGAGTGTCGGAGATTATGGAACGGGAATTCCACTGAATCAGCAGAAGAAGATTTTCGAACGGTTTTATCGACTCGGTTCGGAATTGCGTCGTGAGACCCAGGGCGTCGGTATCGGACTGAGCATCGTCAAACACATCGTCGAAGCGCACGGTGGAAGAATCGTCGTGCGCAGTGCGCCGGGGCAGGGGAGTTGTTTCACGATTGAACTGCCGACCGAAAACCAAAATGAAAACCTGTAGGAGACGAGGTAACGAGGCTCTGACTTTCAAATGATCCTCCTCACGTCGGCCGCTACGAAAATAATATGTCGCGAATCTTAATCATCGAAGACGAACTGCCGATGCGGACGGCGTTGAAGGATTGCCTGGAAGGCGAGGGGTTTCGTGTCCTCACCGCAAGCGATGGTGAAAGTGGTTTGAAACGCGCCGTGGAAGAAAAGCCAGATCTCATTCTACTCGATGTCATGATGCCGCGCCTCGATGGCTACGCGGTGGCCTGTGAGTTGCGTCGCTTGGAGCAGGGCGTCCCTATTCTGATGCTTACGGCCAAAAGCCAGATTGAAGATCGCGTCACCGGCCTTAATGCGGGAGCGGATGATTATCTTTCGAAGCCCTTCAGCACGGATGAATTACTTGCCCGCATCCGGGCCATTCTTCGCCGCACACAACGCCAACAAAAACTGGCGACGAACTTTACGCTCGGAGATGTCGAGATTGATTTATTGCGACAGCAAGCTTCCTGCAAAAAAAAGTCGCTGCACTTGACCGCAAAGGAATTTGCGATGCTGCGCTTATTGGCCGAGGCGAATGGAGAGCCGGTGTCACGTGAACGGTTTCTCGATGTCGTCTGGGGTTACGCCGCCTTTCCGACGACCCGCACGGTCGATAATCACGTTGCTAGTTTGCGCAGTAAACTCGAGGCAAACCCAAATGAGCCGCGCTGGATCAAGACGGTGCACGGAGTTGGCTATCGGCTGGAGATGGATTCACTGCGCGGTTGAAACGTTCATCGTATTTACAAAAGCATGACAACTGCAGGAGAAAAGTTTTGGCAGAGTGGACGCGACGGATCGAAAACTATGAAAATTAAACTTATCGCGGGCGTCCTTCTGGCGGGTGTTCTTGCCGTGGGCGCGGCAACGACGAATGAGTTGAGCGCGGCTTTGCAGCTCGGCTTGTTTGAAGAAGAAGCCAATCACAATTTAAACGCGGCGATTCAGGCTTACAAAAGCGTCATTGGCCAATACGACAAGGATCGAAAACTGGTCGCGACCGCGATCTTTCGTGTTGGAGAATGTTATCGGAAACAAAACAAAATGAATGAGGCCCGTGGGCAATACCAACGCGTGGTGCGCGATTTTTCTGAGCAAAGCATTCTGGTCGAGATGAGTCGGAAAGCCTTGCAGGAGCCGGTTGCAACTCGTAGCGAAGGGACGCCAACAGCCTCAGTCGACGGTGCAACGGTGATTATCGTCGATAATGTCGATGCGGAGTTTTTGGGCAATTGGCAAATTGCAAAAGGCTCTGGAAATAAGTTCGGTCCGGATTACAAATATTCCTCCGTGGGGTCAGGCCGGATTTCTATTCAGGGGCCGGTTACGACGAACCATGTGGAAGTATTGCGTCAACTTCAAGCGGCGGTAATCGGTGCTGCTACGGCTACGGCAACATTTCGTCCGAATATTCAAATTGCAGGCAAATACGACGTAGACGTTTGGTTTGCGCAAGGAGACAACCGGGCGACCAATGCGCCTTGGCTGATCTCTTCTGATGGAGGTGAGGAAACCTTTTTCGTCAATCAACACGCCAATGGTGGTAAATGGGTGAGAATTGCGTCCGCAAACTTTGCCGCCGGCAGAAAAGGTTTTGTGCGGCTTTCAAATAACGCTCTCACTCCGGTTGGAGTCGGTGTGGTGGTTGTCGCCGACGCAGTGCGTTTCCGGTTGTTGGATAACACTAATAGAAATACTGCGTCCGAGGATACTACCAGTGGCTGGGTGAATCTGTTCAATGGACAGGATTTGACAGGTTGGATTGGAGATAAAGATTATTGGTCTGTGAAGGATGAATGTTTGACTGCACAAGCCGGCGATCACGCGTCACCCGATACGTCGATCGACCTCATTTCTAAAGGCTCCTTCGAGGACTTTGAATTGCGCCTGCAATACCGTTTTAGACAGATGGCTGGAAACCCGAATGCATCAGCCGGGATTGCCTATCGCTCGGAGGCGGGTCCGGAGAACGGCTATCACTGTAACCTCACTTTCTCTGGGGAAAACATCGGCATGTTGACCTCCCACTCACGCCCGGGCGTTGCCGTCTTTACGCAACGTGCGGTTATCCGAGCGCGATCCAGTCAGGAGAGAATCGAAGGCATTTCCCAGTTGGAGGCTTACACGAAAATTGCGGAATCACTCAAAAAGGAGGACTGGAATGAATGCGTGATTATCGCTGAGGGCAATCATTTGATTCATAAGATCAACGGGCATGTTGTCGCCGACGTGACGGATGAAAATGAGAAGAAACGCAGTTTATCCGGGTTCATTGCCTTGCGGTTGAGCACTGGCCGCCGGCCCGGTGTTTTCGTTCAGTTTAAGAACATTCAATTGAAGCGGCTTGGTTCCGCCACGTCAGCGAGGCCGGAGGTATCCGGTGTTGATAATGAAGCTTTGAGGCATTTGGAGAGAATGCGGATTGAGACACTGGCTGATGTGACGCAATGGCAGACACTTTTAAAGCAGTTGAGAAGTTTGTCGCGCCCACAATTGCAAGCAGCCTTGCCCACGGCCTATCCAGATGGAGCATTGAGTGAGTTGCTGTTGGATTTGGCCCAGGCAAAATCGAAACTCGCGTCATTGGCACCCGATTTGGGAAAGGAACATCCCGAGTATGCGAAAGCCGACGCGGTCATTAAGAGTTACGCTGAGCACATCGGGGAGAGGATGGACGGGATTCTCGCCGGCCTTGAAATGCGTGGGGCTTCCTTGAAAGCCCGTCTGGACGAACTTGATAAGCAAATTGAACAGGCCAAGCAGACGCGTGACAGTCACGGTTCGCAAGAGAATGCGGTCGTTGCACCAGCCACTGCGGAGAGTTCTGCGGCACGATGAGGCTCGCGAAACCCAGCAGCTTGACGCCATGGCCAATAATCTGACAACCCATTGAAGGGGCGGCGCAAGCTCTGGTCTCTGAATCGGACCCGGCGTGAATCGCCAATCGAAAGAACGCTCGGCTTTGAGAATTGGAAGTTTTGGGTCTTTGGGTTTTGATGTTTCTTCACTCACCTTATTTTTTCTTACGCTGCCTGGACGCCCGTTCGCTCGCATTCTTGTTTCCTTTGAAAACGGTCTTTCCTTTCGAATCCCCCGGGTTGTTAAGTGCATCCCGGTTATCCCAGAGAGTCTTTCTCAGTTGTTCGTAACTGTTATCGTCGGACTGTCTTGCCATGGATTTGTTTTTGCCATAACCCGCGCAGCCGGACAAGTTGGCCCGCCCTGAAAGAGGGTTCAGGGATTTTTAGGTTCAATAATACGGTATAAACCTCAGCCCGGAAAAACGAAGAGGCGATCAGTCACTCAACATTGATATCGTATAACGTTATCATGATTGGTGGCTTGTTCACCACGCTGAGTTTCCGAAGAGTTGATTTTCTCCAGACAGGCGTCAACCCGTTTCAAGAGGTCACGCGATGACTGCAGGGCAGTTTCGCTTTCCGAGATGCACTTTCTCAGGTGCGCGATATCACCGGTTTGCTGTTCTCTTTGCACGGGTATCTATTTGCCAAAATTTAGGGCATTCTCACAACAGCGGTTTTACTGAACGCAACTTCACGGATTTCCCTGACAATAGGCCTGTACACTGCTGAGGGGAGTGGCAGGGTAAGGAAGATATTACGGGTTTGCGGCGAAACCTTATCGGGTTTCTCCTCTCACAAAAATATTGTCCGCAACGCCGATTGTCGGCAAACTTTGCGCCCCATGCATCAAATCAATATCGGGATGATTGGTGGCGGCACCGTTGGTAGCGGTGTTTTTCATCATCTCCAAAATAACGGCGCCTTGATGGAGTCACGTCTTGGGTTGAAACTTTCGCTGCCGAAAATCGCCGTCAAGTCCCTGGACAAATCCCGCGCTTACAACATTCCGAAATCTTTGATGACCACGGATTGGGCGAGCGTGGTCAATGATCCGAATATTCATTTGATCATCGAACTCGTCGGTGGCACGACGCTCGCGAAAACCATGGTGGTGTCCGCTTTGAAGCTGGGCAAGCCGGTCATCACCGCGAACAAGGCGTTGATCTCCGCGCATGGCGAAGAACTATTCGCCCTCGCGCAACGATACGGGACCAATCTTTATTATGAAGCGAGTGTCGCGGGTGGCATTCCGATCATCAAAGTGTTGCGTGAAGGCTTTGCCGGCAACCGCATCACGCATATGTACGGAATCGTGAATGGCACGTGTAACTACATCCTGACCCGGATGAAGCACGAGGGTTCCGATTTCCAACCGACGTTGCAGGATGCGCAAAAGCTCGGTTATGCGGAAGCGGATCCAACGCTCGATGTCGATGGCTTTGATGCCGCGCATAAGATCGGCATTCTCGCCTCACTCGCGCATGGCTTCTGGGTGAAGCCAGGCCAGATCCATGTGGAAGGGATTCGTCCAGTCACGAAGACCGACATCGAGTTCGCGAACAAGCTGGGTTACACAATCAAACTTCTTGGAATCGTAAAACTGATCGAAGGCGCTACTTCAGCTCGTAAATCGAAAAGCGTAAATCGCAAATCGATCCAGGTATCGGTGTGTCCCACATTGGTTCCGAACACGCACGTTCTCGCCAGCGTGAACCAGGTTTTCAATGCGGTGTTTGTTCGGGGTGACGCGGTCGGCGATACATTATTTTACGGACGCGGGGCAGGGAAAGATGCGACCGCGAGCGCCGTGTTGAGCGATGTCGCGGACGCCGCGCTTGATTTAAAATACGGACTCAAGCAACGGGTTGCGCCGTTTGTAGCGTTTGAAAAGAATGGCGTCGTCTTACCCGTGGATGAAATGGTTTCGCGATACTATCTGCGTTTGAGCGTGATGGATCGTCCCGGCACGCTGGCGAAGGTTTCCGCTATCCTTGCTGCGTCGAAGATCGGCATTTCATCCGTCATTCAACCGGAAGGTCACGAAGGCGATACAGTGCCGCTGATTCTGATGATGCATACGGCGCCCTACGCCGCGATGAAGAAGGCTTTGGTAAAAATTTCGAAATTGCCTGTGGTCAAGACGGCTCCGGTGATGTTTCGTGTAGAGAACTTTGAGTGATGTGGTGCTTAGACACACGACGTTAAAATCCAAATGAATTCAATTCTTCCAAACTCTGGCAATCGCTGGCGCGGCGTCATTCACGCTTACAAAGAATATCTGCCTGTCACAGACGCCACCCCGATCATTTCGCTCAATGAAGGCAACACGCCGCTCATTCGCGTCGATAACTTCGTCAACGCCATCGGTGGTGAATTTGAATTGTGGCTGAAGTACGAAGGCCTGAACCCGACCTGCTCCTTCAAAGATCGCGGCATGACGATGGCCGTTTCGAAGGCCAAGGAACGGGGAGCTCAAATTGTGATCTGCGCCAGCACTGGCAACACATCGGCGGCTGCGGCGGCTTACGCGTCGCGCGCCAAGATGAAATGTGTCGTTCTCCTGCCGAACGGAAAGATTGCCCTGGGCAAATTGGCGCAGGCGCTGATGTACGGCGCGACTACGATTGCGATCGAAGGAAATTTTGATGAAGCCTTGCGCATCGTGCGTGAGTTGGGCGAAACCGGAAAAGTCGAAGTGGTGAACAGCATCAACCCTGTTCGCATTGAAGGACAGAAGACGGCCGCGTTCGAGATTTGCGATCAACTGGGCAAGGCACCTGACTTCCATTTCTTACCGGTCGGAAATGCCGGCAATATCACCGCCTATTGGAAAGGGTACAAGGAATATTTCGCGGCGAAGAAGTCGGACAAGGTTCCCCGCATGTTTGGTTTTCAAGCGGCCGGCTCTGCGCCGATCGTTGATGGCGCGCCAATCGCCAACCCTAACACCGTTGCCACGGCCATTCGCATCGGGAATCCAGCGAGTTGGGAACAGGCCAATTGTGCACTCAAAGAATCGAACGGCTTCATCGACAAAGTCACCGATGACGAAATTCTCGCAGCCTACAAATTAATCGCACGGACGGACGGTATTTTTGTGGAGCCGGCTTCGGCGGCTTGTCTGGCTGGTTTAATCAACTGCGTGAAGGCAAAAAGAATTCCTGTCGGCAGTGTGATCACGGCGACAATGACCGGTCACGGTTTGAAAGATCCCGATAACGCGATCAAAACGGCTGGATTCGAACCGTTCGTGGTCGAACCCAAGAAAGAAGCGGTCATGAAGGTGATTGGACTTTAGGAAAGAAGTGATTCTGTTCTCGACCGAGGACCTTCTTTTGAACTAATTCACGATGGCGGGTTTCACGGCTTCGACAGAGGCCGCAGCAACCGGTTTTGTTTTCCGCTGTTGAAACCAGCTGCGCCAGCCTTCCGTTAATTCCAATCTGATCCACAAAAAAATCGCCGTGAAGATATGCCGGCTTGTGTTCGGGTTGAACGTGTAGCCGCCAAATAGGAATCGTTGATGGTTGTTCTTTCGGCCGAGCAGATTGCGCTCCCGACGGACGCGCGCAATGGACGCAAAACGCCGATTGTAAAACCGCATGAAATGATAAAAGGGAACGGAAGGCGCCGTGGAGAACACCGGCTCAACCAATGCCTTGGCCCCGCGTTTGAATGGCTGCGAGGCAACGCCCATGTAATACAACCCGAGATCCATCAGGAAGGCTGGACGCAATAAGTCGAATTCAGCCATGTATTCGTACTTGTCGCGATAAATCCCCTCAAACCAGCGCTCATAGCTCCGCACAAAGGTTTGATTTTGCATCATCACTTTCTTTTCGATGCATTCGCCACGCAGTTGCGCAAGGATCAGTTCCTTGGATGAAAAAGCGGTGAATGAAATCCAATCCATTCCCGGACTGTAAAACGGATCAATGAACCCGGCCGCATCGCCGACGATCGCAAAACCATTGCCCACGAATGTGGTGGAAGAGTAGGGAAGGTTTTTGCGCCAATGCACATCTCCTTCGGTCCAGGTGGCATCGACCATCAATTCGCGGGCGACTGGATGCTGCGCGAGGAAAAATTTCAGGCGATCACCGATCAAGCCGCCCTCTGGAAACTGCATCAGACGTTGATCGAACGTAATGCCGATGCTGACATCGCCACCCTTGAGCGGAATCCACCATGCCCACCAGCCGTCCCCGAACAGATGGTTGGTTGCTGTGCCCCGAACCCCATGACATTGCATCGCCCACTTGGGATACTTCCGGGTGATCTCGAGATCATCGAAGTCTTTCACGTTCTTCCAGCGTGACCAAACTGCGGCGGTCGGATGCGCAGTGTTGGGACGCCACCATCCGTTTTGTCTCGCCAGGAAAGCAGCGACGCCACTGGCGTCCACGACCCAGCGCGGCCGAAGCTCTTCGACCTGTTCCTGATATTTGACGGTCACAACCTGCTGTTCACCTGAACGCAGTTCAACCTTCTGCACCTGCGCAGGGCGCCAGAGTTTGGCTCCCATCTCCACCGCTCGACGTAAAACTTCTTCGTCCAATGTCGCCCGGTCCACGAGATAGGCCGGCACGCGCGAAAGGTATTTCCCGCCAATCTCGCTACAATCCTCGATGCTCTTGCACTGTTCGTTGTTAAACCAAAAGCGAAGTCCGTTCTTCGTGAGATGATTCTCGTTGAGATATTTTGTGAGCCCGAGGCAGCGCATGAGAAAATAGCTGCTGATCTCCACGGTGGCTTCACCCACGCGGCGCGAAAGAGTAATGGACTTGTCGACGATAAGAATCTTGAGCGAGGGAAGTTCTTGCAGCAGGAGAATGGCTGTGGCCGCTCCGGACAGCGCCGCACCGATGATGACGACATCAAATTGCCTGGTCTCTTTCGTCGGTGTGTTCACAAATAAAAAGCGCGGCGATCATAAAACCGCCGCGCACTGAAAACAACTGCTGTTTAGTCTGCCTTTTCTGGATGCAGGTCATTCTTGATGACCTTGCCTTCGGCAGTTGAAACATAAACGTCACCGATATCGACGATCTTATTGGTGTTGCTGACTTTGGCGGCCCAGAAGCGAACTTTCCAGGCGGGTTCGCCGTCAACGCGTTCCAGCCAGAACTGCGTTGACTTCAAACTGAGGTTCGCGAGGAGCGGTTCTTTTTTGGCAATGTCCAACGCGGAATCCGAATCAGTCTTGAATAGCTTCATATCCATCTTCTTGTTATCTCCGGTGATCGGTTCCAGCATGCGCATCGGACGTTTCACGGTCATCTTCTTGCCACCGCCGAATTTGACTTCCGTGGCTTTGAAGGTTGCATCAGCATCGTAGTAAACGACGTACCAGATATTCGGTGTCAGAGTTCCGACGGATTTTTCAGAACGGATGGTCACGACTTTATCCTTGGAATCTTCGCCCACATAACGATTTCCTTCCTTAATCAAGTCGAAAGCGGTCGGCTCCGAAGCCTGTGCCAGCGCGCCCAGCGCGAAGAAGGCAAAACCGAGAATACCGCAACGAACAGTACTTAATTTCATAACGCTATATTAGACGATCGGGCTGACGGCGCAATGAGTGGAATCCCTGAGGCGCGACGGATTCACACAGAATGACGATTTTGTCCTAAAAGGCATATCGACATTTATGGTTCTGCTTTCAGCAAAAGCCCAATTGCATTGAGTAGAATTGAGAGCGATTGGTAATTGAGGCGGCCCTCGCGCTTCACGAGGAGGATTTTATGAACCTTGATTTGCCCCCTTTACATCCGGCTTTGGTGCATTTCCCCATAGCTCTGGTGACGATCTCTTTTGTGTTCGATTTGCTCGGGCGAATGTTTCACAGGCGATCTTTTCATTCGGCTGGATGGTGGACGTTGTGCGCGGCTGCGATCACGGGGTTGATTACAATTCCGCTGGGCTACTTCGATATGAATCGTGCGGCTCTGGATGAGTCAACTCATGAGGTTGTCGATATCCATTTGAAGATTGGTTGGATGGTGTTGATTGCAGTTGCTGGTCTAACATTATGGCGATGGTGGATTCGGCTGCAGGCGGAGCGTGTTCCCGGTGGGGGATATCTTGCGGCGGCGGCTTTGGCCATGTGCTTGACGCTTTTTCAGGGTTGGTATGGCGGAGAGATGGTTTACAGCCATGGGGCTGGTGTCGCAGCGGCAGAGCAGGGAACGCAAACCGCGGAGCGCGGGCAGCGTTCGTTACGAAAGGTCAATGCTGCACTGAGTAAAATTCCCGGTTTCGCCAGTGTTCCATCGCACCATCACGACGAGATTAACGAATCGGCGGGTGCCGTGAAAAAGCCAGAGGACGAGCACAAATAATTACTTTGTTTTTTCCAGCCTTGAATGCTGAAATTCAATTGTCATGACTCGAGCACTCCAACTCCTTGGGCTGAGTTTCTTTTTCTGGCAGCAGTTGTTTTCGGCGATAGCTCAGGAGGTTGGTTCTTCTACGAATACAGTCTTTTCCGGCAAGGCTGTTTTGCGTGTGTCAAAAGGATCCTCCTTGGAATGTGCAATCGATGGAACAACATGGAAACCATTCAAAGTGGGGAACGTGGCTAACGAAGGGACCACAATCCGAACGGGTCCAGATTCGTCTGCATATCTGTTCCTTGGGAGAAATGGACCAGTATTATGGCTAGGAGGGAATACGGTCCTGCGCTTCGAAATACTCAGCTCCTGGAATTCTAATGGGAATAGAATAATCAAAACCGTTCTCGATTTGAAAGCGGGACAGATTGGAGGGCAATCTCGAGCCCCAAACGTCTCGGATGAATTTATTTATCAGGTCAAAACTTCAGGCGGAGTGGCGGAGGTGCAAGAGGCGGATTACATGGCCTGTCAAAACGGAAAGACAGGCGTTATGCGGGGCTCGGTGAACATGGTTTGTGCCAGCAAATCGTTCTCGATTGACCCGAAGCAGATTTTTAATCCGATGATCCAGCAAGTGCAGATTTGGAGTGCGCTGAAGGACTCAGTTTGGAGGAACAAAACGTCGATTTCTCCCGGACATCAACGATATCAAATTGCCGAGAGCTTTCGGCGAATTCACGACGGATGGCCCCCTCAATTATTTCGACCTGAACCTCTTTGTTCACACGAACGGGAATTCAGACCGGTGGCCGATTTTAAGTGTGAAAACTAATTTATGAAACGAGCTGCCAAACCAAGTGCCGCGCTCAGCGAACCGCAAAAGGCGGCGCTCATTAGTTTGCTGGGCGATGATGACGAGAGTATTTACGACACCATTCGCAGTAAATTAATTTCCTACGGTTCAGAGGTAAGCGATTGGCTTCGTCCTCATCTTTTGAGCAGTGATCCTGTTTTGCGTCGTCATGCGCAGGAAATTGTTGATCACTTTGCGCGGCAGAATGCCGATACCGAATTTCTCAGCTTCTGCCTCAGGCAAGGAGAAGATTTCGACATTGAACAAGGCCTCTGGCTCCTGACTAAAACGCATTATCCCAATGCCAACACTGCGGCTTACTCCGCGCTGCTCGACAGTTATGCCGTCGATTTGCGTGGCAAGCTGTACCCAAAGTCCAGCGCTGAAACGATCCTGGCTACGATCAACGAGTTCCTTTTCGATGATCTCGGATTAAAGGGTAATGAAGAAAATTACTACGATCCCGAGAACAGTTACTTAAACCGCGTCCTGGATCGACGCACGGGGAATCCCATCAGCCTGAGTCTTATTTACATGCTAATCGGTCGGAGGTTGAAGCTGCCGGTTGCGGGGATTGGGTTACCCGGACATTTTGTCTGCCGCTTTCAGTCGAGCACGGACGAATTCTACATCGACGCGTTTAACCGCGGTAAGT
>JAQGOU010000505.1 GCA_028293445.1 Verrucomicrobiales bacterium | reverse complement strand
TGGACGTTGCCGTACGGCGTCTCGTTCCATGAACGGGAAGATACGAAAGATGGCAAGGTCACGAGTGAAGTGCTCTTGAAGCGATTGGAGATGGTGGTGCGGGATGCGGTCGTGTATGGGAAACTTTTATCCGCACAACGTCGGGCGGATATCACGGGAACGGATGCCGGCTTCCTGGCGCGTTATCGGCCGAAATAGTTCAAAGTTAACATTCGAAAAACTTCAAACCTCAAACTTCGAACTTCTAACCGGGAGCTTCAACCCGTTAGTATCTCGGCATGAATGGTCAATCTGGCGGTTTTATCCGGGAAGATCCGTGGCGCATTTTCCGGATCATGGCCGAGTTTGTTGATTCCTTCGAGACCATGTCGCAAGTCGGCCCGGCCGTGACGATTTTTGGTTCCGCACGACTTCCTCCCACTGATCCTTTTTATCAACACGCTGTGACGATTGCGAAGGAGTTGGCGAAGAACCATCTCGCGGTCGTTACTGGCGGCGGCCCAGGAATCATGGAAGCAGCCAATCGTGGCGCGGCCGAAGGGAAGGGGAAGTCGGTTGGACTCAACATCGAATTGCCTTTTGAGCAGGAGGGAAACAAATACGCCAATGTCCCGCTGAACTTTCATTACTTTTTCTCGCGCAAAGTTTGTTTTGTGAAATACAGCCTCGCGTTCGTTTACATGCCGGGCGGTTTCGGAACGCTGGACGAATTCTTTGAAGTGCTCACGCTGATTCAGACCCAACGCATCCCGCGTTATCCGATGATTCTCTTCGGACACGAATATTGGGATGGTCTATGGAAATGGAGCAAAGAGGTGATGGAAAAGCGCGGGTTGATCAGTCCGGGTGACTTGGATCTGGTGACGATCACCGATGACCCACAGCAAGTGGTGGAAATCATTCTCGATTACAAACGCCGAGTGGGGCCGCCGGATGAAATTCCAAAAACGTTGGCCTGATTATTTCAATTTACGATTTGCGATTTACGATTTACGCGTAAGCTTTTCATCGGACGCGCGTCCATCGTAGATCGTAAATCAAACATTTCTTCATGTATCAAATCACACGACTTGAGAATGGCCTGACGGTCGCCACCGCGGAAATGCCGCACATGGCCAGTGTCAGTCTCGGCATTTGGATTGGCATCGGTGGACGTTACGAGCCGGCGCCGATCAGCGGCATCTCCCATTTCATCGAGCATCTTCTTTTCAAGGGAACCAAGAAACGGAACGCGGCGGAGATTTCGCAGTCAGTCGAGGGCATCGGCGGTTATCTCAATGCGTGGACGGGCGAGGAGAACACTTGTTTCTATTCCAAAGGCCATGCCGGTAAGTTTGACGAACTGCTGGATGTCCTTGCCGACATGTTTCTCAATTCAGTTTTCGATAAAACGGAAATCGAAAAGGAACGTGACGTTGTCAAAGAAGAGATTGCGATGTACCGCGATCAGCCGCAGCAATATGTTCACGAACTGCTGAACGAAACGCTCTGGCCGGACCAACCGCTGGGTCGCACATTGACTGGCACCGAAAAGACTCTCGATGCGATCAAACGCGAGCATCTGCTGGAGTTTCTCAAACAGAATTATATCGCCCCCGCCACGCTGATCGTCGCGGCCGGGAACATCGAACATAAACGTGTTCTCAAATCGGTGTCCCGATATGCGAAGCATTTTCCGCAAGGCAAACGGTCGACTTACGCGCCATCCAACAACGACCAGACCGCACCACGGATTCGTCTGCACACCAAGAAGACCGAGCAAACGCAGCTGGCGCTTGGAATTCGGACCGTGTCACGCCACGACGAACGGCGTCATGCGTTGCGTCTGCTGAATACGATTCTGGGTGAGAACATGAGCTCGCGTTTGTTTCAATCCGTGCGCGAGGAGCATGGACTGGCCTATTCGATTTACAGCAGCCCCAGCTTCTTTGATGATACGGGGGACCTCGTCATCTCTGCCGGGCTGGATGCTGACAATTTGGGGAAAGCGTTGAAGTTGATCTCGAAAGAGTTGAAGCGCCTGATCGAGAAACCAATCTCTGCCGCCGAACTGCGTCGCGCTCGTGACTATGCGATCGGGCAGTTGGATCTGAGCCTTGAGAACACTGAACCGCAAATGATGTGGATCGGCGAGCATCTCCTCGCCTACGGAAAAGTTTATCCGGCCTCCCACGTGAAGAAAAAAATTGCGGAAGTCACCGCGAGCCAGATCCGTGCGGCGGCGAACGATTTCTTTAAACCGGAACGAATGAATCTGGCGCTCGTGAGCCCGCTCAAGAAGCTTGGAAAACTTAAGCTGATTTAAAACGCAACTTTGCAGCAGGTGACAAACTCGCTAGCTTTTTCCAGCAATGATTAAATCCCTCTTGAAACGCGCGGCGGCGGCCAAAGGTCTGGAACTGGTCAAGAAGTCCGAGCGGCGCGGCGAGTCAGGTTTCCAGGGCGCGTTGCGTCGGATGGCGGCACGAAACATTCCCATCAGCACCGTCATTGATATCGGCGCTTCCGATGGACAATGGGCCGATCCGATGATGCGGATTTATCCCAACGCGAAATATTTTTTAATTGAGGCACAGCCGTGTCATGAAGCGGCGCTCAAAACATTTTGTGCACAGCGTCCTAACGCGGAATTTATTCTCGCGGCTGCCGGAGAGAGTGAAGGGGAAATCTTCTTTGATGCTACGGCCCCACTCGGTGGTCGGGCCTCGACGACTCCGATCGAAAAGAACGGAATTCGCGTTCCAGTCACGACGGTTGACGTGCAGGTGAAACGGAAAGCTCTGCAGGGACCCTTTCTTGTGAAGCTCGACACCCACGGATTCGAAATGCCTATTCTGCGGGGCGCGGCGGAAACATTAAAGCAAACCGAGTTGCTGATCATCGAATGTTATAATTTCCAGATCGCGCCCGAAGCCGTGAAGTTTTGGCAAATGTGCGCCTATCTCGATTCGATTGGGTTTTCCTGCCTCGATATGTTTGATCCGATGTACCGCGAGCGCGACGATGCTCTCTGGCAAATGGATATTGTCTTCGCGAAAAGTTCGCGCGAGGAATTTAAATACTCGCGCTACATCTGAGTAACGTCCGGTTCCGTGTGAACGGGGAGTTTTTGGGCCGCTTCGTCTATCCAGACAAATAAGAACCCTTGCCATTTCCCAATAGGAAACGGGGTGAGTGCCGATTCAACTCAAAGAAGAACTTACGCCTGCCAGGTGTTACTGCACTTGGGGCAAACCGTTGGGTTGCGATCCGCCAACAGAGCGAGCAATCCAATCGGGAAGAAGCAAATCGCGACCACGATTTGCCAGACTTTAAAGCCACCGCGACTGGCCATTTGGCCGCATTTGGGACAGGATAGTTGTGTTGCCATATTAGTTTTTAGTTTTAACCGAAAATGTTTACCAGCCAGGCGACCGCCAGGCTGGCGAGAACGGAGCGGCCGATCCATTTGGAAGATGTGGCGAGAAACACTCGAGGACGCGCCCAGACAAAAGCGCAGAGCCGTAACGGAATCTGCAGAAGTAAAAAGCTGCCCACCATCACTGCTGCTGGAGAATACTTCCAAGCCGTCATAAATCCGGATTCAACCATCAGATTCAGACCGCGAACGACGTGACATCCGGGACAGGGGAGATGAAATAAAAATTGAAACACGCACACGTGGGGAATAGCTCCTGCAATTTCAAGCACCGGTAAAAAACTGAAAGCCAACAGGAGTAATAAACTGCTAAGAAAAATATTCAGATGAAGACGACTATCCGGATCCGAGATGAATCGATTAAGGAGACTTTTTGGAATGATCGCAAATTCCATACCCGGAGCGAGAGCCTTTCCGAACGATCCTGATCTGTCAACGAAGAATCCAGAAAGCTGGTTGCGTTTGACAATCAATCCGCCGGTCCGGCAGTACGTAATTCTTCCCAGAGCGGTTTAAGATCGTGATCAGCCATGGCCATTTCACGAATGCGTTTTCGACCACCGACCTTCATTGCTGCTTCCAGAAGCTTGCGTGCCTCGTCGAGGCGATCCATCTGGCAGGCGTAGCAGGACAGATTGAAAAAGATCGTGGCTTCCTGCGGAAATTTATCGACCACGGAGGAAAGCGCGTTCCAGGCGGCCAGCAAACCGCCGTTGGGTGCGCGGCGTAACGCATACGCCTGATGTAACCAACCCGACGCCCGTTCCGGAGCCTTATGCACGATGCTTTGGGCAACTTTCAGGGCCGCGGGCCAATCCTGTTCCTGTGACAAGATCAACCATTCCAATTCGAGCACGTCGGGATGTTCCCGAACCGGTTGGGAAATCCGTTGAAGTTCCAGCTTTGCCTCCGCCGGATTGCCCAGCTCCAACCAGCCAATCGCCGACGACAAATGATGCGTATCAGGTGGAACAAGCTGAAGCATACAAATATGTAGCCGCGTTTGAGCGAAACGGAAACCTACTTTTGCACGGTCTTCTGCATTGCCGCTGAAACTTTCTCGGCCTGATGCATCACGCGCAAAACGTTTTGCCCGGCGATCTTTTTGATTTCATCTTTGCTGTAACCGCGACGCAGTAACTCGGCCAGGAGATTGGGATACTTGGAAACATCTTCCAATCCGTCTGGTGGATGACTGAAGCCTTCGTAATCGGCGCCGATGCCAATGTAATCAGCACCGACAACTTTGCGGATGTGATCAATGTGATCGGCGACGTCGGAAAGCGTGACGTGTTTGGGATGATTCGTTTTCTTCCATTCTTCCACTCCCGCATCCACTTTTGCTTCGTCGTTGGGATAGAGTTTCTTTAAACGGGATTCTTCCACGTCCATGATGTCCCAATATTTCCGTGTTGTTTCTGTCAGATAACCGGGAACGAAATTTACCATGACGACCCCTCCGTTTTGCGCGACCAATTTCAAAATGTCGTCGGGAACATTGCGCGGATGATTGCAAACGCCGCGTGCGGACGAGTGGGAGAAAATTACCGGAGCTTTCGTCACGCGGAGAACGTGGCGCATGGTTTCGTCGGAGACGTGGGACAAATCGACGAGCATGCCGATGCGATTCATCTCATGAACCACTTCTTCGCCGAAAGCAGTCAGGCCATGATGTTGCGGCGTGTCCGTGGCGGCGTCAGCCCAATCAACATTTTTGGTATGGGTTAACGTCATGTAACGAGCGCCGAGCGCATAGGTCATGCGCAACGCGGCGAGCGAATTGCCAATGGAATGTCCGCCTTCCATGCCGATCAGCGAGGCGATTTTGCCCTGGCGATGGATGCGTTCGATATCGCCCGCAGTAAGGGCGAGTTCCAAATCTTTTGGATATCCTTTGATGAGCCGGTGCGCGATATCGATTTGTTCGAGCACGGCTTTAACCCCTTCTCCATTCGTAAAGCTGGTTGGAATGTAAACCGACCAGAATTGGCCGCCGACGCCGCCGGCGCGAAGGCGAGGAATATCCGTGACCAACTTGGGTTTTCCTTTGCTGGTATCGGCTGCGAAATTGATTTGGTCGATGTTGTTGCTGAATTTTCGAAATTCCCAGGGGATATCGTTATGACCGTCGATCAGCGGGCTGTCGTGCAAAAGCTTCATCACCTCGGCAATACGTGCCGCATCGGCTTTGGCATCGGGTTTAGTATCCGCGCCGTTGGCGGCATCAACCGTCGCGACAAGAGCAGCCATAGCGAGAATGGTGAAGAGAGAACCTTGTGAACGTTTCATCCGGTTAGTTTGTTTGCGCGAAGGTGCGAGGTCTGCATTCTTTTTTCAAGCCAATCTCCGGTGTTTTAAAGAACTAGAAACGAACGGTGATTTTCCCGTAAACGCCCCGTTCCACCTCCGTGCGCTGAGAACTCACGAAAGTCGGATAGAATTCGGGATGACTTGGCGCCAATAAGTTTTGGCCGACGACGGAGAATTCCCAATGGGGATTCGGCTTCCATCCCAGACGCAGATCGAGTGACCAGTAACTCGGAATCCCACTGCTGGAAACAACGATGGAATCCACGTAACGAAGGAACTGATCGAATTCAACGTGGCCCGGAAGATTGATGGAAGAACGAAGAGAAATCTGATTTTGCGGGCTCATCCGTTCCGCGACCTCGGACATGGTGTCGGTGCTGCCGTGTCGTTTGTGCAGTTGCGTGTTGAGAAAGGTGTATCCCGCCGTGAGTCTCCAGCGATCTAAAGCTTGAAGCGTGGATGAGGCCTCAAATCCATAGGTTTCGCCAAACAGATTATTTGCTGCGACGCTTTGAAACATCGTGCCGGTCCTCTCGAAGCTGCGAAGATCGTCGTAATCATTATAAAAGCCCGCGAGGTCGAACGTGATCCTCTTGTGTGGTTGAACGCGATAGCCGAGTTCGTAGGCGATCAGTTTTTCCGAATCAAAATTGCGATTGCCGTGGATCGTTGCGAAGCCAGGCGGAACGCCGGCGGGATTTAGCGTGACGTCATCTTCGGCGCGAGACGGGGTGCGGACGGCGCGGGAGACGGACGCCCAGATTGCGTGACGTTCCAGAGGCGCCCAAAGGATGCGAGCGCTCGGCTGAACTTCAACACCGGTAAAATCGTTGTGCTCGAGTTTCGTGCCGATGGTCAGCGACCAATGTTCTGGCTGAAGTTCAATTTCATCCTGCACGAACGCGTTTAAAAGATTGAGCGTTCTTGCGGAGGGCATTAATGAGATGTTTGCGCTATTGCGAATTACGTCGTGCGTCAGGCGATAGCCCCCACCCAACGTAATGGTATGGCGGTCGCCAGCTTTGAACCGGTGTTGCACATCGATGTCGCCGGTATCGCGATCCTCTCCGAAAATAACCGCATTGCGAACGGTGCGATCATAATACGCTTGTAGTGTGAGTTGGGCATCGGCGGAAAAATCATGCGTCCAGCGAGCGAGGAGATTTCCACCACTTACGCGCAGTTTGTCTGGTGCCAGTGCAGCAAAGGGCGGCACGGTGGTGGGCACGGTGTAAACCTGATTCAATCGTCCTGAATAGATATCGCCTTGAAAGGTAATCAGGTTGACGTCCGTTGTTTTCCAATCCAGCCGAAAGCCACCACGATACATATCCCAGCTGTCATTCGCGCTGCCACCGGTTGGCGCCGCCTGGTCGTCGCGATTAACATATTTTGCGTAGACTCGAATGTAAGTATCCGCATTGAATCTCGCTCCGTAACGCACACTGCTGAACCCCCGTTTCTCCGTTCCTCCGCCTCCTGAAAGCAAGAGGCCTTGCGTCTCCTTCGCACTCTTGGTGATGATATTGATGACTCCGTTGACTGCATTTGCTCCCCATTGCGTCGCGCCCGGGCCACGGATCACTTCAATGCGGTCGATGTCTTCCAATACTGTATCCTGCACGTCCCAAAAGACTCCGGAGAAGAGCGGCGTGTAAATGGTGCGGCCATCAATCATCACCAATAGTTTGTTCGCAAAAACGTCGTTAAATCCTCGCGCGCTTACCGCCCAACCGTGTGCGTCGACTCGTGCCACTTGAAGGCCCGGCACGAGCCGGAGAGCCTCGGGAATCGTCGTCGCCCCAGAACGACGAATGTCATCTTCAGTGACAACGGCGATGGCGGCTGGTGCATGAGAAAGCTTTTCCGGGGAACGGGAGACTGTCGTCACTTCGACCTGCATCAAGTCTTCCAGACTAAGTTGCGTCAAGTCATTGGCGTAGCCAGGGACACCATTCGTTTCAGTCGCGTGAGCGAACAACGACGTGAGTGCGATGGACAAAACAAGACAGATTTTTGAAAGCCTGTACATCGAAACGGTCGGAAGGAGGGATGCAGAGACCATGACGGCTTTCTCCAAACGGCACAAGGGTATTTTGCCCGCGAGGATTTCGGGAATCAGGAGTTGCAGGTCATGGACTATTCGCTGCCGCTGCGATTGTTATTTCCCTTTGATGAAGGCGATAAGATCGGCCATGTCCTGCGGACGCAGCGTGTTTTCGAATCCATCCGGCATCAATGACAAACCAGAGCTTTTCATTTCTTTCACATCGCGACGCAATAACGTTTCCTCCGTTCCACCCGCTGTCTTTAACGTGATGCTATTGGCGGTTTCAGTCGTCATGATGCCACTTAGTTCCCGTTCATTCTTCGTCACGATATTGTAATTCACATAACGAGCTTCCACGGCCTGATTGGGATCGAGAATGGCCGTGACAAAGACCGACGCGGGTTTATCGGACATCATGCCAAGCTCAGGTCCAATCGAGATGCCAACATCCCTGACGCGATGGCACACCGCGCAGTTTTGTTGGAAAAGCGCCCGCCCGTGCTCCTCGTTGCCGGTCAACTCGGCGATGGCTTCATAACGTTGAACAATGTTTTTGCGATCCGGGCTGGCGGAAAACAATTTAGTCGCACGCTCGCGGATTTTCTCATCGGAATGCTTTAATAGCTTCTGTTGTTGAGCGGGGCCAATCTGTCCTGCCGGAATTGCTTTGTTTTCGACCTGGTTAAGCAAAACTTCCGTCCAGGCTGGACGTTCCAGCAATCCGTTTAAAATCTCCATGCGCAGACCGGGAGCAGAGCTATTCCAATTCGACAGCAAAACTTCCGCGACGGTTTTCTGCTTTTGTTTCTTTAGATTATTGAAAGCAGCTTTCTGCAATGCGGGTGCAACTTGCGGCTGCAATAAATTCGCGAGCATCTTCAGATCCTCGTCGCGGGGTGATAACCCCCGGCCAAACAAACGAACAAAGCCGATCGCCTGCTCCATCTGGCTTTCGAGAAAGTTCGGCTGGCTGATCGCTTCGCGTGCAGACAGGAACAACGGATCCAGTTTTGAGATCGTCTCTTTCAACTCTGCGTTGCCCGTCTCGTTCAGTTTCGTCAGCGATGAATCGTCCCGTTCCAACTCGTCCAGAAATCCTGCGAGCGCCGTGTATTGCCAAGTGCGGAACGCGTTGTTTTGCGGCTCGGCAATTTTGTTCAGCACGCCGACGAAAACCTTTTGATCGTTTAAGGCGGTGGCCAATCCCATCAATTCTTCGATCAATTTCGCAGGCGGGTTCGTCTGGTCCGTCCGCTGGAAAATTGTCGTCAGCATCATCTCAACGTGTGGGACGGCAGAGCTCATGATGGCGGTTTGCATATGCGGATTCGCGAAATCCTTCAGAGCCAACTGAGTTAACAACCAGCCCGCGTCGGCGTGCTTCATTTCGCCGAGTGTGAAGGCGAGTTGGAACCGGACGCGGATTTCCGGGTCATTAATGAGATTGCGGAAAGCACCGAAGCCTTCGCGACTTTGCAATCGGTGCCCGATGGATTCTCCGAACTGTTCACTCACGCGGACGGCGTGTTCGCGAACGTGGGCATCGGTGTCCCGGTACGCTTCTGTAAGAAGGGACATGGCACTCGCGTGCAATCCCTGCAAGGTGCAAAGAATCTGCATGCGGGTCTTTGGGCTCTTGCTCGTCTTAAATAAATCCTTAAGTCCCTCAGCGGCTTTCTTGTCCTGTTTCTCCACGAGCAAGCGCTGCACGGTATCGCGTTGCCAGCCATTGGGAGATTCGATCGACGCCACCAATTCCGCCGTGGTCATTTTGGCGAAATTCGGAATTTCATGCAAAGCTGCGCCAGTTGGATAAATACGATAGATGCGGCCCTTATCCGCGCCGGCGCGCAGATCCAAAACCTGTTGTCGCTCGATCGGAATCCATTCCGGATGTTCGAGCACGAGGCGATACATGTCGCAGACATAGAGCGCGCCGTCAGGACCGGTTCTGGTCATCGTTGGACGAAACCAGTTGTCCGTCGAGGCGAGAAACTCAGCCTCTTCTTCACCTTTGGCGCGATGGCTTTTGAACGTGACGCCGTCGGGTTCGAGCACTTCGCGATGGACGACATTGTGCACCGGCTCGCTGGCGAACACCGTCGTGGCAAATTCCGGACCGAAGAGATCATCGCGATACGGAGAAGGGCTGTTGCCCGAAGTCACATGCCCGAGCGCACCTGCCCAATTGAACCGTTCCATTGGACGACTGATTTCAAACACACGCGTGTTGTCCGGATAATTGGCGAGAAACCTTTTCGTATCTCTCACGGCGAGGTGTGGGTTTCGCGCCAGGTAATGTTCCGCAAAAACATAATGCCATAGCCAGGTCGGGTTATTATTGCCGAACCAGTTTCCCCAATCATCGCGGTGGCGTCCGAACTGTGTCTCGCCGCTCTCCGATTCGAAATCGCCTGTATCCGGTCGAAAACGAAAGTCGCGTCCATTGATTCCGACTTTCTTGGCCGTCAACTCAGAGACAATTTCGCCGCCGCTATCGCCATTCGCTCCATAAATCCAGTTGTCCAAACCGTAATCAAAACCATTCAAGCGATGCTGTTGGTTTCCTTCGCCGAATCCTTTGTAAAGCGTCTTGCGCACATCCGCTTTTCCATCGCCGTCTGTATCTTCGGCATAAAAGATCTCTGGCGCGGCGCTGACGATCACACCTTTGCGCCAGGGCATCACTCCATTCGGATAAGAAAGATCATCGAGAAAAACGGTGCT
>JAQGOU010000452.1 GCA_028293445.1 Verrucomicrobiales bacterium | reverse complement strand
GACATATCGGGTATTAAACGCAATAGGCGGTGAGAAAAAAACTGACTCAGAAAAGAATGCGTTAGTTGATAGGGATTACCCTCCGGTGCAGCGTCCGCGAGGTATCCAGCGATGCTATTTTGTTGGGTCTGCATTTCTTTGCACCCAGTCCACGCTCACAGCTTTTAATAATTGAGAAGGATCAAACTCAAATCCGAAATCGACAGAGTGCCAACAGCGCGAGTTCTCATGCTGCACTTCGTAGCCGGTGGAACCCTCAATTAGCATGTGACCGCAGGAATCAACGGAACGCACTACCAAGCGGAGTTCGTTGGGAGACATCGAGTCCAGGCAAGCTTTACCACGTCGGTCTCGCTCCAAGGCAACCAAGGCCTGGCAAAAAGAACGCAGTGCGTCCGCAATCACCCAGACATCGTTGTGACCTGTGAAACCGGTTGCCGAAACCCGAATCGTCAGATACGCATCCCCAACTGATGGCAGGTCAGCTGTTTCCTGACTCGCAAGGTCGATTTCAATGAAGTCCTGTTGGTTCTCAAATCGGAGCATAACTAGATCGCCTCACAAACGATATTAGCCCGCGGAATTGTGCGTGATCACGTTTGATGCTCGCGACGGTAAATCCTGGCTGTTTAGTTGTCCAGATTCGGTGGCGTGAAGTTCTTTATGCGTTCCGGATTGCCGGCCGGCGTTCTTCACGGCTTACGCCCCGGATCCGCGACCACCGCCGGAGACCATGGTTGTGCGGGTGGAAAAGATTCGAAGAAGGAATTGCTCTCGAATGGAAGCGGCGGGTGGATCTTCGGTGCTGCGTTGTTCTGAGGCGTCTCCACCTCTTTATCCATGTCTCTAAAAAACTTCGCGGACAGAGATGGCAAGTCTGCGATCGAGTTCCATCCATTCGTCCGGTTTCTGAGGACTAAATTATATCCCACTGGACCGTTAGTGCCGAAAGATCGCGCTGTTGTCTGGACCATGGTGAATCCGCGCGCTGACTTGATCACCGTGTCATAGGGGCGAATACGCGTCCAAAACCTCGTGGGCGCACCACGAAGACTCTTCCACGAAAAATCGTGGAACACATCCGGTCGATCCCGACGAATGACTCGATCAATCTCCGCCACATCGGCTTCACTGACATTCCCAACGACCGTAATTGTTTCTCGCGGACGGGAGAGGGTCAAAGCGACTACTAACGCGACGCAGATAATAACGATACAAATGATGATCTTTTTATGCACAAACGTGGTGCCGACGAAGATGTGGTGTTGTCTGTGACATGTAATTTACTTTCCAACACTCATCTAGCGCTTGCGATCCACCTTGTAACTTAGACCCGAGCCCAGAAAGGGATTCGGTCTTTCGGTTACGATCGGCGGAATGTCATTTGAATGTAAGTCTCTTGTGACCACTGCGAGGTCCACCCACGTCCCTGTTCCTGGGGTCGCAACCAGTTCCGCGCTTCGAAGTTCCGCGAAGCTTGACGACTTAAGCTTCACCTGGCGCCACCAAAGATTCTGTAAGCCACGCAGGAATGCGGGAACCTGTCGCGGCGTCGGTGCCCAGTGTAGGACGATTCGTCGAATCTGCCCATCGGCAGGCACGGGCACGCGAAGGTCACGGCTTTTCCCCACGGGCAAACGATTAAGGCCCGTGGCGATAGACACGGACATCGGCGTCCATTCCGATGATTCGGATTCCACCAACCACTCCGCGCCGTGTTTTCTTTCCAGCGCAAACCATATCGTGTCCAAAGCTGGATCCGATTGGATCGTCGCGACTCCGGTTTGAAAGAACAGGTCCCGCCCGCTCCCATTCGTAAGAGTCAGCAGTGCGAATCCATTTTCATTGCGATAAACGGGTGACTTCACCGCCCGAACCAATAGTGCAGGCGAGAAATGTGCAGTGGGCAGCACAAATAGAGAGTAGTAGAGGCAAGCGCTAACCAACCCAATCAAACAGAATACCGAAATTTTCCATCGATGTTTCAACGACGCGAAAATCTCACAGCTCGAGTAGGCCGAACAGCTAAAATAAGCTCCACGATTTCTTCTCGCCTTACTGCGTCACCACCGTGACCGGCGCACTCAGCGCGCTTTCGCCACCGCTGTTGACGGCGCTCACGAAGAATTCCACCGTTGCCTTTCGCGGTAAATCTTCCTGCGTGAAGTCCGTGTCCGAAGGCGATCCGATCGCGACCGGTTCGGCATCCACACCGATGACGCGTTTGTAAACGCGGTAATAACTCGCGCGCGGTGTCGATGGGATCTCAATCATCGCTGTGGTTTCGTTCACGAGGACCACTTGAATGTTCTCGGGGGCATCGGGTCTTTGTTCTGCGCCGGGTTGATTGAAACCGAAGGTCTTCCAACGCGGATCGAGCGGTTCCATCAACATATGCAGTTCATCGATCACGCCGCGGATGCGTTTGCGGAGTTGTTGGGCTTTTTCATCGCGAAGCTGCATGGTCAACGCCACCTGGAGTTCCTGGCTTTTTACGGCGGAACGCGCCGCAGCCAGGTCAGCGAACAACGTGGCAAAGTAAGTCGCCGTGATGTTCAACGACGGAACTTCGGCCGACGGATTTGTTTCGAGGAATGTTGCGTAGGAATCCACGATCGGTTGCAAGGCTACCGCCGAGCGTGGGAAGTAGAGCGAATCCGGCATCCCGAGTTGCGACCAGGGCGCGCCGAATTGTTTGCCGAGTCTCGGTTTGAAAATGTCGCGTGCTAAAGTGAGAGATTCAAGAGCGGTCTCGAAGAGCTCGCGCACGGTTGCCTGTGTGAGACGTAAAGTCGTCTTTGCGGTTTCATGCGAATCGCGGGACGAGGCCAGTGATTCGATATCGTCGCGGATCTTTGCTTCCGGGTTTTGCAACAGGAGTAATTCGTCCTTCATGCGACGCGCTGCGTTGGCGACGTCTCCCGCGCTCGTCAGGAGAGCAGGAATAGTTCTTTCAATTGGATTTTCCATAAATTCTTTTGTTTTCTGTTCCGGTTTCCGAGTTTTCCGAACGATTTAATCCTCGCACAGGACCCCTGAAAATTCGGTTCAGGGGTCCCGGAAATCTTTTTCCGGCATGTTCCGTCCAAGTGCCTATTAATCAGTCATTTATGACCACAGCGGCCAAGGCGCTGAAATAAATCGTTCATAAAATCGCCGTTTGTTCCAATTTCTGGAACAAACTGAGTATGGCAGAAGCACTCGGAAGTTTGCTTCCGAGTGCTCAGAAAAGTTTTCAGCATTCGTGAATGCGTAAGTCGCTGTGAAAGAGTTGTTTAGCTAGATTCAATCTAAACCTTCCGAAAAAATCGTTTAATTCCGTCTTTTTCCTCCTGTGTGGAGCCGCCGCCTTCCAAAATCCATTCCCCCGGCTCGACGGACTCGTTTTGAAGATCAAATTGGCTCCGTCGCCTGCGACAAGAGCCACTTTGATGATCCAAGCCGGAGAATCGGAGCCAACACGACCCATTTTGATTCTCAAAAGCAGGCGATCGGATCCGACACGACCCGGTTTGATTCTGGAAATTGGGTAAAAAGAGCAAACATGACCCGATTTGACTGTCTCAGAGGCGTGGGTGGGAGATTGCAGCATCCATTTTGATTTCCGAAAACCGCCGGTCTGGGCGAACAACACCCAATTTGATTGTTTAAAAACTTAAAGTAGGAGGCGAGGTAACGAGATTCTAACCTTTTCGGGAGTTTAGGCGGAAAAGTTAGAGACTCGTTACCTCGCCTCCTACATATCCGTTCTTCGGTTGCATCGGGCCGCATCACATCGCGTCAGCTTGACCGTGCGACCGCTGCTGCTAGTCTCCGCGCAGATGCTGCAGCGAATCTTTCAGCTTCAGGAAAACCGCACCACTGTTCGCACTGAGATCCTTGCCGGACTGACCACGTTTCTAACGATGGCCTATATCATCTTCGTGCAACCAGCCGTGTTGTCCGGCGCGATGTTCGGGATGAAGACCGGGATGAGCTTCGGGGCAGTCACCACCGCGACCTGTCTGTCGGCGGCATTGGCTACGGCGATCATGGGACTGTATGCGCGCTATCCGATCGCCCAGGCGCCGGGCATGGGACAAAACTTCTTCTTCATTTTCTCCGCCATGCCCGCCGCCGCGGCCGCAGGGTTTGCCAACTCCTGGCAGGTCGCGCTCGGGGCGGTCTTTATCTCGGGCATTCTCTTTTTGATTCTGTCGCTCGTTGGCGTTCGCGGAGCGGTGATGAATGCGATCAGCCCGAGTTTGCAACACGCCATCGCTGCGGGAATCGGCGCGTTCATCGCTTTCATCGGACTGCAAAACGCCGGGCTTATCCTGAAAGATCCGGGAACAGCGGTGAAGTTGAACCCGCATTTCGCCTCACCGGATTTGATTGTGTTCTTCGTCGGTCTGCTCGTGACGGCGGCGCTCTACGCCCGCAAAACGCGCGGTTCCATTCTGTTCGGAATTATCGCGGCCACGCTTGTGGCAATGGGCTTAAAGTATTTTTGGAAAGGTGCGCCGCCGGATTCCAATCTCATCAAACATTTCGCCGTCACCGGAAAACTCGCTGGCTTGCCGCCTTCCATCGAGCCGACCTTTCTGAAGATGGATTTGCACGGGGCGCTTTCAATGGCGATGTGGCCCGTCATCATCGTTTTCCTTTTCATGGTCTTCTTCGATACCGTCGGCACGCTCGTCGGTGTCTCGGAACAGGCGGGATTGCTGGAGAACGGGAAATTGCCGCGCGCACGACAGGCGTTCGTTTCCGATGCGGTTGGCACGATTGCCGGCGCGGCGCTCGGGACGAGCACGGTCACCAGTTACATTGAAAGCGCCGCTGGCGTGGAGCAGGGCGGACGCACCGGCCTGACGAGTGTCACCGTGGCGATTTTGTTTCTCCTCGCGCTCTTCTTCAGTCCGCTGATTGCGATGGTCGGAAGCTACGCCTCGATCACCGCACCCGCGCTGGTAATCGTCGGATCGATGATGCTCCGGAACGCGGCGAAGATTGATTGGGACGACTTCACTGAAGCCTTCCCGGCGTTCCTCGTCCTGCTGGGGATTCCATTCTCGTTTTCTATCGCCGACGGCCTGGCGCTCGGATTCATCGCGCATCCCTTGCTGAAGCTGAGCAGTGGTCGCGGAAAGGAAGTGCGCTGGTTCATGTATCTCCTCGCGGCGCTGCTGGTCACTTACTTCGCCCTCATCCGCGCGCGGATGTGATTTTTTTAACCACGGATGGGCACGGATAAAGACAAGAAGGAGTGGGTAGACACGAATTACACAGATTAACACGAATTCCGAAAATCCTTTTTAAATTCGTGTTAATCTGTGTAATTCGTGTCTAACCCTTTTCTTATCCGTGTCCATCCGTGGTCAAAAAATTAGGATGGTTTCTCCCCTCAGTTTTTTCCTGTAGTCTTGAGCCGGAAAAAGTCCTCTGAGTTTCAAATTGAATTTGCTTTTTACGAAGGTAGCTTGGTTTCGATTTTCACGGCACAGCAAAAAGATAGAAAACCAAACTCTAAAGGAATTTATGGCACATGCTCGGATGGCTCCCAAAACGACGAACATACTCTCTATCATCATGGGCGGAGGGCAGGGGACGCGCCTCTTTCCATTGACGCGTGACCGCTCGAAACCCGCCGTCCCGCTCGCCGGTAAATATCGTCTCGTCGATATCCCTATTTCCAATTGCATCAACTCCGGCCTCAAACAGGTTTATCTGTTGACGCAGTTTAACTCGGCTTCGCTGCACCGGCACATTTCGCAGTCCTATAAATTTGATCATTTCTCCGGCGGCTTCGTGGAAATTCTGGCGGCTGAACAAACGTTTTCCAATAAGTCCTGGTATGAAGGCACCGCCGACGCCGTGCGCAAGAACATGATTCATTTCCTGAATCATAACTTCGATTACGCGCTCATTCTCAGCGGCGATCAACTTTACCGGATGGATTTCCGGCATATCATCGCGCAACACATTCAGACCAACGCGCAGTTGACGGTTGCCACGATTCCGGTGCGACGCGGCGAAGCGCAATCGCTCGGAATTTTGCAGGCCGATCCCGAACATCGCATCACGCGCTTCGTAGAAAAGCCGAAGGAAGATGCGGTATTGGATTCTTTGAAGATCGATCGTTCGCTCTACGACAAATTTGATATCGAAGGGGATGACGAATACTTTCTGGCCTCCATGGGCATCTACGTCTTCAACCGCGACGTAATGATCAAGATGCTGGATAACGACAAGACCGATTTTGGTAAGCACATCATTCCGGGAGCGATCGACACTCATCGCGTCTACTCCCATATTTTCCAGGGCTACTGGGAAGACATCGGAACGATTCGCAGTTTCTTTGACGCCAATCTGGATCTCGCGCAGGAATTGCCGCGCTTCAATTTCTTCGACATGAGTGCGCCGATTTTCACACGTCCTCGATTCCTTCCTGGATCCAAGGTGAACAATGCGCAGATTGATCACGCGATCATTTCCGATGGCTGCATCATTAGCCATGCGAAGATTTCGAACAGCATCGTGGGCATCCGCAGCATCGTCAGCAACGGCGGCGAAATGCATCGGGTCATTGCGATGGGTGCGGACTATTACGAAACCAACGCTTCCATTCAGCAATACGAATCAAACGGATTGCCGCGTATTGGAATTGGTAGAAACACCAAGATCGAAAATGCGATCATCGATAAGAATGCGCGCATTGGAGAGAACTGCGTGATCTCGCCCGCCGGAAAGCCGGAGAATGTGGATCATCCGCTCTATTTCATTCGCGATGGAATCGTGATCGTGCCGAAGAACGGAATCATTCCGCACGGCACGGTGATTTGATGCTGTGAGGCTGCAAGTCTTTCGATTGCGGAGCGCCGGTTTCCAAACCGGCTTAGCGGCGCGATGAAGGCAAAACGTGCGCGTCGGAAGTTCGAGCGTTGTAAGCCGACTTGGAAGTCAGCGCTCCGTGACGCAACCCCTTCAGGGTTGTAATTCAATCAACGCTGTTTCCCAGGGTAGCTCGACTGCCTCGCAACCCTGGGCTTTGGGGCGGAATCCCGTTGGGATTCTAAGACGAAATAGACTTGAGAACGCGCCGATCACAGCTCCACCCGGCGATGTTCTTCTGCCTTTAGCGATCGCACGACACTGGCGTTGCGCGCGCGTCCTTCGGCCCAACTTCGCAGGCGATTGATTTGTTCATCCATGGTCTTGGAGAGCGGGACGGTCTGGCGTAGGGCGTTCAGAACATGTTCGGTTGCGAGTTCCTGTTGCGCATAGAACGCGTCGTAAAGAGCGCTGATAATGGCTTCTTCAATTTCTGCACCGCTGAATTCCCGACTGCAAGCGACGAGCGGCTTGAGGTCGAAGTTCTGCGGATCGCGCCCACGTTTGACGAGATGGATGCGAAAGATTTCTTCGCGTTCCTCTTCTGAGGGCAAGTCGACAAAGAAGATTTCGTCGAGACGCCCTTTGCGCAAGAGCTCCGGCGGCAGTTGTGAAATATCATTCGCCGTCGCGACGACAAACACGGGAGCGGTCTTCTCCGAAAGCCACGTCAGAAAGGTTCCGAACACACGCGCGGTGGTGCCGCCGTCGGTTGATCCGGAACCTTGTGAACCGGCGAACGCCTTGTCGATTTCGTCGACCCAGAGAATCGCGGGCGCAATTGATTCCGCGACCGCAATGGCACGACGAACATTTTCTTCCGATGAACCAACGAGACTGCCGAACATCCGGCCCATGTCGAATCGGAGCAGGGGAAGTTGCCACAAGCTGGAGACGGCCTTGGCGCAGAGACTCTTTCCGCAACCTTGCACGCCGAGCATCAAGATACCCTTTGGCGCAGGGAGACCGAACTGCCGCGCTTGATCGCTGAACGCGACCACACGCTTGTTGAGCCACTCTTTGAGAACTGTCATGCCGCCGACGTTGGAGAAATGTTCGTCCGTGGCGTAGTAATCGAGCAGTCCGCTTTTACGCACGATCTGCTGTTTCTCGGCGAACACCTCCGCGACGTCATCGCCGCTGAGGCGCTCGCTCTTCACGATAAGTTTGGCAAAGACGTTTTCTGCTTCACCGAGGGTGAGGCCAAGCGCAGCCTGCAGTAAGCGTTCGCGTCCGACATCGTCCAATTCGATCTGCACCTGGCGAAACTGCTTCACGTCTTCGATGATCTTATCGAGCAGGATGGAAAGATCGGCTTTCTCCGGGAGCGGGAAACTAAGAACCGTAATCTCTTTTTCCAATTCCATCGGAATCTCCATCATGGGCGAAATGAGGATGATGGTTTTGAAACTGTTTTTCAGATGGAGAGCGATTTCCTTCAGCTTCCGAACGATCGCGAAATTGTTCTTCGTCAGGAACGGATGGAAATCTTTGAAAATGAAAATGGCCGGCTCGACCTGTTCGATGACCTGATCCAGGGCGGTCAGCGGATCACGCGTTGCGGCATTGCGATGTTTTTGCGATTGAATCGATGTGCCTGCGGGAACGATGCCATTGCAATAACTCCACTCGTAAACCTTCTTCTGCCGGCGTTGCGCGATCTCAACGATCAGATTCTGCACGCGCATCTCCTCGCCGGACACGATGTAGATCAGCGGATAACGAGCGCGGATGAGGGTTTCAATTTCGTGTTGGATGTTCATGTTGTCGGAGATTGGAATCGGGTTGTCTAGCAGTTTGTGCCGCCCGTTGCTGCATGCCCTGGTTGTCGGGCTGCAGTTCGCACAACACCGCTGCCATTTCAGGCGTGATGTTGTGCGCGAGAATCTTACCGTCCGGTAAAATCAAAACTTCTGCGGATTGAAGCGTTGTGTTCGGAGTGCTCATTCTACCAAACAAAGATTATAATCATGCGCAATTCTGAGCGCACGTTCCGTTTCGAGAGAGGATGTCGTGCCGCGCAAATCAGCGTGCTTCCTCGCCTGCCATGCCGGCCAGAAGCCGCTCCGTAAATTAATCTTCACCTGGGGTAAATGTTCGGCGAGCCATTGCGCCACCGCTTGCCAACAGCAATCGACATGACCCGGCATGAGAAGATGGCGCACGATCAATTCGCTGTGATCGTTGGCCCAAAGCAGGTTTTCGCGAACGACCTCGTTGTAGTGAGGAACCAGCGCCAGCCTCTGCGCACACGCGTCGTTGCCAAATTTGTAATCGGCGAGCCAGACATCGAAGATCCCATCAAGAAGTTCCCGAGCCTCGGCGGAACCGTGGGCGTTAGTTTTCCAAATTAGCTTTGCGTCGTCCGGGAGTGCGGCGGCGATCGCCAGGGCGTCGGGTAAATGAATCGTCGGTTCACCGCCAAGAATCATGATCGTGCGCGCGCCGTTCTCGAGAGCGTGCGTCGCTTGATCTGCCAGACCCTTCACATCGAAACGTTCGCCCGCGTGCGGGTTCCAGCTTTCCTTGCCGGTGATACAGAACGAGCAACGCAGGTCACAGCCGCTCAATGCGATCGCGAAGGTGGGGATCAGTTCCAGTTCGTCCGATACTTCAATTTGTGCGGAGAAAACGCGAGAGGTTGGCCCGGCATGGCAAGGGCCTTGTTCGGCTTGAAGGCGGTTTACACCGCAATGATGGGCGCAGAGATTACAGCAGGAGAGTTTTTGTCGTGCGATCAGTGCCCGCTCTGAAGCGACCTGCGCCCGATGGGCGATTCGCTTTCCCGAGACGGTCTCTGGTAGAGCAATCATAACTCCAGTCGGCTGATGCGGGCGGAATCCAACGGACGACTCGCTTGCACGTTGACTAGCTTCCAGCGGAAAGAGAGATAGAACCAGCCGATGATGCCTCCACTCAAGAGAATCAAAACATTCACCCATCCACTACACGGGAGATTCAGGAGGACATTCACCAGTCCGAATACCAGCGCCGCCGAACGAATCGTCATTCGCCAAATCCCCATCAGGAGAACGGTCTCGTGCGCAAAAATTCTTCCCCAGGCGACGAGCAGGCCGAAGGTCATGCCAACGTTGCCAATGAGTCCAATGGGACTAAACGGTGTGACCGCCAATTTGATGGCGCCGGTTCCAATGGTGCAGAGCAAACAGAAACCCCACCATTCCCGCGGCGACCAGACGCGTTCCAGCCACGTTCCGAGCATGCCGATGTAGAGGATGTTGATCATGAACACCGCAGGACTGGGAGTGATGAAACCGTAAGTGACCAACCGCCAGACCTGGCCTGCCCAGACGGGTTTGGAAAAAAGTGCGCCCCAGGTGACAAGATCAAAGGTTCCCGTTTTTTCTCCAATGATCTGCGCCAGATAAACAATCGCGAAGAGCCCCATCATGGAACGGGTGCCTGATTTCAGCGGCAAAAGGAATTCGCGATAAATGCGTTTCATGGAAGAAAGGATCAGCTCATTTCACTTTCAAATTATTGACCAGACGTTTCAACCAGGAAGCAGGCTGTGGTTCGCTGGCAATCGAACGATTAAGTTTATCTGCGACGTTGGGCGGCACGGCTGTTTGCGACGCATCGTGACGCAGCATCTCATCAACGGACGAAAATTCCTTGGCGTCGGTCTTCTGTTCGCTGTGCTGTTGTTGCGTTGCTTGCTGTTCTTCTTGATGACGCAATTTCGAATTTTGTTTCATACGCTCAGGCAGTTTTTGGAAATTGTTGTTGGAAGGCTTTACGCGCGCGATGGAGTTTGCCACGGACGGCGTCCGCCGTTTGTTCGGTCAGAACTCCGATCTCCTCGTAGCTGAGTTTTTCGTCAGCAACTAATAACAAGAGCAAACGATATTCCTCAGGCAAACCATCGAGTGTCTTTTGAATGCGTTCGCCCAGTTCCTTGATTTCCAGGACGCGCAAGGGACTTTCGCTATGGGTGCTGGTTTCCCAGACGCTCTCGTCCGCGTTGCTGAAAATATTCCGCTGATGCCAGGTTTGGGCAAGGTTGCGGCAGTGGTTGATCGTGATGCGATACAGCCAGGTGCGCAGATTCGATTCGCCACGAAACTCCTTCATGGCGCGAAAGGCTTTGAGGAAGACGTCGTGAGCGGCGTCTTCGGCTTGTGCGGGATTTCCCAACATCCGAAGCGCGAGATAGAAAATAGCCTGGGAATGCTCCTCGTAAATCGCACCGAATTCGGGCGACTCCCAGTTCATGGGGCGGGCTGTTGTCTCGGGTTGCACGGCTTCGGCCAGTGACAGTTCCATTGTCGATTGGACAAATCGAGCCAGAAAAGGTCACGCGGAGTTTATGAGGCATTTTGACCTGCCACTTGGCTCTTGTCTGTGCAAAAGGGCGTCTGATTTCTTCCGGTGAGCGAAAAACCAGAGCGTCGAAAGCGGGAAAAGGAGGCTTTAAAGTTGGATCCGGGGTAAAACGGTGAAAAACCGGTCGATTTTCGTAAGTCGCTGACTAACAGTCTTGTAGCAACGCCAATATTATTATTGGCGGAAATTACAGGCTGGAATTTTGGAATTTATTATTATTGGCGGGAATTCCAGCCTTACCGTGACGCCAATATTATTATTGGCGCCGTTTACAGAATGGAAATTCCGCAAATAATAGTATTGGCGCCGCCGTCAGCCTGCAAATCCCGCCACTATTATTATAGACGTCACGGGGAGGCTGGAATTCTCGCCAATAATAATATTGGAGCCGCCGTCAGTCTGGAATTCTCGCATTTATTCCGAAAAACCCGCCGGGAACTCTGGATAAAGAGGGGTCGTGTTCACAAATATAAATCGAGTCACCGTCGTCGCGCCATTGAGCTGAAATGGTGGATAAAAGGAGTGATCGAGCAATCCTTTGGTCTGAACGAGGTAACTTCAAGATGCGCTCGGAACTTATCTTGTTCGTGCGGGGTGTCGTTTTGAACTTTCGTGCGAGGGTTCTATGGGTTAAATCTGTATCAGACCCAAACTATTATGCGCACCAGCCTGTTCATGCGTCTTGGTCTAGTCCTCGCGGTGTTTATTGAACTTCATGCCGGGGCTGGGAGTTTCTTTTCAGATTTTAATTCAGGATTGGCCACGAACGCCTCGGTTTTCGGCAGTGCGACCGTTGATAAGAAGGGTGGGGTAAACGGCAGTGGCGTCTTAAAGCTGACAACCGCGCAGGTCAGTCAAATGGGCAGTTTCGTCGTGCATTCGTTGGATGGAAAGAAACCTGCCGCAAGCTTTCTCGCAACCTTCAAAGCTTATATCGGTGGTGGAACCGGTGCAGACGGATTTACGTTCCTTTTCGCTTCCAATGTCCCGGACGAGCCTTTCGCCGACAAGACCAGTGCCGGGTTAACGTTGATTTTCGATACCTACAAGAATGGGTCGCAAATCGCGCCGGGGATTCGAGTTAAATATTCGAAAGCGCCCATGATGGAAATGTCTGTCCCGAATCTACGGTCTGAACACTTCATGGACGTTATGGTTAAGGTGGATCCGGATGGCACGCTGGATGTGCTCTATGACAATGACCCCGTTTTCAGCAATGTGGAGACATCTCTCACCAATGTCGTCGGTCGATTTGCGCTGGGTGCGCGGACTGGAACGCGCGTTGATAATCATTTCATCGATGATCTGCGTATCGTGACGCAGACATCACCGGGTGCGTTCGTTGATACTTTCTTGCCGATCGGAAATGAGGTCAGTCCGCTGGTTGTGATCGATATTGTGATCCGTGATTTTAAAACCAAAGTCAAAGCAGGATCGGTGAAGTTGAGCTTTGATAATGCGGCGGTTAAACCCGAAGTGTCCAGCGCCGCGGATGGCACGACATTGGTTCATTACGATCCGCCAGGCGTGTTTGAACCTGCGACCAGTCATCGTGTCGACTTGCAATTCGTGGATACGGGCAAGCCTGCAATAACGAATGAGTTTTCCTACGCATTCAGAATTTCGTCCCAGATAACAATCAGTAAGTAACGGCTGGGTTCAACCTTGATTCAGGTGGGGAGAACGGACATAACTCTCATCATCACTATGAGAATTATTGCGAGTATCCTTTCTGGTCTCCTGGCGTTTTCGGCGGTCGCCGAAGGAAAAAAGTCTTACACCATCGGTCTGGTTGCTAAATCACAGGGGAATCCTGTGTTCCAGGCGGCACGGGTCGGCGCTGAACAAGCGGCAAAAGACCTGGGGCTCAAGCATGGTATTCAGATCAAAATCGATTGGCGCACGCCCAATGAAGAAGACGCTCAGAAACAAGCCGAGGCGATCGAGCAGCTCGTGCTGAGTGGCGCTGATGGCATCGCCGTGAGTTGTTCGGATGCGAACAAGCTCACGGGAGCGATTGACTCGAGCGTGAAGAATGGAGTGCCCGTCGCCACGTTTGATTCGGATGCGCCCGCGAGCAAGCGGTTTGTGACGTTCGGCGTCGACGACGAAAAATGCGGCGAACAAGTGATGGAGAACCTGGCGACGTTCATGAATGGCAAAGGCGTCGTGGCTATTCTGGCAGGCAATCAAAATGCGCCTAATCTGCAAAAGCGGGCGCAGGGAGTCCGGAAGGCGGCGAAAAAATTTCCGGGGATTACAATTCGCGAAACGTTTTATCATAAAGAAACGCCTCAAGACGCTGCGGCCAAAGTGGAGCAGGTGATGCAGTCCAATCCAGATATCACGGGATGGGCTTTTATCGGCGGTTGGCCATTGTTTACGGAGAATGCGCTCAAATGGCAGCCCGGCACCGTCAAATGCGTTTCAGTCGACGCGCTTCCTCCGGAACTGGCTTACTTACGCAGCGGCCACGTGCAGATGCTCCTCGCGCAGCAATGTTTTGAGTGGGGCTATCGATCCGTTGAACATCTCATCAACAAACTTCACCTCAAGAAGGATCCTGCGGCGGTCAAAGACGTAAGTCCTCTTGTGCCAGTCACGAAGGAGAATGCTGAGGCCTTCGCCAAGAATTGGGAAAAGTGGCTTCCGAAATAAAGGGGAGGGGAGAGGATGTGCACTCAAATAATTGCAGTTCGCCATGAATGATTTGTAGGATCAGCCAGCTCAATTAACCTGTTTTTTTAGAAAAAGGCGTTATTCTGCCGGGATGAATAAAATGCTGCTCATCGATGATGAAGCGGACGTGCAGTATTCCTTTCGCCGTATTTTCGAGAAATCCGGGATTGAAATCGCCACCGCCAGCAGTGGTGAAGAGGGCCTGAAACTCATCCCGCGCGTGAAACCAGATCTAGTGGTCATGGACGTGCGTATGGCCGGCATGAATGGACTGGAAACGTTACGCCGTTTGCGCGAGTCGGATTCGAAGCTGCCGGTCATCATGATGACCGCCTACGGCACTACCCAGACTGCCATCGAGGCAATGAAGTTGGGTGCCTACGATTATCTCCTGAAACCTTTCGATGTCCCCAAGCTTAAGCAGATTATTGGCGATGCGTTAAAGGCGGCCGAGGA
>JAQGOU010000403.1 GCA_028293445.1 Verrucomicrobiales bacterium | reverse complement strand
CCCATCGATCCATTCTATCTGACCTGGAAGGCACGGGAATTCGGTAAACATACCCGCTTCATCGAACTGGCGGGAGAGATTAATACCGCAATGCCAGAACACGTGGTGAATCAAATCGCCGAAGCATTGAATGATGCTGGCAAGCCGGTCAGTGGAAGTCGGATTCTTATTTTAGGACTGGCTTACAAACCTAACGTCGACGATGACCGTGAGTCTCCCAGTTATCATTTGATGGAGCTCCTGAATCGTCGTGGCGCAAAGGTTGATTACTATGATCCGCATGTTCCCGTAATTCGTCCGACACGTGAGCATCCTCACTGGGCGGGCTTAAAATCCATTTCCTGGAGCAGTGATGCGATTCGTCAGTTTGACGCAATTGTGATCGCCACTGCTCACGATTCCGTAAACTACAAGCAACTTGGTAAATGGGCTTCTACCATCATTGATACCCGGAATGCCATGCAGAGTGTTCCTGTGGCACATGACTGTAAGGTTTGGAAAGCGTAGAGCCCCAGGAGGGGAGGATAATATAAGCACGCGTCTAGCTCGACGCTAAGTCGAATGCTCCAAAGCAAACTCATCAAAAACTACCTGGCTGGAATCAGCACTGGGTCTGCGAGAATGTTGCTCCAGGTCGTGGTTGGACTGTTGTTGACTCCATTCACACTCCGTTATCTTGACCGGCAGGAATTTGCCATTTTCACTCTGACCCTGGAAGTCCTGACCTGGCTCACGCTGTTGGACATCGGCATCACCGCCGGTTTGCGTGCGCAAGCCGCGCGATTGAACAATCATACGGAACAGGACAAAATAAACCGGCTTGCAAGCACCGCATTCTTTACCCAGAACCTGATCGTTCTGGTCGTCCTGTTGGTTGGATTGGTTATGGCCTTTCTCTTTCCGCACTTTTTTCCAATCCGGCCGGATCTGCAGCGTGCTGCCACGATTGTAATGGGCCTTTCGGTTCTCGGCGTCGCGGTCTCGATTGCCAGTCAGACCTTTTCCGGTCTTCTCGTTGCAAACCAGCAGATGCACGTCGACAACATGATTGGCGTTCTCTTGATTGTCATTAGAACCGTCCTGATCGTCGTGTTGCTTAAATGTGGGTTCGGCGTGTTCTCATTGGCTATAGCGCACGTCGCCGCGCGGGTCACCACGGCGGTGCTCGCTATCGTTCGCGTTTATAAATTGCTGCCCAATTTGCAGATTCGCTACCATTTGGCCTCGTGGGCCGAATTGCGCCAAATAGGAGGACTTGGAATTTGGTTTAGCCTGGGTGGATTGGCAGGGATTGCCATTCATTCGCTGGATAGCGTCGTGACAGCCAAAGTGATTTCGGTTGAAGCTGTCACGGCACTGGTCTTGACCGGTCGCTTCTATGAATTGTCCTCCAGTCTCGTCTGGTTGATCTCTGAAATGGCGCGTCCGATGCTCGGAAAGATCTTGGGCGAAAATAAAATGGCTGAGGCGCTAAAAGCTTATCGATCCATTTTTGCGGTTTCCACCGGATTGTCGATCGTTGTTGGTCTCGCGGTTTGGGCCGGTAACGCTTGTTTTATTACGCGATGGGTTGGTGGGGTGAATTACGGAGGTGCAGCCGTTGATTTCGCTCTCGCGCTTACGATCATCAGTTTTATCTGGGTTATGCCGAATCGCGCGGTGTTAACTGCCAACCTCAAGGTGCGTCCGCAGGTGCTAGTCCGATTGGTAGAAGGTGCGCTTAATCTTTGCCTTTCCATCTATTTGGGCAGGAGATTAGGTCTGATCGGCATCGTTTGCGGTACCTTGATTGCGAGCGCCCTGACGTCGATGTGGCTGTTGCCTTTACTCACCGCGCAGATGTTCGGTCGTCGTTTGCGGGAATTCATTTCTGAGGATGGGTTGCAGATGGTGAAACTTTTCGTGCTGCTGCTCCCGGTATCATTCATGGCACGTTTTGTTGCGCTACAAGTCGGAGGGTATCCGGGAGCATTCATCGGCGCGATGATCACTGGACTGTTTGGGATGCCTCTCTTTTGGTTCATTGTTCTCAGTTCAGAGCTACGTGGCCAGGTGCAAACTATTCTTCTTCGTTTCAGTCGCAAAGCCCGGTCGTGGGTTAGTCCGGGAGTCGCTTCGACGTAAAGTAGAACCGGTAATCCAATTCAAGGGATCTGCTGTTGTATGGTGAAAATGATTCTCATTGGTTGTGGTGAAATCGCGACCCTCGCGCATCTTCCTGCACTAGTTAAGCTGCGGGAGGAGGCGCTCGTCGAGCTGGTCGGCGTGTGCGATCTGGACGAACAAAGGGCGAGGTGCCTGGCCACTAAGTTCAACGTGCCGCATTTTGGCACGGATTGGCAAAAACTGGTGGATATGACGAAAGCAGAAGCTGTATCCGTTTGCTTGCCGCCCGGACCAAACGCGCAGGTTTCTGCGGCCGCAGTGCGATCAGGACTGCACGTTATTTGCGAAAAACCCCCAGGTCGGAACGCTCAACAAGCCAAAGCAATGGCCGACGCTGCAGCGCTAAAACCGAATCTCGTAACGATGGTTGCTTTCAATCGACGCTTTGCTCCGCTCTACTGCAAAGCGAAGGAACAATCACTCCGGTTCGGGGTGCCGAATGTTTTCTACGGTCGTTTCACCCGCGCCTCGCTCGGCACCGCACCGAGTAACACCGCGGCCGATTGGATCACTTCCGACGGCTCTCACGTGCTGGATCTTGCAGTAGCAACCATAGGTTTCCCTCAGAGCATTTGCGTTTCACGAGAGACAGTCGGTGGCGGCGCTGCCAATGCATGGACGATTCAGCTTCGCACGGCAAAAGCGTCAGCCGTGTTGCTATTCGATTTTGCCGCTGGTCGGAGACTGGAACGTTTCGAATGGGCGGGGCCGGGCTACGATGTTGTCCTTGAATTGCCTGAAGCGGCTCATTGGTGTCAGCAAGGCAAAGCGATCGAGCACTGGAAAGTTTCAGACATTACGCAAACCGAAGACTACTTCACCAATTACGGCTGGCCCGATGAATACCGTGCTTTCATTGCGGCAATCGCTGGTTCGAGCCCATTGCCGGCAGCCGATTTTCGTTACGCGTATGATTTCATGTGCCTGGTAGATGCAATCCTGAATTGTCCTGCTGAAACTGTGCATACTCTAACGCGCAATGATGGTGCCGAAGGGGCGACGCTGCAAAAGTCAGGACAAGCAACTGCAAAGGTTGTGCAAACAGGAACGAGCAAAGTCCATGTTTTACAGGCGCCGCAAAGTGTTACCCGTTTTTTTGATAACGAGCAGTTGATGGAGGTCAGTGGCCGTTGCGCGTTGACGATGCGTAATGGCGAGGATTGGAAAACACTCCTGCCATCTGCCGATGCGCTGATAACCGGCTGGGGTGGGGTGCCCCTGACGAAAGAGGATCTGAACCTTGCGCAAAATTTGAAGCTCGTCGTAGTCGTCGGCGCTTCGGTTAAATCAATCAATCCGGAGGAATTAATCGATCGCGGAATTCTCGTGTGTAATACCGCAGACGCGATTGCCGAGAGTGTTGCCGAGCATTGTCTCCTCCTTACTTTGGCGGGATTACGATCATTACCCGAAGTCAATCGACAGATGCATGGAGGTTTGTGGCCGCCGGTCCAGTCACGGTTTTCTCTTCTCGGTGCGATGCGCAAGGTCGCACGCCACGTTCCAGGAATTAACGCAGTCAAAGCGACGCTCAAACCGTTGGTCCCGCGAGCTTCGAAAAAGTCAGGTAGTGGCTGGTGTGATCTGCGTGGTCAAGTCGTTGGATTGATTGGGTGGGGCTGCACGGCGCGGCGCTTTGCGCAATTGCTGCAGTCGTTTGAGTGTGAGCTGCTGGTCAATTCCGATCACGTGACTGACCGTGAACTGGCTCCGCTTGGTGGTCGTCGTGCTTCTTTAGGGGAGGTGTTGGCAGGATCAAAAGTAATATCACTTCACAAAGGAGTTTCTGCGGGAACGCGCGACATGTTGGGCGCGCAGGAATTGGCGATGATCAAGTCTGGAACCGTTGTCGTAAACACTGCCCGCGCCGAGTTGTTTGATGAGGTGGCGTTGGTGGAACGTTTAAAGCGGGGGGACATTACTGCGGCGCTGGATGTCTACCACGTCGAACCACTTCCTCGTCATCATCCATTGCGTAAATTGCGAAATGTCATTCTGTCACCCCACAGTGCAGGGAGCACGGCACAGTGCCAGCAGCGGGTCGGTCGACAGGCGCTCGACATTATTTCGAGTTGGTTGCATGGCGAGACCGTACCCGCTCTGACCCATGCTCAATTGCAACATATGACCTGATACAAAACTGACGTCGTGCCACATGGCCACGTCCATTCAACGCTATGACCTATTCACCATCTTCCATGGAGAAAATATTCAATCCTTCGGACTATCGCAGGTTGCCTAATTGTTTGGTGCCTTGCGCATGCTGTGGGTCAAAGGAGCATGTTAGGGTGTTTAAAGGCGATCGATACGAGTTCGGGATACGGACTGTGGCTTGTTCTCAGTGCGGACTTATCTTCACCAGTCCTCGTCCTCCCGATGACTGGTTTGAAAAGTTTTATCGTTATCATTACCGGCAATATTATGAATCGGTCAGTGTGCCTGATGAGGCTTACTTAAATCGTGATTGGATCAAGGGAAGGCACACCCGCAACGTAAATCTGCTCGCCTCTCTCCTGCCAACAAAAGGAACGATCCTGGATATAGGCTGTGCCGAGGGCACTTTTCTCGATCTTTTTCGACGAGAGTTTCCATGTTGGACCCTTCATGGCATCGAACCGTCTGAAGACTTCTCAAAGTTTGCTGTGGCTCATTATGGATTGCAAGGAGTAGCCATGGCCAAGTTCGAGGAATTAAGTGTCAGATATTTGCCATCGTCTTTCGACCTTATTACGGCGAGTCACGTTCTTGAACACCTCCTATCGCCGGACGATTTTTTTAAGACTGCCCGCGTGTTATTGAAACCAGGTGGTCTGCTTTTCATTGATGTTCCCGATGCTGAAGGGGACGTAAAAGGAATCAGCAATCTCCATATAGGTCACGTTTATCACTTCTCCAGCGGTTCACTGGACCAGTTTCTGGCAAAGCACGGCTTCACTAAAGTCCGAGCGCAGAAAGGCGATGAAAAGCCGATCCGATGGACGTTCCAGGTGGTCGCGCGGAAAGCAGCCAGCTTGCCGTCATGGAAGCCTGCGACGGTGGACATTAAGCGAATTGCGCGCGATTTCAGGAAGCACTGTCAGATCGGTTGGACAGACCGCATCAGCAAAGTTGTGAAACCTGTCAAAAGAAGCGTAGCAGGTTTATTTCGCGCGCCGACAGCTGAAGCTTCGTAATTGCCATAAATCGGGAACACCAAGGGAAGAATATGTATTCATCATTAATTACTGGCGGGGCAGGTTTTATTGGATCTCACGTCGCACGACACTGCCGCGATCTAGGGCACAGAGTAGTGGTGCTGGATGATCTTAGCGGCGGTTTTCAGGATCATGTGCCGGATGGCGTCGACTTTATCGAAGGCTCGGTTACGGACGCGGAGTTGGTAAATAAATTATTCAATCTCTACAATTTTGATTACGTCTACCATCTCGCCGCCTATGCGGCAGAAGGCCTTTCGCATTTTATTCGCCGCTTCAACTACACCAACAACCTGATCGGCAGCGTTAATCTGATCAATGCCTCGGTGAAGCATGAAATCAAATGCTTTGTGTTTACCTCCTCCATTGCGGTCTATGGCGCCAATCGCGTTCCGATGGAAGAACAAATGGTCCCGATGCCTGAAGATCCATATGGCATTAGCAAGTATGCAGTCGAACTCGACCTGAAAACGGCGCACGAAATGTTTGGTCTTAATTATATAGTGTTCAGGCCACACAATGTTTACGGAGAGAACCAGAATATTGGGGACCGTTATCGCAATGTGATAGGCATTTTCATGAATCAAATCATGCAGGGTCAACCGATGACAATATTCGGAGATGGCAGCCAGACCCGGGCCTTCAGTCACATCGACGACTTAGCGCCTCATATCAGCGGAAGCGTAAATGTTCCTGGGGCCTACAACGAGATCATCAACATTGGAGCCGACAAACCTTATACTGTTCGACAACTCGCGGAAGTCGTGGCCTGCGCATTCAACGTCGAACCCGATATAAAGCATCTTGCCCCACGCAATGAGGTGCAGCACGCATATGCGAGTCACGCAAAGGCGAAACGCATTTTTCAACAGGATGCTTCCGTATCGTTACAGGACGGTGTGACTCGAATGGCGAAATGGGCACGCAAAGTTGGTGCGAGAGAGAGTGCGCCTTTCAAAAACATCGAAGTCGAGAGGAACCTGCCGCCAAGTTGGAGAACGCTCGCTGCGTCAGCGCCCGTGCTAGTTGCCTAACCTTTTCAATTTCCGCGTATGAAAGTTTGGTGTCTTTTGCGGGATCAGTTCGCCCACGTAAAGCCTGTAGAGGCTGCGTTCGGCAGAGCAGTGGAATTTGTTTACGACGACGAGTGGGATCCGAGTGCTCTCGTCAACGCGAGTCCGGACATTGTTCTGTGCGTGAATGATTATCCGTTCGACATCGCTCGATGTCTCGATGCCGCTCGGGAACAACGGATTCCCTCGCTGGACTTACAGGACGGCATCCTGGAATGGCGGTGCCAATTTGAAAATTCGCTCTTCGGAGCGGGTGGGGGCGCCCCGCAACATCAGCCGGTCTTGGCGGATAAAATAGCCTGCATCGGTCAACAAAGTTTGCGCCAAATCGCGGCGTGGGGAAATGCGGCGAAGGTCGAGTTAACGGGTATGCCACGACTGGACCAACTGTGCTCGAGCCGAGGAGTATCTCAGAAAAGTGAAGGAACACGAGTTCTTGTGATGACGGCAAAAAACCCGGGGTTTACGCCTGCACAGCGCGAGACGACCATTCGATCCCTCAATGATTTGAAAGGTTACTTGGATTCACAGCCGCAGATCCAAACTCTTTGGCGGGTGAGCAGAGGTGTCGCTGATATCCTGGGAGTTCGAAATCAGCTGAGCGAAGTATGCACGGCGGAGCTAAGGACAGCGGTTGAACAGGTCGACGCTGTGATTACAACTCCGAGCACGGCGATGCTCGAAGCCATGTTGCTGCACAAGCCCGTAGCTGCCTTGGACTACCATAATGTCCCGTCGTTTTTTCAGACGGCATGGAGGATTTCTGCACCCGATCATATTCACGGCGTGATCCGTGAACTTCTCGAGCCGTCTGTAGCCAAGCTTGCCTATCAGTCTGAAATACTTGCGGACAGTTTGATCTGTGACGGTTGCGCGTCGCATCGCGTGCGACGGTTGATGGAAAAAATGGTGGCAGTTGCAAAAAATTCCGGGAGGAACGATCTATGTTTTCCAACGGACCTATTAGACCAACAGAATACGTATCATTTCTTCCAACCGAAACGCTCAGCTGAACTTTATCCGGGGCACAGTGTCTTCGAAGAAAACAATCTGGAGAGTCTCCGCGTGCGACTGGCACGAGCCGCCAGCGAAAATGCGCGTTTAAAGGCTGAGAACATTGATTTGAAGCGGCAAGCGGAACCCGGTGTGCAGTTTAAAAAAGGAATCCGCCGGTTGTCACAGATCGTTCCGTTGCGTTCATTCTTTAACTGATCCATTTCCTTATGCCTAAACTCCTGGGAATTACACAGAGCGGTTACGATCCGGCCAGCCGTTTTCGTTTCATTCAATTCATTCCCTATTTGGAAAAAAACGGATGGCAGGTTGAGCATCGTCCCAATCGACCGGACCGGCAATGGAGTAGTCCTTTGCGCTCTCGACTCGCTCGTGCGCTTCATTATCGCGCGGGGCGCGTCCTCATGAAAGCAAACCGGATTGTCGATCTCATCAGTAGTGCCAGTTACGATGTCGCATTCGTCAATCGTGATTTTGCCGCGGAAGGCGCGTTATTCCAAAAAATGTTTCTGCCTTTGATGCGCAAGGCCATTTTTGATTTTGATGATGCGCTCTTTGTGGGGGGGAGAGAAAAACTGGTTCGCTGGATGTGCGCGAATGCTTTTTGGGTAACCCCTGGGAATGAGTATCTGGCTGATTATGCCCGGCAATTCACCAATCGGGTCACGATTATTCCCACCGTGATCGACACTGAGTGTTGTCGCTCGCGCGATTACAGCATGCCCGCCGGTCGTAAGGGGCCGGTGCGTATTGGTTGGAGTGGCTCGGATCAATCCATCGGGACGACGCTCGTCCCGCATTTGCCAATGCTGGAAGCGCTCCAACGCCAGACAGATTTCGAATTGGTGGTAATCACGAACACCGAGCCAAAACTTCCCACTTCGTCATTGCGTTGGAAATTTGTTCCGTGGAAGGCCGAGGATGAAGCCTCCCTGCACACGAAATTCGACATTGGCATTATGCCTTTGGTCGATGATGCCTTCCAAAAGGGAAAATGCGCCTTGAAGCTTTTGCAGTACATGGCGGCCGGTTTACCCACCGTAGCCTCTCCGGTCGGCGTGAATCAAAATGTGCTGCTGCATCAAATAACCGGATTTGCAGCGCGAACTGACAATGAGTGGCACGAGGGATTGACCTGTCTGCTGAAAAATCCAGAGCTGCGGGCGGCCATGGGGCAGGCGGGCCGCGAACGTTGTCAGCAGCATTACTCCGTCCGACGCTGGCTGCCGGTGTTACTCAACCTGTTTGAAAAGATCCGGGTGGAACGAGCCCTTAGCGGTTCGATTCAGCGACCCGTTCATACTTCATGACCGCACAAGCTACAGGATCCAGATCGGTGCAAGAGCTCACGGGGTGGAGTAAGCCGGGGGTGCTTCCCTCTACGCTCCCGGATTGCGCCGTGATTGTGCCGACGTATCGTCGGACTCATGAAATGCTTCGGCTCCTGAATACGGTTGTGGAATTCGCAAATGTGCCGGCTGAGTTCTTTGTTATTGACGGCTCTCCGGATGATACTGTGAACAATGCGATTCAAGCGTGGGCCAAGGGACGCCTTCTGCCTTTCAGGCTTATCTATGTGGAGAGTCCGGCCGGACTGACGCTGCAGCGCAACGTCGGTATTGATGCCTGTGAGCGAGAGTTCATTTTTTTTCTTGATGACGATTCTGTGCCAGCACCAGAGTATTTTAGCGCGATTCGAAAGGTCTTTGCTGAAGACACGAAAGGCGAAGTAGGAGCGATTCGCGGATTTCTGACCAATGGGATAAATAAACCGTTTACGAAGCTTTGGCGTTTACGTTTTGCTCTCGGTATTGTCCCTCGCGGAAAGCCTGGCCAATATCATCACTGCGGCACGTCGGGCACGTGGGATATGGTGGCTCCATTCAGCGGGATCAAAGAGGTAGATGTGCTTCCGGGATGCGCGGCGGCTTATCGCAGTGAAGTGTTTTCCAAAGAACGGTTCTCTGACTTTTTTAACGGTTACTCCCAGGGCGAAGATCTTGAAATGTCTCTACGCTTGCGCATGAGGTGGAGATTAGTCGTTTGCGGTGATGCGCTGGTGGAGCACAGGGAGGCGACGAACGGCAGGCCTGCAGGATTTCCGAGAGGAAGGATGGCCGCGCGAAACCGTTTCTTTATTTGGAAACGATATTCACCACGACCCGGGTTCGTAAATCGGTTGCGCTTCTGGATGGATCATGTCCTTGCGATTTCTTACTACGGCCTTTGTTTTATGATCCGGCCGTGGCGTCCGTATCATCTGGCTTTTGCGTCCGGGCTGATACTTGGATTGCTCGAATGCCTGGTCGCGCCACCGTGTCATCACGAACGAGCAGTTGCCCGGGAATACACGTTCAAGTTGGATCAAATCGGGCAGTTACCACAAGAAGTGTTCGCATAGAGCCACGTTTTATTCCAGCCGAAGCAATGTTTTAACCGAAAGCATTTCGCGTGAACAGTCCGACCGCCACTTTATCCCAGACGCCTCGAATCCTGCCGGTTCCACCGAGGGGGCATACCCATGTCTATCGGTTTTCTGTCCGCTGGTTCCTGCTGCAGTCGTTATTCTGCACCCTTCCGGCGGCAGGTTTGCTGGCGACGGGACACCCGGCGATGGCGGGAAAATGCTTCTGGTTTTTGTTCGCGTTCTCTTTGTTGAGAGCCGCACTCGTCGGGCATCGTGATGAACTGCTCTGTTTTCTGATCTCCACGGCTCCGTTCATGAACCTGCTGAGAAGCTATGCGTTCTACAATGTGATCCTGGCAGCGTATCTCGGGGTGGTCGGATTTTATTTTTTAGTCTCTTCGCAGACCTGTCAGTTAACGATGCGGCGCTTTAAATTGTTTATCGCCGTAGTGGTTTGGAGCGGTGCGTATTATGCCCTGAGTTTCCTCAGCACGCACGATTACGTCAGCAACCTCCGCCTATTTGAGTTCACGTTTTCCATTTTTTGTCTTCTCCTGTTGTCACGAAATCGTCGTCTGCTCGGAGCTGCCTTGATCGGGATGATCTTTTCCGCATGGCTGGTGGGCATGGCCATGATTCCACAAATGGGGGTTAGTTCTGACCGCCTGGGAATCATGGAAGCCGACGGACGAAGTTTGGGAAATCCAGCGCAACTGGGCCTTCCACTGGCGCTTGGTTTTTTGATGCTGGTGATAGATCGAGGGCAATGGCTGGATCTCGAAAACAAGCCAATCTATCGGTGGTCGATGTTTGTCATGACCACCATTCTTCTGGCCCTGACAACATCTCGCATGTCCTGGTTGGTTGCTTTCGCTGGCCTCGTGATATTGCTGTTAGTCGGAAAGAAGCAACGCGCAAAGATTCTCATCATTGCATTGTTTGGGGTAATTGCGATCAATCTTGTTTTGTTGAGTCCGTACGGCCCTGTGTTGAAACGAGGCTGGGATCGAACTTTTTCCGACACTCGTTCCACGCGGAAAAAGACAAGTGGCCGATCCGATCAATGGATCGTCAGCGAATACGCATTCAAAAGTTCATTGAGCACCATTGTCCACGGGTACGGGCCGGGAATGGGACCAGAAGTATATGCCAGGTATTCCCGAGAAATTCCTGGAATCACTTACGGCGCAGGTAAAAAAGTCGCGCTTCATTCTCTCTTCATGCAGGTAATGGTCGAGGCCGGTGTGATTGGATTGCTGCTTTTGTTCGCCTGGATGGCGATCGTCTTTGTCCGACTGGTTAAGGATTTGCAAATCAATAAAGCCGTTTTGCCGATCGCTTGTTTCTTAGGCTACGTCCTCACCGTGATAACCATTTCCGGAAATGACATCACCTCTGGAGTCCTACTTGGGCTGGGATTGCTCGGCACGGGCAAGCAACTGAAACAGGTCCACTCATGAGCTGGCTTTCGGATTTTCGCGAAGACGTGAAGCGCTATGCCAGCCTCAATGGCGGCTCGGGATGGAAGCAAATTCTAACGGAGCAGGGACTCTGGGCGTCGCTGCAGTATCGATGCGACGCAGCCATTTATCGCAGTACACTTCCACCGCTGATCAAAAGACCGATTCGACTGTTGTTGATTGCCTGGCATAAGGTGGTGGAGATCACGACAGGCATAAGTTTGCCGTGCACGGCACGGATTGGCCCGGGCCTTCATCTGCCGCATTGCGGAACGAGGGTGATCAACGCCTCGGCTATCATAGGTTCAAATTGTTGTATGAGCCATGGAGTGACCGTCGGGGTCTCTGGGCGCGGCATGCAACGCGGGGTGCCGGTGATCGGTGATCGTGTTTACTTTGGTGTGAATGCCGTCGTCGTCGGCAAGATTTTCGTTGGCGATGACGTCGTGATTGGTGCGAACTCTGTTGTCAATCGAGATGTCCCGCGGCATTGCACGGTGTTCGGTATTCCAGCGACTATTGTCAGTGACAGAGGATCCGAAGACTATATTGACTTAAGAGAGCCTGCCGTCACTTCAGCTGCGTCAACAAAGAGCGTCCCGTGTGAAGCATCCTGATATTCTCGATAATTCATTCCTGTCCGAAGAAACAAACGTTCCATGAGCTTTCCAAAAAAGTTGCTGATCATTGCGCGCGTGCCTCATTACCGCTATCGAGGTGAAGTTTACGCTTACACGCCCTATGCCCGGGAGATCGATATCTGGGCTGATTTGTTCGAAGAAGTTTCTGTCGCCGGAACCTTACTGGATGAAGCGCCACCCGGAGATTGCAGCTCGTTTGCGAGGGATAATGTCCGGGTGTTACCTGTCTCGGAAGCGGGAGGAAATGGTTTCCGGGCAAAGCTATCTCAGTTAGTCGCGCTTCCCAGGATAGTCTGGGAACTTGCCACCTATCTACGCAAAGCAGATGCCGTGCATGTGCGGTGTCCGTGCGACCTCGGACTCCTTGGCGTCATCATGGGGCCGATGTTCAGCCGCTATCTCATCGCGAAGTATGCCGGGCAATGGTCGCCGTTTCCCGGTGAACCACTGGCATGGCGATTACAACGGGCTATTCTGCGCTCGATCTGGTGGAAGGGACCGGTAACCGTTTACAGTGGCAGCTCAGAGGAGCCGTCAAAAGTAATTCCGTTCTTCACTTCCATGCTTACGGACGAACAGATTGCAGGTGCTAAAATCGCAGCTGCTAAACCTCGCGATCCGAAGTGTTTTCGTCTCCTCTTCGTCGGCCGGTTATCCGCAGCAAGAAACGTGGATGTTCTTCTCCAGGCATTCTCTACCCTAAAGCTTCCCGGCAGAAAATTGGAATGTGTCGTGGTGGGCGAAGGACCCGAAAGAGCTGCTCTGGAAAAACTGGCAACCAGCCTTGGGATTCGGGAACAGACAAAATTTCTCGGGGGCTTACGGTTCGAGGAGGTTCTCTCCTGTTATGGATCTGCCAATGTCCTGGTGCTCGCTGCTGAGAGCGAAGGGTGGGGGAAAGCGATTACCGAAGCGATGGCATTTGGTTGTGTTTGTATTGGAAGCGATCGGGGAATCATGCCGAAGATTTTAGAGGAAGGGCGTGGGATGGTTGTTCCGCCGCGGAACCTTGAGGCGCTTCAAAACGCATTGCAGCACATTGCGGATCATCCCTTGGAAGCTGCGAAGATGTCGAAGCGCGCTGCACAATGGGCGCAAAGGTTTTCTCTCGACGGTCTCCGCACTGCGTTGCGCGAGTTGATGGTGAAGAGTTGGGAGATTGAAGATCGAGGTGGAGTCATCGGCTCTGTCGAAGAAGGCGTTCAAGGAGCTTTGTATAATCCGCGCTCTCCCGCTGCTTCAGTCAGGCGCTAATCTTTACAAAGTGGAGGCAGTCGCTTGAAAGTGATATTTGATAATCCCCATGATTGCTCTTTACGCATAAGGCCGGTTTTTCGGTCCCATCGCGGAGACCTTTTATCGGTATAAGGCGTTTTTCCGGCGTCCTAAAAAGACCCTTTACGAATATTCATGGAAAACTTGTGCGAGGAAATTGGGTTTTACGCATATAAGGCGAAAAATCGTCATGGGAAAACTGCCTTTTACCCGTATAAGGCAAATTTTGGGGACCGGAAAACGTCCTTTTACGCGTATAAGGCGTTTTTTGGGCGTCCGAAAACTGCCTTTTACGCATATTCGAGGAAAAATTGTTCCGGGAAGTTGGTCAATACGCGTATAAGGCAAATTTTTGCTCTGTCAAAAAGACCTTTTACGCGTATAAGGAACATTCTCCCGAGGTTTTTCTCCTTTTTTCCGTATAAGGCAGTTTTCCCGGACCGGAATTTCGCCTTATACGCGTAAAAGGTGTTTTTCCGGGACCGCCGAAGAGCCTTTTACGCGTAAAAGGCAGTTTCGGCCGACGGCGCAACGCACTTTTCGCGTAAAAGGCGTTTTTAGTGTACCGTTTTTTTGCCTTTTACGCGTATAAGG
>JAQGOU010000384.1 GCA_028293445.1 Verrucomicrobiales bacterium | reverse complement strand
TTAAATTGGCTAGGGTGCCCCGAGCCGTCCCCAGTTCTCCCGTGAGTCGAGTCTGCTCCTCCTTCATGCTCTGCACTGTGGCGAATGTATCATTCGTTCGCAGGGAAACATTGATGTCGACGATTCTTTTTTCGATTTCGGCAAGTACTCCCAATAATCGCACGGCCTCCTCATCGTGTCCTTTCTGCCGCTGGGTGAGCGCCTCGATCTCTCCATCGAGCAAGGCTCCGGCTTCGCGATCGAGGACGATTTGGAGCGTTCTCCGAATAAAGGACAACTTTTCGAACTCGTCTGACGCCTCTTGGTATTTGAGATAGGTTTGTTCGACCGGCTCCAACCAGATGATTTCCGCTTTCGTGGCTTGCAGTTCCGTGTGGATGTGATCGAGGTCCGTGAAATGCTTGACTAGCCCGTCCAAGAATGCAGCGGGGTTCTGTGGCTCCAGCATTAGTGTGCGAACAAACGAAGTGACGTCTTGGACATCTTTTAGAGAGACTGCGCGACAAAAAAGACGAAGAGCGTCTGGGGACGGGATGCGCAGGATGCCTTGAATTCGTCCGTAATAGGGTGCTGGACTGGATTCATAACCCCAACCGTTCTTTGCAAAATGATTGGCAAATCCATGTACGTCGACGTTTGCGATCCCGAGATCCGAAATATCGAGGTTTCCTTCCCTGACTAAATACCGGCCCTGATGTTCACCTGACGCGGTGACCCAATGAATTTGCGCGACCGTCAAGCTCCTTTCGAACGTCTCGTCTTTGAAAACGCCTAGAAGAATGGAGAGCGTTCCCGGTTTCTCCCGTAAAACGAGGGTGCGACCAGAATGTGTTTCTGCGGATTGGCCTTTCGAATAGGCGCCCATGATGTAGGTACGAATGCTTCGTTCGCGCTTGGCCTCGTTCATCGTGGCAGCAACGTTGTAATGCCGAAATTCGTGCGGCACGAGAAGAGTCAGAATCGCATCCATTGCCGTGCTCTTCCCGCTCTGGTTTAAGCCAGTGAAACAAGTGCTATCACCACCCAGGTTGACGACGTAGTGCTTATCGCCGTGGAATGTTCCCCAGTTTCGTAATTCGAGGCGATGCAGGCGATATCCAGATTTCACGATGCCTCCTCCAGGACTTGGTCTCGCAGAGTAGTGTGCTTCTCGAGTGTTTCCCGCAGCGTCTTCAGGTGGTCGACCGCAAGTCGAGTCCGCAGGATCGGACGGACGACGAAGGCCTCTTCACCTTTCCACCGCTTCAAGAATCCGAGGGTAAGGACCTTATTTATAGCCTCACGCCAGCGCCGCTCTTCCTTTTCCACGTTCGCGTCTTTTTTCCGAGAGAATGGGCGCAATTGTGCGAGGAGATCGTCGAGTCGGAGAGGTGCGCGGTCCTCTCGCGTCTTAGTTTCCTGGCTAAGCAACCATTCGCGGAGGACAACTAGTACACATGTCACGTCGTAGCTGAAACGATCCCGGTGCAGCAACTTCGGCCACTCTGACCCCGGTTCGCCTTCCTCGGCCTGGTCGAGATATGCGAAGCCGTCAGTCGTGTCTAAAACCAGTCGGGTCCCTACTTCGGCGAAGAAGCGAATCACATCAGAACGATATTTTAGCAGCACCTCCCATACCGGGTCGTCATGATAAATGGGCCCGCGAAGTAGCGCAATTTTGAGCGGTGCCGCTTCGCGGACGACTGGATTCTGACAGAACGTCTCAAAGTCGAAAGGTGTGTCAATGGAAGGGTCGGAATGGGAGCTCATTTGTAAAAATAGACCTGTGGCAGCCGGTATGTCCTTACGGAGTCTGAGGGTTGATATTCCCAATAATCTTCGGGTCGATCTTGTAGTACAAACATCGATTGCGGACGGCGCGCAAGTTCGAGATAGCCAATTACATCCAGCAGCCATTCCCCGCTACGCGGAGGATACCATTTGAGCATCTCGGCTAGCCGAAAGCCATAGTCTTTGAGCCGGAACCGTTCCTGCAGCTGTTCGTTGAGGCGGGCCATATCAATAAAGGATAGATCCGCAAAAATTTTGAGAACGTCTGGAGATGCTGCATTGGTGTGAGCTTGTGACTCACCCAAGGGAACTATTACATCCGGCGATTTCCAAGGCAAACGGAGCGTCGTCTCGGTCTTCTCTATGTTGGCATAAGGGAGAGCAGCTTCCCACAACGGGGCCGCTGGTGGCGTATCGCAGAGACTGTAGAGCAAGGCTTTCGTATCGTTCAAAAGTTCATGCACCTCCCGGCGGGACGTAATTGCGGTTGCATCGAGCATCCGACGAAGATCGCTAGAGAGGTGCCGGGTCTGCTGCACAACAGCTTGCGCCTCAGCGATAAGGCTGTGCGGAACGCGCGAAAGGAATCGGTCGCGAGACATTTCCACGCTTAATGCGGGGACCTGTTCCAGTTGTTCAATTAGACTCGAAAGCTTCGATTGAGTCTCATCGGCCGCGAGGTATTCGCGGAAACCAAAGAAGCTCTGCCCGAGAGGTCCGGTTCGAAGTTCGTTGTGGGCAATGAGAGCCCGCTCAAGTAACGCGCCTCGTGAAATGTCCGCCGAGGCGTAGCGTTCTGCGAGCTCTTGGGCTACTTCCAAGAAACGCTGCCTGATCCGCGTAAAGTCGGCGAGGAGCCCATGCGCCATCTCGACCGCAAATTGAAACTCTTCGAGCAATTTCTCCGGCGAGTCCGGCTGAATGGTGTCCGTCAAAAGTAACCGCAGCCTTTCCTCCTCCAACGCAGCAATTCGCTGGCGGATATCCTCTAGCCGCGCTGCGCGATCGGGAGCCGCGCCCTGTTTGATGCGCTCCAAACTCTGCATGATAGTCCTGAGTTTGGACTCGGTGCCGCGCGTCCCGGGCCCTCGCTCGCTTAGCTGTTGGAAAAATAGTATTGCCTCGTCGGCGGCTGGGGTCAGTTCGTAGACCACATCGTCGTCTTCCCCATAGCGCGTCACAAGCGCTCCGTCTGCGAGCCATTTATCCAAGTAATCTTTGGCGTTGCGCGGAAACTTCTTCGGTTCGGTAGGTCCATTTATCTCGTCCAGTACAGTCGTCAGTCGCGCAACCATTTCTGGTTGGGAACGGTGAATCGCCCGGTCTACTCGGAAAACGTCGCGGAGGAACGGAATGCAGAGGGCGGCACTGTCAGCCTTGAGGAGTCGAAGCGTCGCTGAGCGATCGAGCTGATATTTCGCTTCGATGTAGTTCACGGCGGGTATGTTGTACACGCCGCCTTTTGCGTTCAATCGTAAAAGGCGATGATACCATCAAGCTTATTCATAACAGGTCGATTTTAGGGAGTGTCATGACACAAACAATTGGGTCGACGGATACACCCAGCTGTTTGTGATGCGATCTGCAACAAACCCGCGTACGGATCAGAAAACCATGCCCCCGTGAAGAGGTCGCCGTCCCGGCAATTGTATCACAACGACATGAATCCACATTGGATGATCTCCGTTATCATCGGTGAGATTCACCAGCCAGACGTTCCCAATTACTGTTGGAGATTCTTGGGGTTGACGCATGGTATATCATCCGGGCTTTAAAAATGCGTGAGCTAATCCACATCTCAGAGACGTTTTCAAACGGCATTGACGTTAAGATGTTGAACATGGGTTCATTCGATTCGCGTGCAGGCTGTTACAGTCCCTCAGATGTATGCGAAGCCAATCGACAACTAAAGGCGAATTGTGGTCCCGCATCTTTTGCAGCGATTTGCCGCTTGCCGGTGTTGCAGGCGATGCGTTTTTTTCCTCATTTTCCACAACGGGACTGGACTACTAAGGGTGACATGCGGAAGGCCCTGAAGTCGCTCGGTGTAGAATTCCGGGAGTGTCGAGAAAACCCGCCAGCCTTCGGAGTTGCTCTATTGCAGTTTCGCGTGGACGACCGCCCCCTTCATCCCCTCTTTTCGTTAGGGATGACCCACTGGGTTGGAGTGTGGCACAATTCGTTTTACGATATTAACTGGGGTGGTTGGCTTCCAATATCCGTGTGGCGAGAAATTGTGTTGCCGCGTTTCCGATACGGAAACCGCGGCGTATATCGTTGGGGAATTCGGGATTCGTTTGAGGTTATTGATGAATCTTGCTGGATCGACTGAGAAAACAAGGGCGCGGTTCGCATCAGTTTTTGGCGCCGTGTCGCTTTGGAACGTTTACGAGCGGCAGACTGCGATTTCCAATTGATCTGCACCACCGGCTCAATGCCGTTTAACCGTTGTTTGAGGCGGTTGCTGTATGTGATGATATTTCCGTAAAACCTATAGTCAAGAAACTCACCCTTTGGAGTCCTTTTGAAATGCCAAGTGATTCTACCTTCGGCATCTATACGACACAGCTTTCTGTAGTAGGTCTGGAGAAATGGCTGCGCATCGATCAGCGTGCACTTCTCAAAGTGTTTACCAAATTCAACAGCATGACGAGATCCGCCAATTATGATGGGGTGAAGGTTTCGTCCAATATTCTTTTGCAATTCAACGAGCCGTGCGATCGCACCAAATGCACGCGATTGTTCGGTATACCCAGTTTGGAATTCCAGACAAACTGCGGTGATCTCCGGATGTTGTCTAAGCAATTCTTCCAAATCCTTCCAGTCGTTTTCATGGGAAGCATTTAAATGAAGAACTGGGTTAACCCCCGCCTCGGCTGCTCTTTCCGCAAGCCGGAAAATTCGAGCCCGATTGAACCGATAATGCAAAGGAGGACAATTAAGCGGAAACGAGTAGTTGGCAATAGTAAACGCCTCGACTTTCAGTTCTGCAAGCAATTCAAGGAGCTTAAATTTTTGATGATCTCGCCAAAAATATTCAATTGATTCATCAGGTCCTGGACCAGTGATGATGATTTTGGTGGTCTCCAGAACTCCGAGGAGATGGCGAAGTTCCTTCGCATTTGTCGCCCTGGGAATGAAACCCTCCGAAGTTATGTCAAACAGTTCGTGAAGCGGAAACGCCACATATTCTAAATTGAGCGAAAATTGTCGGCCGTAGCGGTGATATACAGTGGGTATGTAGTGTGGCAGGTGGGTAGAGTCGTAAGGGAGCTTACGGAACAATTGCGGATTAAAAGTTTTTACTTCAGAAATCCGTTCCTCTAACAGCTTCGGATTACAAGCACACGTCCACCCCCACTCTTGACATAGCCGATGATCGAAGGCCGCGCAGCCGCCTAATCCGAAACCTTCTGAAACGCCATGGCAGATACCTGGGCGCAACGCGCAGGTTTCACAGTTTTCGTATATAATTTTTTCAGGCATTGGAGGAAAAATGCCCGAATCGCTTTCTTATGTTCGATTGCGTATTCGGACAATGCATATTTTGGTTAACTCCCGGACTTCGGAAATTTGGGCACTGATAATATCAGCGTTGGATGCAACCATGAGGTTGATAAGCTCACCAGCGTCGGAGGTCATCACATTTGCGATATGCCGGTTGAGGAGCAAAACTTTAATTGCATCTTCCGTCTTGTATAGAAGAACGGTGTCCCCCACGGTCGGCATTTGATCGCCGATCAGTCGGCAGCGACTGGCGAAAACTTTTGCATCCGGTAATAGTGAGAGAAGATTTTGCGCCGCCAATTGTTCTTCAAACGCCGCGTCGCGTTGGGTGGTGAATTTGCGTTCTTTGGTAATAATAAAGTCTATTCCCATATAATTTTTCCTGTTAAAGATTGATATTTCCAGACTCGACCGACTCGCACTCGCTGAACCAGCCTTAAGGCGTGGAGGTCATTCAAACGATTATTCCAAGCGGTAACAGTGACATCTTGATTTGAAAATGTCCGATGAAGCTCCGGAGCCGTCGCGCCGGGATTCTGAGTAATTGTCGTTAATGTGTTACGTAGCATCGGATCGAGACCGCCCAACACGATGCTTTCCTCTAAAACATTACCGGTTAACTTTTTCCCGAAGAGAACAGGAACTCGTCTGGGCTTTAAAAACTCCTGAAATTCCTTTTGCACCTCCGGTGAAAGGCCAATAACGCATGGAAAAATATCGTAAGGCCGAGGATCAGATTCTGCCTTCGGGGAGAACTCGTCAGCGTGTTTGTGAGTGGATAACTGACCCGAAATAAATACCCAAAGTGCCGTCGCCTTAATAAAGCTTCCGTTCACGTGCTCGATCCCGTCAAAATTTAAGACGATCAAAGAACCATACGGTAGTTTGGAATTAGCGACACTTTGATAAAGCGATAGCATTACATCTTCACCAGCGGTGCCGCCAAGTGCGGGGCGGTCACCCAAATGTTCTTTGACATTAATCTGCACGGGCACCAATCTCACTAACTCAGGTGAGATAGTCAATAGGAAAGATGTGTTCACTGTTCTCCGCTGTTAGGGCACAAGAAACTCGAACTTGAAAGCCAGGCAATCGGCCAATGAAACGAACTTCCGCGCATCTGCCATTTGGGCTTCCGGTAATCTTCACGTTTCCATCAAAGCTGCGGAGTTCTACCACTCCGTTGAGGTTTGCAATGGATCGGAAGACCTCCTTGAATCCTTCGCCTTCGCCACCATGCTGTCTGGAACTCGCGTGGTTTTCGATAATCGCGAGCAATGCGTCTTTGGAATTTTTCAAAGCGATCCAGCGCGGATTCCTTTGCAGTGATGCCAATGCTCCTTGGCCGCCATCAGAAATTACGAAGCAGGCTTTGCCTTCGACTACATGATACCCAAGGAGGCCCGGCGAAATCGATTGGGACGATTCCGAGCTATGCTGAATTATATTATCCGCCATCTCAAACATTGCTCCTGCCAGTGCTTCCGAAGTCTTACCGAAGCCAGCCTCTTTCGCCGCTTTAACGAACCGTGATTCAAACGGATGATAATCTTGGGAGGCATTCCAGTTTCGATTGGCGATGGGATAAAATTCCAGGCACCGAGCATCCCACATGTTCTGCCGT
>JAQGOU010000362.1 GCA_028293445.1 Verrucomicrobiales bacterium | reverse complement strand
ATCTATTGGGGAGCAGCGAAAGACCGAAGCGTTGCGGACCAAGTGCGGGTGGAAATTCTTGAAGCGATAAGTGGCCTCGCCCAGGCCGGCCCAAACTAAATACAGGAGCTCCGGTGCCGGGGTAAATAACCGCCGGCACTCGGAACCAACCTGTCTGAATTACTTCTTCTTCGGAGCTTGCTTGGCAGCGGTAGCCTGTTGTTTTTTCTGACTGTCGCTGGCGTTCTTAGCGCTTTTTTGTGAGTTCGACTTCTGGTTTGCTTTAGGACTCTTGTCTCCCATAATTTTTTATCTTTCTTATTTTAAGTTGACTGCCCGCAGCATGTTTGTTTCTCCGCGGTCGGCGGAAGAATGCGTTGTTCCCGTAAACTTGTAAATGACAGACACGCACATTCATGAGCAGAGATAGCCCACATCCACAGCAGAAACCGACTACTCCGCGCACGATGGGAGAACAAACTGACACTTGAATTGACGTGCTATTGTCGACTCTTACTCCACACTCTCACGATGTCTTTTCGCGAACTCGGTCTCGATCCAAAAATTTTACAGGCGGTCCAGGAAGCTGGTTATACAGAACCCACCCCCATCCAAACCGCAGCTATTCCCCAGATTCTTCATGGCCATGATTTAATCGGGATCGCCCAAACCGGCACTGGAAAAACGGCGGCCTTTACGTTGCCGATGCTGACGAAGCTTGCGCCCGTGCTTGGCACCGCGGGTGTTCGCGGCACGCGCGCCCTGATCCTTGCTCCCACTCGTGAACTCGCCGTGCAAATCGATGAGAATGTCCGCGCTTATGGACGCCATTTACCGTTGCGGGTTGCGACCATCTTTGGCGGCGTCGGCGAAAACCCTCAGATTCAAGCCCTCCGCAACGGCACGAATATTATTATTGCCTGTCCGGGGCGGCTCCTCGATTTAATGGGACGTCGTTGCGCTGATTTCTCCGCGCTGCAATACCTCGTGCTCGATGAAGCGGATCGTATGCTGGACATGGGTTTCCTCCCTTCCATCCGCCAGATCATCAAATCGCTGCCGCAGAAACGTCAGACGCTGCTGTTTTCTGCAACTCTTTCGCGTGAAATCGAATCGCTCACGCATGAGTTTCAACGCTCGCCAAAAATTGTGCAGATTGGTCGCCGCGCCAACCCTGCGGAAACCGTCACGCAGCTCGTCTATGAAGTGCCGAAAGCGCTCAAGCCCGCGTTGCTCATTCATTTGTTGGCCGACCCGAGCATGAACATGGTGCTCGTCTTCTCGCGTATGAAGCACAGCGCCGATCGCATCGCGCGCAATCTCGAAAGCAAAGGGATCGCGACGGCGACGCTGCATTCCAATCGTTCCCAGAATCAACGTCTGCGCGCCTTGAAAGATTTTAAATCCGGTGCCGTTCGTGTCCTGGTGGCGACTGACATCGCCGCGCGCGGCATCGACGTCGATGGTATTTCGCATGTTGTTAATTATGATTTTCCCATGCACCCCGAAGATTACGTGCATCGCATCGGCCGAACCGGTCGGGCGCACGCGGTGGGAGATGCGATTAGTTTTGTGACGCCCGAAGATCAAGGCGAGTTGCGTTCCCTGGAACGTTTCATCGGTCGTGGTATCGTTCGGAAAAAAGCTGAAGGATTCAACTATGCCGCCGTCGGTCCGGCGGAACCGCCCGATCGTCCACGTCAGCAACAAGGTCAACGTCGTCAGTCCTCCCAATCTCAATCCGGTCCTCGTGGCGGTTCACGCCAAGGCGGAGGGGGCGGTGGTGGTGGCGGACCACGCCGGCAAGATCGATCATCCTCCTACGGCGGTGGCGGTCGTCGCTTTGGCTCCCGATAAATTGAATCTAAAACTCTGGGTCCCTGTGTCGTCATCATAGACATTGTCCCGCCATTGACGTCGGAACAGCGACCAAGCAACCTTGGACCATGGCTTCCGGCCGGCGCGAGATTTCATTCCCGCTTGCCGGAGCCAATCTCCGGCTTGGCCCTTGGTTTGCTATTTAGTTGGGGTGTTTTGCATCCATTTTGACGTAACCTGCTGCAAACAAATCCCTTCTTCCGAAAACAGGTCCGTTTTTCGTTCCTCTTTTTTCCCGTGGTGCGTCACTGGGGTCATTGTCCTTTGTCCGGAGGCGTCAGTTCCATATTTGCGTCCGTTTGCGGAAGGAATATTCCGGGAATTCCGTCTCAAGGCTCCTTCGGCGTTCGCCAAATGGAAATATTCCGGAATATCTCCCCCCAGCGTTCGTCTTTTTCCGTCAGTTCCGTAACTGACGTCTCCCGCCTTTGTCTTTTTGTTCCCGTTCTGGAACTGGCGTCCTCTTCCTTTGTCCGGAGGTCGCTTGGACAGGAATATCCTTTTTTGACCAACGTTTTTCCGAAGATTTCTGGAAATATGCCCGTTGGGATTCCTCTTTTTTGATCATTTACGGAACCATCGGCTTTGGCATTGCCATTTTCTTCCCATTTACGTCTCACCTGGCGTTTTGCTTCCTTTTTTCGGAATGTTTTCAGAAATGTCGGCGTTTTGGTTCCTCTTTTCCTGAATTTAATGGGGAACGAAGCTTTTGCCCTCTGTAGTAGCCAGCCACCGTGAGCATAAAGAATATTACCGCCCGGCAACCTCGACTGGGAGAGCGCCATTCTTGAGTTCTCGCTGTTGTTTGTTCCGCAGGCGCACCACCAACAACACACATCCCGTCCACGTCGGAAGCATCCCAACTCCGGGGATAAATTCCAAAGCAAACGTCGGCAGAAGTAGCCAATGAAAACCGATCAGGCGAAACATGATCAACATGACGACAATATCGACACCTGCGTCGAAGAAAAACCAACCCAAAGGACCTGCGGAGAATTGGATCACATCAGCCACCACAGCGATGGCGATTGCCGCAGCCATTCTACGCCGTGTGAGAGCGTGGATTTGGGGAGGAACGGAAGTGCTCATAACCGTTTGGTCATCTTACGAGCAAGGTCCTCCGATCAAGAGCGAAGCGCCAGCAAATTATTTTCCGGCGCTCGCCCTTGATCTGCGAACTGTTCAGGTCCGGGTTCTGCGACCTCGCACCAACAGTCGATACAGGAGGAGTAGAAGAACTGCCCCGCCAATGGACGCGATGAAACCGGCGGGTTCACCGCTGCGATACCAACCCATGGCTGTTCCAATCCAGTGCGCCACAAATGCGCCGAGCACGCCGAGGATCATGGTGATGATAAATCCACCCGGATCCTTCCCCGGCATCAAAAGCTTGGCAATCGCTCCCACAACTAAACCTGTCAGTAATACTCCAATGATTGACATATAGCCTCCTTGGCAAAAAAGTACGACCGGCCTTTCGAAATACAAACGGATTTTGACGCCGCCGCAGCGAAGCAGGAATGGCCCTGACAGGGCGTTACGCACCCCCCCTGATTGTCATCACGCGAATGTGGATGAACTTAAAAAATCTCGGTTAACCAAAGGAGGTTTCATGAACATCAAATTACATACCAAATTATTCACATCGGCAGTTGTGCTCTCGTCAGGAGTCATTTTCACCGCCTGTTCCAGCATGCACAAGAAGGACACAAGTTACTCAGGCTCACAAATGTCAGAACCCAGCGGCGCCTCCGCTTCGTCGCAAAGCGAATGGAAGCGTGGCAAATCCGGACAAATGCAGGGCTCGTATTATTCAGCGGGAGCTTCTTCCAGTTCGAGTTCGCAACAGTATCAAAGCGGACAATCGCAAACACAATCGCAGTCGCAAAACTTCGATGCTTCGCAAAGCGAGGTGTCGATTCCTCTCTATGAGGAAACCGTCAACGTCGGTAAACGCACGGTGGACGCCGGCGAGGTTGTCTTAAGGAAAGTCATCACCACCGAGACGGTCAATCAACCGGTTGAACTCCGTCGCGAAACCATCGTGATCGATCATATCCAGGGAGACACGCAGCGAAGTTCAGCGAAGACAGCGGCTAGCTCTAGTTCTGCTTCAGGCTCTCCGTTTCAAGAGAAGACCTTCACGATCCGGCTCCAACGGGAAGAGCCCGTCATCCAAAAGCAAACGATCGTGAAAGGCAATGTTGTCGCGCGTCGCAATGCTCAAACCGAACGAAACACCATCAGCGAGCAGATTCGTAAGGAAGATGTCCAGGTGGATCAAAGCGGTGCCGCAAGCGGAGTTGTTCTGCACGGCAACTTCTACGAAATCAATGAAGGCGCGGGCGCTCAACCGAGATCGTCATCGAGTAGCCAGCCACAGGGCCAATCTGAATCCAAAGATCAGCAACAACAAGATCAACAACAACCGCAACAAGATCAGCAGTGAGTCTAGCTTTTCGAGTTATACGTCAACGAATGTTCCCGTCCGAATACCTTCGGACGGGAACTTCTGTTATTGACCGACAACCGGTAAAACCCTGATGTCAGGTGACTTGACCGCAGATGCTGAATTGCGCAAGTTAGCCGTGCGCCGCAATTAATCGTGGCCAAAAATCTATATGACACTACGACTCTCTGTAACAATGGCAGCAGCTCTTTGCCTCTTGGGCTGCGACAAAGGAACTCAAACTACGACGGAATCCAAATCTCCGACCACCAATGCAGCTACGCCACCGGCGGCCGGCGGCGCAGAAAAGAGTGGCGTGATCACAACAGCCAGCGGGCTCAAGTATGAAGTGTTGAAGCACGGCACCGGCACGGTTTCGCCGAAGGCTACCGATACTGTGAAGGTGCATTATCATGGCACGTTGCTTGATGGCACGGTTTTCGATAGTTCCGTGGAACGCGGTCAACCGATCAGCTTTCCATTGAACGGCGTCATCCCTGGCTGGACCGAAGGCGTGCAACTTATGAAAGTGGGCGACAAATTTAAGTTTACCATTCCGCCTGCATTGGCTTACGGCCCGAACAGCCCAAGCCCAAAGATCCCGGCCAATAGCACATTGGTCTTTGAAGTGGAACTCCTCGCGATCGAGTAAGGGATCTGTTTTAAATTCTTCACCACCGGCGTGCGGTCGTCCATGACCGCACGCCTCGGTGGATCACTTCGAGACTTCAAAGTTCGTTTTTGGCTCTTCCGATTGTTATTCTTTAAAGGCAACTCCGTGTCTTCATCCCTTCTTAAGGTTGGATCGGCTAGGTTTATGTCGCGCAGATGAAACAGATTTCAACTTATATGAAAACTAAAACACTACTCCTGACGACGACCTTGATTCTCAGCACGGCAACCAC
>JAQGOU010000354.1 GCA_028293445.1 Verrucomicrobiales bacterium | reverse complement strand
ATCCAATGGCCGTCCCTTCGTCGTCGATTAATCTCACACCACTCGTGAACCCATTGCCCGCTTGCAACAAAACCTTCAACCGATTGACTTCATTCGAGACAGCTTCAAAATCCGACGTCGCGATTTTTCCCGGAGCTGCGCCAGCGCGTCCGTCGTGCGGCGGAGGTGGCCCACTAATCGAAGGAGCAAGACTATATTCCACCACCAAGCGGCGTGGCGTAGTGAGACTGGCGATTTCTGCGTCTCCGAATTCCTCGAGTAATCCAAAGACGTTACGATAAATCGGTTCCTCCCAAACGCGCTGGCGTGAACCGAAATAGCCGCTCACCAACACACCATCGATCCGCTTGTCCAGCGCCGCAGCATACAACGCCAGTAAACCACCTTCACCATAGCCAGCCACTCCAATGCTGCCTTTTATGGTCCCGGGTTCGGACCGAAAGAAATCCACTGCCGCCAAAACTTTCTGAACTTCGTAACCAATAATGTGTCGGCCCATCTCGTAGGCCTGCCGATAAATCCATTCGCGATGCGGTTGATTTGTGAAACGATTAATCTTCGGGTTTCCGGACCACGTGTCAGATCGGCTAACTAATGTCGGAATTAAAACCTCACAACCGTTCTCAGCGAGTCGCCGTGCGAACTGCGCCTCGTCTTTGATTCCGGGGGCAAGCCCCATTAACATTTCCGGCGTTTGATCTGCGTCAGGAATTGCAACCACTTGCGCCACGGGCGGCCTTTTGGGCTTTATCCACAAACCTTCGCCATCAACATTCTCAAACACCGGCCAGCGCACCGCGAAGATCGTGAAGTCTTTTGTTTCGGCAACTGTCGCGGATGTTTTTGAGCCGCTGATAAATTCCAGTTCTCGCACGGCGAATCGCGCATCGACGGCACCAATGATTTTGCGGAAACGATCCCGGTTTCCGTCCACCGAAGCTTCGTAATTTGTTTTGGAGGTAAAATCGTAATGCCAATGCTTCTTTCGTGCTTCGATTGAGCGCGCGGTCTCAGCATCGAGGAATTTGCTAATGCCGGAAACCATCTGTACCGATAGATCCCCTTTCGTCTCCAACGGCTTTGTCCCTGGAAGGCCGCTTTCTTCCGCAAGGCCAATACAGCATGAGAAAACCAGTGCCAGTGCCGTCCAGGTGGATTTCATTCGCCTGAAACTAATCAAAGGTCAAACGGCGAGCGAGAGAATTGCTTCGCTACGCTGGCTTGTCATCGGATGCATTGTCTGGGAAAACTTTACTGTGAAACACTGGCTGCTCCACCTGACAATGCTTCTCTTCTGCGCGCTCACCCCGCGTGCGACTGGGGCGTCGCCATCGGAGTCATTACAGAAGATGAAAGTCACGGACGGATTTGTTGCCACGATCGTCGCGAGCGAACCTGAGATCCGCCAACCGTTATCCGTCACTTTCGACGACCGGGGCCGGATGTGGGTCATTCAATATTTGCAATATCCAACGCCCGCCGGGCTCAAGCCGGTAAAGGTCGATCAATTTCTTCGGACGACTTACGACCGCATTCCCGAACCGCCGCCACGCGGGCCCAAAGGGGTCGACAAAATAACCATCTGCGAGGATACGGACGGCAATGGCCATATGGACAAATTTAAAGACTTTGTGAACGGCTTAAACCTGTGCACCGGCATGGCGCTTGGTCATGGTGGCGTGTTTGTCCTGCAATCGCCTTACCTGTTGTTTTATCCTGATAAAAATCGCGACGACATTCCTGACGTCGATCCAGTCGTGCTGCTCACGGGTTTTGGAATGGAGGACGCCCATGCTTTCGCGAACTCCCTCACGTGGGGCCCAGACGGCTGGCTCTATGGCGCGCAAGGCAGCACCGTCACCGCAAATGTCCGCGGGATAGAATTTCAGCAGGGCATCTGGCGATATCATCCCGTGACGCATGCGTTCGAATTGTTCGCCGAAGGCGGTGGCAACACGTGGGGGCTCGACTTCGATGGCGACGGTGAAATTTTTGCCGGAACCAATTTCTACGAGAAGATGCTTCACATGCGGCAAGGTGCCTACTACATCAAAAACTTTGGCAAACATGGCGCGCTCCATAATCCGCATGCCTACGGCTACTTCGATCATGTTCCTTTCTCCGGCTACCAAGGGTTGCACATTTCCATCGGTGGCATTGTTTATCACGGCGGCGCTTTCGGAAATGAATTGGAGGGCAAATACATTTTTGCCAACACACTCGACCACGCCGTTTATTGGGCCAATCTTCAGCCACAGAGCTCGACGTTCACCGCAAGCTTCGGCGGCACGTTGTTAAAAACAGAAGATGAACTCTTCCGCCCGGTTGATTGCACGGTCGGGCCGGACGGCGCTGTTTACATTGCTGATTGGTGCGATAAACGGGCAACGCACGTCGATCCCCTTGATACATGGGACCGAAGTAATGGGCGTATCTACAAAATTGAAAAGAAAGCGGCGATCGCTGGCGGAAAGAAGCAACCGCTCGATTTACCAAAACTCTCGAGCAACGCCCTCGTCGATTTACTGTCGCACACGAACGATTGGTTTGCGCGCGAAGCCCGGCGTCTCCTGGCAGAACGTCGCGACAAGAAAATCATCCCGCGCCTGCGCAAGGAAACATTCTCGCCAGGGAACCAACTCCTTCAGGTGCAATCCTTCTGGGCTCTCTATGTCAGCGGTGGTTTCGACGACAAGACCGCTTTGAAAGCTCTTCAACACACCAACGCAACCATCCGCAAATGGTGCGTGCGCGTCCTTGGGGAACAAAAGAGCGTTTCGTCGAAATTGAGCGCCACCCTTCAAAACACCGCGCAGACAGATCCTGATGCGCAAGTGCGCGCTCAACTGTCATGTTCCCTCCGACGCTTGCCCGCCAGAGACGGGCTACCGGTGCTACACGAATTACTACTGCGCGATGACGCCAGCGATCCCCACATCCCTTTGCTTCTGTGGTGGGCGCTGGAGCGCTACGCGATACCTAATCGTTCGGACGTTGTGGAGATATTTTCCGATGCCCGTGTTTGGCAGTCGCCGCTGGTACGCAAAGACATCCTGCAACGACTCGCACGCCGTTATGCCGCGGAAGGCAACGCCGAGGACCTGGCAACTTGCGTGGCACTGCTGGATCTTGCAACGAACCTCGCGAAGGCTGATGGCATTCAGTGGCGCCTTGGTTCTGAAACCGAATATCTGTTGAAGGGAATTAACGAAGCGCTCGCGGGCCGGAGTCTCACCAGCTCTTCCAGCGCGACCGAACGCTGGTTCGCCAATTTGCCATCGGATGCGCGCCAACACCTGTTGATTGTTCAAACCGGCATTCGGCTGGGCATCATCAAGGCACACGAGATTGCCGTGCAGAAGATTCGCGACTCACAGGTTTCGGAAGGCGAACGCGTCATGCTGATTGAGACTCTCGGCGAAACACGACAGCCCAGCCTCCTGGTCGAGTTCATGCAAATCCTGGAAAGCCCCGCTTCTAACAATCTGCGCTCGGCTGCACTGACGGCATTGCAACAAATCCAATCCGCCGACATCCCCACGAGGATTCTCGGGTTGTATTCAAAGCTCACACCACCCTTGCGCGCGAAAGCTCTTCAATTACTTCTCGCGCGGTCGGCGTCTTGCGCCCAACTCATAAGCGCCGTGGAAGCGGGGACCGTTTCGCCTAAAGATATTTCCATGGATCAGGTCCGGCAGATCGCTTCGTTTAAGAATGTCGAACTTGCGCCGCGCATTCAGAAAATCTGGGGCAAGTTCCAGGTCGAGTCTCCGGCGGAAAAGCAAAGTTTCATCAACCGGGTTAAACTGATCCTGAAACCCTCGGGCGTGGCGGGTCGCCAACCGAACCCCAATCTGGTCGAAGGAAAGAAACTGTTCCAAAAGAACTGCGCGGTTTGCCACAAGCTTTTCGGGGAGGGTAATACGATCGGACCGGATCTCGCCGGTGTTGATCGTAACGACATCGATCTTCTCCTTTCGAACATCGTTAATCCGAGCGCCTATATTCGGAACGAATACGTCAGCTACGAAATCGAAACGAAGGACGACGAAGTGATTGGCGGATTGATGGTCGAATCCAACGCCACTTCCGTGACCCTTCTCGATCGTAATAATCAACGTCACACGGTGGCGCGAGAGCGAATCAAGTCGCTGAACGAGTCGGCGGTATCACTCATGCCTGAGGGGTTATTGGAAACACTCCCGCCACAAGAACTAATAGATCTGATCGGCTATTTGCGGTCCAAGTAAGAGAAAAACAATCTGCTTCCCAATTGTTACAGGGAACGGAGAAGTGGCTCCCCAATTGGGGTGACATGCGAGGTTAGAATCGACGTCGCAACCTCGCCCTGCGCATCAGTCATTCCCCTGATAGGTCTTTCATCATCATCCCCGCTGTAAAAGTCTTTTCCCCTCCCTTAAAAATCGTGCGGATTAACAATGATGCTGTTTGCAGCAAAAAAACTAAATATGAATACGACTACGCGATCGAACAAACTTCTCTCTCTCTTAGCGGGATGCGCTTTAACGCTGGGAGTTTTGAGCGTGTTTCCATCGACCACTGCGGCTGAGACTCTCTCCGGGTATAGGGTCGACAACTTTGTCACCGACGGCAGCGAATCTGATTTAATCAACCCGCGCGGCCTGGAAATCAGCGATCGTATTTGGACGGCGAATGAGAATAGTGGCACCGTCACGGGCTTCGGCACCACGCGCCTGCATCTGACGGTTCCAGAAACCGCAAGCACGAACCCGGCCCCCACGGGCCTGATTGCGAATCCATCCCTGACCTCGACCAATCCAGCTTTCTTCCTCACCAACATTGTTTACACGACAAACTTTGTCCGGGTGAACACCACCAATGGAGTCGTGACCAACACCGTGATAAGAAGCAACATCTTCCGCGCGCCCGCTCGTCTCATTGTGGTCACCGAAAGCGGCACCATTGCCGCATGGAATTCGGTGGTAAACCGGAATTTCATCAACCTGGTCGATAGCTCCGGCAGTACGGCCGTCTACAAAGGCGTTGCTATTGCCAGAAACAGCAGCGGCCAATGGCGGCTGTATGTCGCTAATTTTCACAGTGGATTGATCGAAGTATATGACGAGAACTTTCATTTCGTGAACAACATCAACGATCCGACAGCCCCCACATTTTATGCGCCGTTCAATATCAAACGCCTGTTCGGAAAACTGTTCGTCACCTACGCCAGACAAGGTCTCGACGCCGTTACTGAGGAAGCGGGCGCGGGCAATGGTTACATTAGTATCTTCAACGAAGATGGAGTAGCCGTTCGCCAGTTTGTGCAAACCGGTGGTGCCCTCAATGCCCCCTGGGGATTGGCCCAGGCGCCGAGCCATTTCGGCAAGTTCAGTCACGCCGTTCTCGTTGCCAATCATGGCGATGGCGTGATCAATGCCTATAGCGTGATTACGGGCGAACATCTCGGCCAGTTATCAGACCAAAATGGCGACACCCTGGTGATCGATGGCCTCTGGGGATTGCATTTTAACCTGGAATCGGAAACGCAGAACAAATTCGATTTCGAATCCTCGAGATTATATTTCACCGCTGGTCCCAATGCGGGTCAGAACGGAACACTTGGCACTGTACGGGCCAACGCGCCGTTCTCAAATCGATAAACTCCCGAACACTCCTGCGGTGAAGGCGGCGGCTTTTGATGGTCGCCGCCTTTTATTCTGTTGATGAGAAGACAGTTATTGACGCAGTCCGGTGTGACGACTATCTCTGAAGTCCGTTGCGCCCAAATCCCGTTGGAACAGCGCCATTTTTATTATGAATCGACTCAATGTCCTCTTCGCTGCCGTTGCGGCTGCTTTTATTACCTCCTGCGCGACCACCTCAACTCGCGCGCCGGAATCTGCTTTCACCCCGATCTTCGATGGCAAGACGCTGAATGGCTGGACCTACAGTGCAAAACAAAAATCCGGCTACTACATCACCAATGGCGTGCTGGTCTCGCCGAAGAATTGCGGTGCCGATCTCTTCACTCAAAAAGAGTATTCAGACTTCGTTCTCCGACTTGATTTCAAACTCTCTCCCGGCGCCAATAACGGCGTCGCCATACGTTCTCCGCTTGAGAACGGCCAAATCGCTTACATCGGCAATGAAGTGCAAGTTCTGGACGACACCTCTCCGGAATACGCCAAGCTCGATCCCGCGCAGTATTGCGGTTCCCTCTACCGTCTTCTGCCTGCCAAACGCGGCCAGCTGAAGAAAGTTGGCGAATGGAATTCTTATGAAATCACCGCCAAAGGCCGGTACATTAAAGTCGTGCTGAATGGTGTGACCATTACCGAAGGCAATCTCAACAGCATCACCGATCCGGCGACCCTTCAGCGGCACACCGGCATGTTCCGTCCGAAAGGTCACATTGGCTTTCTCGGGCATCATCGCCACACGGAATTTCGCAACATTCGTATTCGCGAACTCCCGAAATTTGTCGAGCGCGACAACACCGATGTGCCGGAAGGTTTCACGTCGTTGTTTAATGGCCGCGATCTCGCGGGCTGGAAAGGTTTGGTCTCCGATCCCATCAAACGCAAAGATTTATCCCCCGACGAACTCGCCCGTGAGCAAACCAAAGCCGATCTCCTGATGCAGAACACCTGGAAGGTTGAGGACGGCCAACTCGCTTACCATGGCAAGATGTACAACAATCTCTGCACGAAAAAAGATTTCCGCGATTTCGAAATGCTCATCGATTGGAAAGTCGAGCCGAAGGCCGACAGCGGACTTTACCTGCGCGGCTGTCCGCAAGTGCAAATCTGGGAACCGAACAGCAATCAGTTCGACAAGAAACATCCCGGCTCCGGCGGTTTGTTCAATAACCAGAAGGGTCCGAATTATCCCTCGAAGTTTGCTGATCACTATGCCGGCGACTGGAATCGTTTCCGCGTGGTGATGGTCGGCGAGAAAGTCCATGTCTACCTGAACAACGAACTGGTCGTCGAGAACGCCACCCTGGAAAATTACTGGGATCGTTCGCAGCCGGTATTCCCGGTCGGACCGCTTGAACTTCAGGCCCATAACAGCGTGGTTTACTTCAAAAACATTTACGTTCGCGAGATTGCGCATCCGGAACCAGTGGAGAAATAGTCTATGGGTCTGGAAAGCGTTGAACTCGTCATGGCTATTGAGGACGAGTTCAGCATCGCAATCGGCGATGCCGACGCGGAGCGGATGCAGACCGTTGGGGACCTGTTTGATTACGTCCGGCAAGCGGTGCAAATCAAGATGCGCCCTGCCCCATCGGATGACGAGGTCTGGTGCCGAATCAAAAAGATTGTGGTCGAGCAACTCGGAGTAAAACCTGAGCAAGTAACCCGAGAGGCCCGCTTCGTCCAGGATCTTGGTATGGACTAAACCATTCGGCCCGAACGACGCATCTTGTCTCAAGCGGCATGTCATACAGATGAAGAAAGTATTCCTCCGAACAGCACTGCTACTCGCGGTGGGGATCGGACTGTTGTCGAACTGGCTATATCACGATCCGAAGGCGCCACATTACGAGACAATCAAGGGCGGTGTTAAAGTTTCACCGGGGTCTCAGATCTTCACCGACGGCCGCCAATTGGATCCTTTCGCCTATGGTAAGATGAGCCTTCTTGTTTGTGAAACAAACGAAACGCAAAAGCACCTCCTCTTTGATATTGATGAGCGCCAGGTCTTGGGAGAATTTTCTGGTGCCCAACCGCTGTTCGCGACGGCGAACGGAACCAAATTCTTTTGTTCGGCCACTTCCTCGGAAAGCGCAGGCTCATTCCGCTTAAGGCTTTTCGATATGGTCTGGCGCATCACCGGCGGCAAAATAAATTTGAGCGGCCCGCAAAATACCGTCGAACAATTTTGGAGCGTCGATCTCAAAACGCATTCCGCAAAGGCTATCGGGCATGTCATGCAATCCAACGGCGCACGCACCGGGGCTAACCCTTCGCCTCACCACCAGTTTGCTTACACGGTTCCAACCCTGAACATGAAGACGAATGAAATAATTCTCTTCGACCTGGAACGAAACACTCTCGAGACGCGCGTTGTTCCCGGCGATCCGTTTGGATGGTGGGACGATACGAATATCTTTGTTCAAACGCCGCAGAACGAACTGATGCTTTACGACGTGAACACTCGGTCCAATTCCTTTCTGCTGAGCTTCAGTTACCTCGCGGAATTTTTCGAAGAGCACGGACTTACGAACGCGCCGCAAGATGCCCAGCCTTTTTTGCAGTGGGATGGAACCAACACCGTCCTCTATCTGACCGAAGGGAAAAAGCGCTGGTTGGCGGAGGAGTCTTATCTGATCCGCATGGAGCGGCCGGAGCCAACGCTCACGTTGGTCTCGAAACGTTTTGAATTTGAATTAGACGATCATTTCGATCCCACTGGCACCAGGTATCTTTATCCTGAATCCACAACGAACGAAAACAGCACCGCTGTCGTCATGCGGGATCTAACGACTGGTGCGACCCACACGCTGGAATCGTCGACGAGTGAGAAAGCTTTCGTCATGCCGCAGTTTTATAAAGACTCGGTCATTTACCGCCGGAACAACGGCGTCTGGCAGATCAACCTCACCACCTCGAACACCACGCGCCTGTTTCCACCTGAAGATACAGGCGCGCATTGAAGCCGTGATGAGCCCAAACAAAAACAGATGAAAAAAGTGATCCTTGGGATAGGTCTGGTGTTCGTGGCGGTGATTGGAATTATCGCCATCCGGTTATCTCGTGATCCAAACGCCCCGCGCTACGAACCAATCAAGGGAAGCGTGAAACTTCCGCCAGGCGTCCAAGTTCATTACGACTTCCTGAACCCCGATCCGTTCGCTGACGGCAAGATGTGGATCTACGTTCATACAACCAACGAGTGGCACAACTACCTCTTTGATATCGATCGACGGCAAGTGTTGGGCGAGTTTTTCGGCCAACAACCGCTTTTCACAATGCGTGGCGGCGGGAAGTTTGTTTGTTCGGCCCGCGTTCCAGAAAGTAAGTTCTCCTTCCTTCGCGGGCAGATTTTTGAAGCGCTGAGCGGCCTCATGGTGGGGAAATCACAGGCCACGCGTCAAAGACATGAACTCGTAACGTTCTGGAGTATCGATCTCCAGGGACATTCCGCGAAGAAGATGGGAGAGGTCATACAGTCCACCTCTCGGGCGCACGTTTATCCTTCGCCTGATCGTCAGTTTGCTTTCACCAGTTCCTCCGCAAGCACGAAAAATGAAGAAATCATACTTTTCAACCTGGACCGGGAGTCTTCCGAGACGCATGTCGTTCCGGGAAACCCGTTCGGCTGGTGGGATGACGCAAATATTGTCGTCCACACACCGTCCACTGAACTGATGCTTTATAATGTGAAGACACGTTCCCAATCCCTCCTGCTCGGCTCGACTCAGCTTGAAACATTTTTCGAAACGGTTGGGCTGACCAACGCGCCACAGCAGTCGTGGCCATTTCTCCAGTGGAACGGCACCAACAATGTTCTTTATCTCACGGAAGGAAACAAACGCTGGTCGGCGGAGGAGTCTTATCTCATACGCATCGAACACCCGGATGGACGGCCGAAACTCGTTTCGAAAAGCTTTAAATTCGAGTGGTCCGATCATTTTGACCGCACCGGCACGAAGTATCTTTATTCCGGCCGCCTCGCGGGAACCAACAGCGACGCTGTCATTGTCCGCGACCTGGCGACCGGCACGACAAACACGCTGGTGCCTACGCTCGGAGAGAAATACTTCAGCATTCCGCAATTCTATAAAGACACAGTCATTTACATCCGCAGCAATGCCCTCTGGCAAGTGAGCCTCAAGACGTCTAACATCACGCGACTGTTTCCGGTACAGGATTCAGGCGCACACTGAAACCGCGATGGGACGCAACACCAACACGATAAAAAAGGCGTTCATTGGGACATTCCTGATTCTCGGGATTATCGCGCTGGCGTTCTTCTACGCTCCAAACGCACCGCGTTACCGGATGATTGACGGACCGGTGAAGATCGATCCTGCTGCTGCAATTACCTATCAGTTCGATCGCTAC
>JAQGOU010000340.1 GCA_028293445.1 Verrucomicrobiales bacterium | reverse complement strand
TGACGGGTTGAAAGTGCTCCTGCTTGGCCTTCTCGTCACAAACAATTTTGAAAAGGTGGGCAACGCCGAGGTTCTCCAAAAGATCCAGGATGCGAGGCGTCGGATTCATGATCGTCACCGGTTGCACCTCAGGCTGGCTGGGTTTCGCCTCAAACTTAAGGCCCATACCCGCGAGAACCCCGAGAAAGGTGCTGTCCATCATCTGACACTCCGAAAGTTCGACGCCGAAGTGCTTGTAGCCGCGCTGCGCGAGCTCATTCACGATCTTTTTAAAATCCACGCTGGTGGTGAAATTAGCGCGGCCACCGACTTTGACACAAACGAAGGAGTCAAAGATGGCAACCATCAGGTTAGCGGAAGAACCGTTCATTCGTTAAAGCTGGTTCACTATCGATTTCGAGCTTTCGGACGTCAAGCGTTTGGCAAAAGTTTCAAAATGTTTATCGTGCAACTGCGGGCCGACCGACAATCTCCACAATCGTTTGCTGCAAAATAAGCGCATTATCCAATCGGCTGGAAATAAGCTTCTGGTTGCAGTCCAACAGCAACTGCATAGCGCGTACCAACTCCGATTGGGAATAGTTCTTGGCCTGGGCAAGAGCCTTGAACAAAACATAAGGGTTCATCGAAAGTGGATTAAATTTCTTATCCTCAGGCAGTGCATCGACCGGGACCCGCTCCAATTGCGTTTTGAACGCAGCAAAATTAGGAGTGAGTTTAAGCCACCCTGCCTCCAGCAATTCTTTCGAAAAGATGAGAACGCGCACTTTGGTAATCAAGCCGTAGAGCAACCCAATCTCTGACTTGTCTTTGTCCGTCTTCATTTCCCAAAGCTCTTCATCGAGACACCGAAGCACCCGAGGTAGATCGCGTTCGCCAAAAGCATCCCCGAAAGCAAACGCACGCGCCTGCTTGTTGCGGGTCACAATTTCCCTGACGTCTTCAATCGAAATCTCTTCGTGATCTGCCGCAAACAACATCACTTTTTCCACTTCATTGTCCAGCTGCCGGGGATTCGGCCCGACATTGGCGACGAGTTCAGAAAGCGCCTCGTCCGAAATTTCCTTTTTCAATTGCCGCATCTTACCCCGCGCAAACATCTCGGCCTGATCGACCCAATCTTTATCCTCAATAGACCAGCCGGCAAAGTTTTCCACCGCGCCAATCTTCTCGATCGCTTTGTAAAACGATTTGCGCTTGTCCACTTTGGCCGCGCTGATGAGCAGTCGAACGTTTTTCCAGTCGAAGGCCTTTAGCTCCTGGGTGAGGCTCGCGAGATTCTCTGTGACCGCCTGGGAACTCGCCGTTCGATCGTCTCCGAGAAAACTGCAGTCACGCAACCAGACCGCTTTGCCACCACCAAAAAAAGGAAGGGTTTGCAAGGCTTCGCGCAATTTGGAAAGTGCCTTCAGCGCGTCACCGCCGTTGGTAACGGCTGCGTCAATAATTTCGTGATCCATGCCACCGAGATCGGCAGACCACTTGTGGAAGATTTCCCGGGCGCGCTGCCTGGCGGCGAAATCATCTTCGCCGGCAACGAGAACCAGAGGTGCTGTTGGGAAACCCGCGGACGCCATGTTATTTAATCCGCTTCGCCGCCACTGTTTTCGTTAATCCGTTCGAGAACTTCGCTCATGTCTTCGACCTGGTCGAACAACCGGGTGCGGACGAATAAAGGTTTCTTTTGGGCGGTGGCGATGGCAATGCAATCACTCGGACGGGCATCGATTTCGACGAGTTTCTGTCCAAGTTCGTTGTCCTGCTTCAGCGTAAGACGTGCGAAATAAGTGGAGTTCTTCAGATCAGTAATCACGACGCGCTCCACATTAATATCAAAGCCCTTAAACATACTGGCGATCAGATCGTGGGTGAGCGGCCGTTCTTTCGGGGTATCGCGCAGGAACATTCCAATCACCGCGCCCATGCTGTGTTCAACCTGAATGACAAATACTTTTTCGTCGTTGCCCACAAAGATCGCGCAGCCGCTGTTAGCTGGTAAAATTCCTCGTATTTCTACGGGCACAACGTCGCTCTTCATGTACACACTTTAAGACTGCCTATTCAAAAAACAAGCCTTGGCGTCTATTGGCTCAGCAAATCTTCGTGCTCACTTTCAGGCAAAACCTGAGCCGACGTAACAGCCACTTGGCACGAGCGATGCACATATCAGTTTTGCAATGAAAAGGAACATTCTCATAGTGGTCTCCCTCCTTTTCGCAATCAGCGTTGCTGTTGCCGGTACCCCGGCTGAACGCCTCAGTGAAACCGCACAGAGTCTCGATGACTCGTTACAATCGGTGGAGTTGAACAAGATCCTTCCGGGCTTGGCCAAGCTCCTCAAAACAGAAACCGCCGTAGTGGAGAAGGCGATTTTCTATCAAAGCCTCAAGCTTAGCGATGTGGCGCTCGGAAAATTTATTGCCGATAAATCCAAAGAATCGCTCTCTGAGCTGCTCAAACCAGCAACGGATTGGGCCAAAGTGCTGGGAGAAAAAAAGCTCAACCTGGATGACGCCCAGGAGTATCTCGACAATCTTTCGTCAGAAATCGCTTTCCTCGTGTTCGAGAATCGAAACGCGAAGAACGAATAAGTCCAACCTGCGTTGGCCGGCCGGACCGTGATGGGGCTCACGGTCCGGTTGCTTATTTTTTGGCATTGCCAGCGAATCTGCTGACGCCGGAGAGCAACGCGTAAGCACGATTAGAACGATGTCGTTCCCTTCCGCCTCGCGCAAAATTCACCTTCAAGCTTCCATGTCTTGCCGTCGGACTCAAGTGATTCACCAAGCCAATGGAAGGAGTCCCCAGTGATCTCAATGAAGCTCCACCGAGTTGGCGTACCGTCGGGGCGAATACCGATTTGAATGACATCCTGACCGTTCCTGCGACCAATCTGGTCTTCATGGTGATCTCCCGCAGGGTTTCTCCAAGTGATACGCCAGGCCCGGATGGCGGGATCCCACACACGAAGAGTCGTGCCATACATGTTCATTCTCTTGTCCAGGTGCGCGGGCCGATCTGAACGACTTGGCATGATCCAGACATCCTGTAGGGCCAGACCTTCGAGCACCCAACGCGCGTGAACCTCACAGCGGAGGCCGCGTGCGGAAACATCAATGGCCCAATAGTGGAGGACATCCAATTCCCAACTCCCGACCAGCCATCCGTATGCATCCTCCGATTCCGGGATTTCGCGCGAGCGGCCCGGAGCCATCAAAGCGTCCTCCACTGAATTGACCTCGCCAATTGTCGTCATCATGTCTTCCCTTTCCGTGGCCCCTCGAACGAGGAGTCAATCATCACCAAATTGGGTTGTAATAACCTTCTAATCTGAGCGACGTCCCCCTTTAGTCTCCAGAAAGTAGCGCACGTTGGCGCTACAAGGTAGCGAGGAGGACACCCGAATCCAACATGGGGCAGACCATCCTTGTGACGTTTGTCACACCCGTGCCGAGCGAGTCTCTGACGTTGAAGTTTGCACGCGGGCGGAAGTAGCGCCACGTTTTAGAACACGAAAAAAGATTATGACGCCGATCCATGAACTCTTGAATCGCATCCGATGGGATGCGGAGTTTGCGCGCGGAGAATTTCAGTTGGGCTATTTCGACCGAGTAGAGGACCGCATAATTCTGGTTCCATTTCGTGACATCGCCTTTCAAAAGAACGATCACACATTTCGAGTTATAGATGAAGAAGGCCACAGTCATCGGGTACCGTTTCATCGTGTGCGTGACGTTTATAAAGATGGCCAGCGCATCTGGCACCGCGAAGCGATGGTGACGACGGAAAGCCGATAAGACCCGGACCTTATTCGCGACCACATGGCGACAACCGCGCCCACAGCCTTTTATTTATTCCGACTCCCGCCAACAATCAGCTCCGGTCGATACAGATCTTTGTTACTTCCCTGAAACTCCGCCTTCAGCCGAACTTTGAATCCTGACAAGTCGACGAGTTCCCAGTTCAAAAATCGCCAGGAGCCATCACTCTCTCGTGGTCCATGTTCAAAGCCGATGATGAGATGATGCGCGTCGTCGTGGATTTTTCCGGTCTCCGTCTTGGGCTCATAATAAAACGTCCGCAAGGAACTCGTTCGACTTCCCACCTCGTAAAGTTTTGGATCCAAATAGATGACGCGCCCGGATTTCTTGTCTACGAGTCGCAGGTCTGGATAACCAGACCGTTGCACTTTGCCGCTGCTCGTCTTGGGAAAATCACACTCAAATCCAGGAATCTTATTCAGCTCCGCTTTCAAGGCATCTTCGAAATGACTACTGACTTCATTGATGCGTTTTTGCTTCTGCGCAATGCTATCGAGCGCGTTCATACGCCGCAGCACTTCGTCCCCTGCCCTGCCAATTTTTGCAATCAACTCGCGATCTGTTTCCGCTTTGAGGTTGATCGGCAAAACGGTCTTACCCGTCGCCGCTTTGACGACCTCCGGGAACGGCACCCCTTTGAGCTGATGCTTTTCATCGAGCAACGATGAAATGAACTGCCCGTTATCATCGTTCTTTTCTTCCGCCCTCAGTAGCGGCGCGAGCAGGAAAAGTATCGAGATGAAAAAATAGTTTGCGTTCACAATTCGGCTCCATCCTGGTGCCTGGAGAGATAGACCACTTATGGCGGGCGCTTTCAATCGCTAATAACGATTGAGATACCTTGGCGTAACAATTCAAACAAACCACGAATGGAGAGAAATAGCCTCCGACAAGAGAGCTGTTTTCCTATTCGTAGAGCCCAAAGACGAAAGCGGAACTCTTCCCTGACTCCGGCTCCCCAAAGACACCGCGTTTCGCCCCTTTGAATCAAGGCACCGAGTGAATGCGCCAAAAAGAATTCGTGCTAAAATTCAGGGAATTCGTAAACACCAACGATCCACTCTGCCCCGCCACATTGGTGGCCAATGGCACCCAGTTCGCGGGCGACAGGCTGATGGTCCGTTCCAATGCGTAATTCGTTCCCGGAATCCCGATGAACGACAACCCGACGTTACCGTTACCTAACGTTTGCACTGAAATATGATTGTAGCCCGCCACCAAAGCAGGCGGGGCGAAGACCTGGACGCGATGGTTTCCGTAATCTGCCACATAGATTCGACCGCTGCTGTCTACGGCAAGACTATGCGGAGTATCAAATTGTCCGATAGCGGTTCCGAAGCTCCCCCACTTGGTGAGAAACGTTCCGTTGGTATTGAACTCCTGGATGCGATGGTTTCCTCGATCCGCTACATAAACTTTGCCGCTGCTGTCCACCGCCACGCCCGTCGGAGCGTTGAACTGACCATCGCCAGAACCGGTAGTGCCCCATTTGAGCAAAAAGGTTCCCGTGCTCGTGAACTTCTGCATGCGATCGTTGTAATAATCAGCCACGTAAACGTCGCCGCTGTTCTTGTCCACCGTGACACCGTGAGGATAATAGAATTGGCCATCAGCCGAGCCTAAACTGCCCCATTGAGTTAGGAACGTTCCGGTGCTGCTGAATTTCTGGATGCGGTGATTGTAGAAATCGGCAACGTAGATGTTGTTATTGCTATCCGTAGCCACGCCTTGCGGATGATAAAGCTGTCCACTACCGGAACCCAGACCGCCCCACGTAAGCAGATACGTTCCGTTGCTGTTGAACTTCTGCAGACGGTTATTGCCATATTCCGTCACGTAAACATTGCCACCGCTATCCGTCGTCACACCTTCCGGCAAATCAAACTGGCCGTCGCTCGAACCCTGACTCCCCCATTTCGTCACAAAGGTTCCGTTAGTGGTAAACTTCTGCACGCGATAGTTGTAGAGATCCACCACGTAAACAGTGCCGCTGTTGTTGTCCACTGCGACGTCCCGTGGATATTGGAACTGTCCGTCACCCGTTCCACTGGTTCCCCATTTAAAAGAAAATATCGGGGGTTTCGCGCTTTCAATGACTAACGTATTCGTCGCGCTGCCCACATAATTCGATTCGTAGATCGTGCCAATGACTGTGTAACTACCCACGTTCGTCGGCGCGTTCGTCGAGCCATTGTAGGTCACATTGACCAACAGTCCCGGAGGCGTCGTCGTGACCGAAACGCTCTTCGGCGTTCCGTCGTAAATCTGACTCAAACTACTCAACGCCACGGTTGCGGTCAGAATTTGGACAGGCGCAAAAACCTGGATGCGATGATTGCCGTAATCCGCCACATAAATACTATCACCACTACCGACGGCAAGGCTATGCGGGGTATCAAATTGACCGTCCGCTGTCCCATAACTACCCCACTTCGTTAGAAAATTTCCGTCGCTACTGAACTCCTGTATCCGGTGATTGCCTCGGTCCGCCACGTAGACGTTGCCGTGGCTATCAACCGCCACGCCCGTCGGGGCGTTGAACTGACCATCGCCAGAACCAGTCGCACCCCATTTGAGCAAAAAGGTTCCAGTGCCCGTAAACTTCTGAATACGATCGTTGAAATAATCCGCGACGTAGACCGCGCCGCTATTCTTGTCCACCGTGACGCCGTGAGGATAATCAAACTCACCATCAGCCGTGCCCAGACCGCCCCATTGAGTCAGGAACGTTCCGGTGCTGCTGAATTTCTCTATCCGGTGATTGTAGAAATCAGCGACGTAGATGTTGTCACTGCTATCCGTAGCCACGCCTTGCGGATGATAAAGCTGTCCACTGCCGGAGCCAAAACCACCCCAGGTAAGTTGATACGTTCCACTACTGTTGAACTTCTGCAGACGGTTATTGCCGTATTCCGTCACATACACATTGCCACCGCTATCCGTCGTCACACCTTCCGGCAAATCAAACTGGCCATTGGCCGAACCCTGACTTCCCCACTTCGTCACAAAGCTTCCGTTCGTGGTGAACTTCTGCACGCGATAGTTGTAGAGATCCACCACATAAACAGTGCCGCTGTTGTTGTCTACCGCGACGTCTCGCGGATATTGGAACTGTCCGTCACCCGTTCCGCTGGTTCCCCATTTTAAAGAAAATATCGGGGGTCTCGCGCCTACCGTGACTGAGCTAATGACAAATGTATTCGTCACGCTGGTGGAAACATAGTTGGGATTGTTGATCGTGCCGATGACAGTGTAATTGGCCACATTTGCCGGCGCATTCGTCGAGCCGTTATAAGTCACATTTACCAAAAGTCCGGGAGGCGTCGTCGTGACCGAAACGCTCTTCGGCGTTCCGTCGTAAGTCTGGTTCAAATTCCCCAGCGTCACGGTTGCCGTCGCTGGATTGACGACGAGCGTATTCGTCGCGCCGCTCACATTGTTCGTCCCGTTGAGAATGGCGATGACCGTGTAATTGCCCGCATTGGTCGGCGCATTGGTTGAACTGTTGTAAGTCAAAGTGAACGGCGAACCGGCTGGCAATGTAGTAACGGAAACATCCTTCGCCGTGCCGTCGTAGGTCTGATTCAAGTTCCCCAACGTCACTGAGCTATTCACCGTGAGCGTTGCGACACCGCTCGTGATCGCGCCGTAAATATTGGTGATGATCACCTTGTAATTACCGGCGTTGGTGAATTGCGCATTGTTGATGGTGAGCGACGCGTTCGTTGCGCCTCCGATGTTATTGCTGTTGAACAGCCATTGGTAATTGATTGGCAAAGCGCCAACTGCATCGACGGAAAATGTGGCGCTGCTGTTAAAAATAACGGTTTGGTTGGTGGGCTGAGAATTGATCGTTGGTGAGAAGACAAAATCATACAACTCCACCGACGCCAGGAGTCCACTGGCTCCAATTCCTCCCGTGACCAGCACCCTGCCATCGGGCAGCAATGTCGCCGTATGATATCTACGGCCGGTAAACATCGGGCCGTTTGTCGTCCACGCGCCGCTCGCCTGACCATATATTTCCACACTCGAAAGCGTCCCGGCAACGCCCTGCCCTCCTGTCACCAGGACCTTCCCGTTGAGTAACGGCGTCGCGGTGGACTCAGAGCGTGCGTCCGTCAGCGCACCTGTCGCAGCCCACGTCCCGGCAGCCGGATCATATAGCTCAGAGCTAGACTGATAAAACGGCGAGTTACCATTGTAGCCACCGGCGATCAGCACCTTTCCATTGGGCAGCAACGAGGCGATATGTCCACGAAGTCCGGCGAGCATCGAGTTGGTAACCGACCATGTCCCGGCGATTGGGTCATACAGTTCCACGCTGGAAATGTATTGGATGCTGTCATTGGCGCCTCCGGCGACGAGCACTTTGCCGTTGGACAGCATTGTCATCGTGTGAAAATAGCGGGGAGTAGTCAATGCGCCCGTCACCGTCCACGTTCCGTTCGTTGGATTATAAAGCTCCGCGCTGGAAAGAGGGCTAACGCCATGGCCCGACGCTACGAGAACCTTTCCGTTGGGCAACAACGTTGCCGTGTGATACCGACGACCGAAAGTCAGCGCCCCCGTCGTAGTCCAGGTTCCAGTCGCAGGATCATACAACTCTGAACTCGCAAGAGAGCTGCCGGTGCCAAAACCTCCCGCGACCAATACTTTTCCATTCGGCAATAATGTCGCCGTGTGAGCGTAACGCGCGGCATTAAGCGGACTGTTCGTTGTCCAAATTCCCGTTGCCGGATCATACAGCTCTGTACTGCTTAACGTGACGCTGTCATTGTAGCCACCTGCGACGAGCACCTTTCCATTCGGCAGTAAGGTCGCCGTATGATAATAGCGACCGCTATTCAGCGGGTTAACATTGATAAAAGAATTCGGCGTGGTTTGACCGACGAGCAGGACGTTCGTCGTGCCGCCCGCAAAGTTTGTTTCATTAATTATTCCAATGACGGTGTAAGCGCCGACATTCGTCGGCGGATTCACGGAGCCGTTGTACGTCACGTTCACCAACAATCCCGCAGGCGTCGTTGTCACTGAAACACTCTTCGCCGTCCCGTCGTAAATCTGATTCAAATTGCCGAACGTCACTGTGGCGGGAGCCTTGATCACCGTCAACATGACGACGCTGCTCGTGATCGCACCGTAAGCATTGGTGATGATGACTTGATAATTACCTGCGTTGGTAAATTGCGCAGGGCTGATGGCGAGCGACGCATTCGTTGCGCCCGCAATGCTGTTGTTATTGAACAGCCATTGGTAAACCAGTGAACTGCCCGCAGCGGTGACGGAGAACGTCGCGTTATTGGTAACGATCACCGTCAGGTTGGTGGGCTGAGAAATCATTTGTGGCGGCAGGACGACTTCAACAAAGCTCGAGGTACTGGAGATACCGTTGACGAACATCGTCGCCATGGACCAGCCCGTTGGAAAATTGGTCACGACCAAAGACGTGTAGGAATTGGTGGACCAATTCGTGGAACGCAGAAAGAGAGTCTGCCCATTGTCCATACTGCGCAACTGCACCACCGGACAATCACTCGACGAGTCCTGAACATTCCCACCGGATGCGCCAGAGATGCCGCGAAAACGCGTTCCTGTTAACGCCAGGTTACTTCCCACTTTCAACGGCGAAGTGATCGTGCTGATCTGCGGCTGCGACGACGCGGCAAAGCCGAAGCCAACATCATAGAGTTCTGCGCTGGAAAAATAGTTATTTCCAAGATAGCCCGCTGTCATCAGCACTTTCCCATTCGCCAGCAACGTCCCCGTCTGCCCGCCGCGAGGAGTGGTCATCACACCATTCGTCGTCCATGTCCCGGTCGCAGGCTCATACAGATCTGTGCTGGTGTGATTGATCATGGTGTTGTTGTTGAAGCTGAAGCCCGCCACCGCCATGACTTTCCCTTTGGACAGTAACAGTGCGGTATGCCCGGCTCGGGCCACACTCATCGATGTTGTCGAAGTCCACGTGCCGGAAGCTGGATCATACAATTCCGCGCTGGAAAGATAACTGCTGCCATTATAACCTCCCACGACCAGAACTTTTCCATTCGGCAGCAGCGTCGCCGTTGGGCCTTCACGAGCTTCGTTCATGAATCCGGTTGGCGTCCATGTTCCTGTCGTTGGATCAAATAGGACCCCACTCGAAAGCCGTCCGACGGTAAAGTTATATCCTCCCGCTACAAGCACTTTTCCATTAGGCAACAGGGTCGCCGTGTGACTCGTGCGCGCTGTGCTCAACGCATTAGCCGTCGTCCATGTTCCTGTAGCCGGATTGTATACCTCGACACTCGAAAGATACGTCGTGTTACCAACCTGCCCCCCAACCACGAGCACCTTTCCGTCAGCGAGTAATGTCGCCGTGTGAGCATGCCGACTGTTGTTTAACGAGCCCGTTGCCGTCCATGTTCCTGTAGCTGGATCCCACAATTCCGCGCCCGTAAGATCATAACCAACGTACCCGCCCGTGACGAGCACCTTCCCACCCGGCATGAGTGTGGTCGTGTGATACTCGCGGCCATTAGTCATCGAACCGGTTGCCACCCACGACCCGGTGGATGGATCATAAAGTTCTGCCGTCGCTAGAAAAGTGGGAGGATAGTTACCATCCCTCAGCCCTCCGGTGACCAATACTTTTCCATTCGACAACAATGTTGCGGCGTGGGCAAAGCGACTGGTGCTCAACGCGCCGGTCAGCGTCCACGATCCGGCCGCAGGATAATAGGACTCCGTTCCAAGAAGCGTGGTTGTATCGCCAAACCCTCCCGCAATCATCACCATCCCATTCGCGAGTAATGTCGACGTGTGATAGTAACGATTCGTAGTCAACGAACCAATGACCGACCAGGTCGTGGCCACCGGATCGTAAAGTTCCACACTGGAAATAGCAGCGCCCACATAACCGCCCGTGAGGAGAACTTTTCCATTGGGCAGCAACGTCGTCGCGTGACTGTAGCGACCGGTGTTCAATGCACCCGTGACTGACCACAAGCCGTCAGCCGGATTCCAAAGCTCTGTACTGGAAAGGTAACTGTTATCATAACCACCGGCCGCCAATACTTTCCCATTCGGCAACAATGTCGCGGTATGACTTCGACGTGCACTGTTCAACGAACCCGACGTCGTCCAAACCGTACTGACCGGATCGTACATTTCTGTCGTGGAAAGAAAACCACTGCTGTTCTGCCCTCCGACAACCAATACTTTTCCGTTCGGGAGCAGCGTCGCCGTGTGAAAGCCACGGCCCAGCGGTTGCATTGAACCTGTCGTTGTCCAGATTCCCGTCGCCGGATCATATAGTTCTGCGGTGGCACGATAAGTACCGCCATTATGACCGCCGGCGACCAACACCTTTCCAGTGTGCAACAGCGTGGCCGTATGTTGCTGCCGAGTGGAGCTCATCGATCCAGTGACGGACCAAATTCCTGTCGCGGGATCATATAATTCCGCGGTGGAAAGAGAGCTGCTGCCGCTGTTTCCTCCCACTATCAATACCTTTCCATTCGGTAAGAGCGTCGCCGTGTGCTGATAGCGAGCATTCGTCAGCGAACCGGTCGCCGACCACGTTCCGGTGGAGGGATCATACAACTCCGCGCTGGACAGTGATAAGCCATTTAAGCCGCCCACCACCAAAATCTTCCCATTCGGCAGCAGCGTCGTTGTATGAAGAAAGCGCCCGGTAGCGAGTGGACCATTGGTGGCAAAAAGAGCCGCCATGGCCGATGGAACTGGAGCGCAGCACAAACCCAGCAGCAATAAGACCATCAAAGTTCTGCTCCACAGCGTTTTCATCAAATATTTACGCGGCTCAGGGTGAAATTGGGTTGGGCATGAAACCAATGTAGATGCCCTTTTTTATAGAAGAATGCCTGCACCAGCAATACAAATGGGAAACTCAACGCCTCTGCATCATTTCACACCCATTTTGCTTAAGAATGTTCCTGCGGTTCGCTGACCCGTGCTCCGAAATTCTTCGGCATATTCTTCCGGATACGAAACCATCTCTCCAAACTCGCATCGCCGCGCGCGCATCCGAGTTTCTTGATCCTAAAACTAAACTTTTACGTCGCGGGATATCCCATCGGAATGGCGCGACATTCCGTCGGAAAAGGGACGGGATTTCCAAAGCTGCAACGGGTGTCCGGCACGTCAGGATTTCCATTTCCAAAGTGGCAGCGGCGATCGCCATATCCGGATTGGCTCCGTCAAAGTGACCGAGACGTCCGGCATATGGCGATTGGCATTTCCAAAGTGACGGAGGTGATCGGCACGTCAGGGTCGTCTTCGTCAAAGTGACGGGGCTGTCCGGCATATCAGGATTGCAGTTTCCAAAGCTGCGGCGGGTGTCCGGACATCCGGGAGGGCCTTGTCAAAGTGACGGAGACGTCCGGCACGTCAGGACTGCCTTCGTCAAAGTGACGGAGCTGTCCCTCATATCAGGACTGGCTCGGTCAAAGTGACGAGACCCTTCCGCGTATCAAACTTGGAAATTCCAAAGCTGCAGCGTTCAATATTTATAGGCATTCGGTGAATTTCCAGCGTCGAGGACGCGTGAAAAGCGTGTGAATCGCTTTTGCTACTGATTGGGGCCGGTGGAAGTTTTTTCCGCGAGCCTGAGGTCATCTCGGGAACCCGTTTTCAGGACAAAAAAGGCCCCTTTTTTCTCGGTTTTGAGCTTCCGTCCCAAGTGCCTTCTGTACACCTAAGAAATGCCGACAGAATGTTCAGCGGGCGAGTTGTGCGAGTTGTCCAAGCATTTGCGAAAATTTAATCGTGCTGGCAGTTCGGGCGCCTTGCCGGCTGAAGCCGGGACTCCGAACCATCGAAGCTCTGGCTTAGTAATGGGTAATTGGAGCTTGCTCCTTCAATTCCATCTGGACGGTGATTCGATTGGTTTGACCGGGGGCCAATGTGATGCTGGCTTCGCGGCGCTTTTGATCGCCTGCTGGCCCAACCGCCGGCAGATCGAATTGCGGATGCATCACGGAGAATTCCGTGGCGATCGCCGGCATGTTCGGCAAAACCGCAAATCCAGTTGCGTCGGTCACTGCCTCAAAGTCAGAAACGTCTTGATCCCACCTGTAAGGGGGCCCTGCCAGGATTTCTGCCATGTTGTAGCAATCGCTCATTAAAACAGTGGCGGACCATTCGCCGTATCGGACATTCGGCCAGGAGACGAGGCGGGCGTCCTTCAACGGGCGTCCCTGATTGTCGTTCACCTGTACCTCAAGACACGCGGTTTGCTCCATCCCGATTGTCACCGTGAGATCATTCGTGCCGAGCAGGTGCTGTTGGGGATAACGCATCCCGAATTTTCCAGGGCCGTTTGTGCTGAGAAACCCGTCGCACATCGCCACTACTTCCAAGTCACCGGCCGGTAAAGAACCGATCGTAAAGCTGCCATCCTCGTTCACTTTTGACCACGCGTGCCACTGCGGGGGATCTTGTGCAGGAGCGGAACCGGTCGGCCAAACGTGTGCAACGACACGTCCGTTCTTCACTGGACGCGGAACCGTCTCATCCAATTGACCACGCAGCGTTGCCCCGCGTTTAAAGTCCACGACGACATCATTCGTCTGACCAATCACCGCCGTAATGGAACTCATATCGCTGAACCAGCACGAACCGTCCGCGCGAAGCTGTATGACCCGAAGGTCATGCGGGCCGGCGGAAAGACTGCGCGTGACGAGCACTCCTGCTTCAGGCCGAGTCCAAAAATTAGTCCCTTCGGTCGCGACATTCGACATCTGTGCGAATAGCCGCGACTCCTTCGGCAGTGTGGTGCCCGGCCTCACAACAATTTTGACCGTCGCTCCTTTTTGCAGCGCCACCGGATCGGCTCGAGCAAGCAGCGTATTGTGTTTGATCCGGTTCCACAGGTCATCCAACCGGGCTTGCCACGGTGCTCCCGCTGGAAGCGCAATAGCGACGATCCGCTCCGGGCGTTGCGGCACAAAATCGGGATGGTCGACTTTCAAGCAGAGCGTTCCCGTTTCGATCAGTTCAAAAACATACTTTGGATACGGCACGCGTGCGTAACCATCGGCGTCCGTGGCGACGGGCGGATTGGGCACCTTGTTTTTTCCTGTAGACCATCCGTACCACCCCGATCGATAGGGACCGGATTTGGTGCGAAGCCCCTCGGGTTGAACCACGGCGCCAACAATCGGCTTGCCTGCTGCATCAACGACGCGGATCAGGGCCACAGGATTTTTCGGTGCAGTGCGAATCAGAAACACCAACACCAGGGCAAGCACGAGTAAGGCGCCCACGAAAACTAACCAGCGAGTTATTGGTTTCATCGTTATCCTGTTGCGATATCCACGCTAAGTCTTCCGTTGCATTGGTTCGGAGTCCCGGCTTCAGCCGGTAAAGCCTCCGAACTGCAAGCGTGTCTGACTCCTGAAAATGCTCCGACAAATCGCACATTACCGCCTAAAGGCGGGACTCCGAACCTCCGAATTCGCCTAGCGGCCCGTTGAAAGAGGTAGGAGACGAGGTGACGAGTCTCTAACTTCTCTGCTGAAAACAGAGGAAATTTGAGACTCGTCACCTCGTCTCCTACGAGAAAAGGAGGGTTTTTCAACAGTCTCCTAGGTCTACGGGGCAGGATTGAATTCCACTTTCCCCGTCCTATTCGTTCCAAGGAAAAAGCCACCGGCCATGTTCTGCTGTTGCAACACCACACCGGTAAACGTGCGCACCTTGTTACTCGTCGTTACGAAGCTACCTTGCAACGAACCGAACGCTGGGATGATCGATGCTTTCAACTGATTCGTATTGGGTAATTCAATCGTAAAAATATTGTTCGTCGTCAACAGAGCGATGCGCTCGAGATCATTGGTCAAATCACCGCCTGTGACCGTCATGATGCCGTTCGTTTGACTCAGCACCTGGACTTTGTTCGTGGGTGCCACGTAGCGCGATGCCTTGATGTCCGTGATATTCGTGTATCCGGCCGAATAGAGATTCGTTCCGCTGGTGTCAATCCAGGCCAGCGTGCCGGATATCGGATTGGTGCCCAGATCCACCCAACCAATGAAACAGCCTTCGAAAGTGCTGTTCGTGTATATAATAGCGCTGTTGGTCACAATAGATTTGGCAGGATACATTTGCGCGTAAACCGGCCAGTGACCGTCTTTGGAAATGGAGACGCTTTGGGAAATCTTCGTATTGTCAGCGAGCGTTCCTGAGAAAGTGAGCAAGCCATTCGTCTTGATCGTCATTGTTCCGTAGCCGTAGCCCATCGGCGCTGTAACTCCGTCGCCACCCGGAAAGAGCATCGTGTAGTTCCCGCTGAAGTCCGTCGCAAAACGATTCGTGGTGTAAACATTTCGATCCATGATAAGCGTCGAAAGCCAGGTACCATTCCCGACTGTGCCAGTGATGGCGTCAGGACTATTGACGATGTCGACCAGCAGGTCCACTGACACGTCGGGCTTGCCGAGTTTCATGCGGACGATGCTACAATGCGCGGCGCCGAATGGATTGAACTGACCCGCATACGACAGCGTATCTCCATCGAAAATCAGGCGACCGGTAAAAGATCCATTCGTTCCCAAAGTAATGGTCGAGAACCCTGCCCTTTCATGAGCGATGTTGTTGGATTCGAAAAACAGTCCGTTGTAAATGCCTGCCGCAACGACGCATTGGTTCGTCACGAAGTTCGCATGAATCACCAGGTTCGGCTGCATGAAGAACTTCAATGTCGCATTGGTTCCCGGCAGATCGCCGGTCCAGCCCGTGAACAGGTTCCCGGATTGCGGAACAGCTTTGACGGTGTAACCGCGCGTCAATTCCAACCACGTGCCGTTTGTCACAGGTGTGTTTGTCAACGTGAACACCCCACCCACTCCACTGATTTCCACCGTCAGTTCGTTTGTGACCACATAGAAAATTTTGCGGGTCGTGAGCAGCGACACGTTACCCGCCATATCAATGCATTTAAACACCACGGTATTCGTGCCGACGGCAAGAGCTGTGTCGACAGACCAGTTCACGACTTTTCCGGCGTTCGTCAGTGCAATGGACTGAAAGTCGCCGTTGTTCAATTTGTAAAAAACCTCCGTCACGCGCACATTGTCCGAAGCTTTTCCATCCAGGGTGATCGTCTCCAGGTTCGTGCGCGAATTGTCGACCGGCGTATTAATCAAGAGCGTTGGGCGGAGTCCGTCGGTCACCACTTTCAAGACGATGTTGCTGCTGCTCGCTTGTGCCAGGCGGTTGGATAACACGATGCGGTAGGTGCCGCTGTTATTCGTCTGCACATTATTCAAGGTGTAACTGGTGCCCGTTACGCCGGGAATTTCTACGTCATTGAAGAACCAGCGAATCCCGATCGGACCGGTTCCGTCGACGGCGATATTGAACGTGACGTTCGTCGCCTGATTCGCGAACTGGCTGATCGGTTGACTCACGAAAAACGGAGCGATATCGACAAATAAAGTCAGCGCTGAATCACCCAGTTCAGAACGCCAGCCCAAATGGTTGGTCAAAGGAGGGTACTGATAGGCATTGAAATTGCCGCTCTTGGCAGTGTAGCCGAGCACAACGAAAGAACTGCCGTTGGTCGGAGCAAACCCATTGGTGAGCAGCACCGATAACTTGCCGTCCATCGGAATGCCAGCAGGACCATTGAATTGGATCTGACCATAATCAGTTCCTGGAGTGTAACCCTCCATCGTAAATTGGTGTCGGGCTGTTGCGGTCGGCGTATAGCTACTGTTACAAACCAGGTTGCCGCGGCGGATGTCCAACGTGCCCGCATTGGAAAAGGACCAACTCACCGTGCTAAGATCCCCAAGCTGTCTGACCACGCCTGAGGCCAGATTGTTTAATGCAGCCGTCGACCAACTGGTGAAACTTGTATTCGTCTGCAATATCATCAACCCGTTGTTGTTCACGGTAGCGTCATTATTTCCGTCAATGCCCGCTTCAGTGCTGCAGCTGACGATGCCTTGGTTGTTCAACGTATGGCTGTAAATATTTTTATAACCGACACCCGTCAGGTTCATATGGAAGTTGGTGGCGAGCGTGGTCGTTTCCGTTTCAAGACCCAGTGAGCTCAAGGAACCGGAAAGCCAATTCAGTTTCCCAATTCCAGTAAACGTATGGTTTCCTCCCAGAATGCCTCCGTCTACTTCCAACGTGCCGCTCACGTTCACCGTTCCCTCACCGCCTATGGTGCCGATGTTCTGCACCACCCCGGCGCCGGTGATCGATGAACCGTTAACGAAATCCATTCTCCCGGCTAACTTCAGCATGGCATTCGTATCCGCACGAACAATCGCGGCGTTCGTTCCGTTCCAGGCGCATTGCAAGGTATTGGTCGTGTTGGCTGGCTGCAGCACTGTTCCTGCGTTCCAGAAGGCGCTGTCGATTGGGGAACCCGGGTAGGAACCGTTCAGGTATAGATTGCCATTGAGCAGTAGTGTTCCTTGATTCGTCAAACTAGCCGAGGACCCGTTGATCCCAGCCTCACTTTGAACCGTCAGAATGCCACGGTTGAGAACAGTAGCACCCCACATGTTCTTATATCCATAGCTCCCGATGTTCATGTGGAAGTTCGTGGCCAGCGTCGTGGTCTCCGTTCCCAAACTGATGCTCGAGATATTGCCCGAATTCCAGTTCAGCTTTCCAGCTCCCATGAAGGTGTGATTGCCTCCGATAATTCCCCCGTCCAGTTCCAACGTGCCGCTCACGGTAACTGTTCCGT
>JAQGOU010000335.1 GCA_028293445.1 Verrucomicrobiales bacterium | reverse complement strand
GGAACATCACTGCCGCAGTCCGGACACGCAGTGCCGATTCCAAGCTGCCCGACATTATTTTGCCCCCAGGTCAAGACCGTCCAACCGGTGGTCAAAGCCGCGTTAAACGTCCCACCTTTTACGACGCGTTGAAGCCCGGCCGGAGTCTGCTGTTGGCGCAACGTTTCAACTCTTCGAAAAAGCGGGCTGTTAGTGTTTCCCCAATGCCAGTTAACACTGGCCAAGGAACGATAGTCGGGCTTGGAAAGGCTCAACGTTGTTGGCAGACCGAACGCGGCGGACCGCACGTTTTGCGTTTGCACGAGACCAACAATGGCCAGCGTGGAGAAGATGGTCAGAAGTCGCAGGGAAGCTTTCATTGAACTAAGTTGTTTTGGTTTCCTGTTGGATGTCGATTCCATGAAGCTACTTCCGCCACACAGATATCAGACGCACCCAACGGAAAAGTAATAATCCTATGGACAGGAGTGTCAATTGAAACCGTCAAGCATTCCCCCGGCACTGAGCAATACCACGTGACCGTTACTCAAACATCTTCCCTGGATTCAGAATGCCATTCGGATCGAGAGCCTTACGCAATTCGCGATGAACGCGCATCTGGGCTTCTCCGAGGAATTTTGGCAGGAAATCTTTTTTGGCGAGTCCAACACCGTGTTCACCGGTAATAGTACCGCCCAAACGAATCGCTTCGTCGAAAATTTCTTTAAACGCTTCGTGCACGCGATGCATTTCTTCTTTGTTACGTTCGTCGGTTAGAAACGTCGGATGCAAGTTCCCATCGCCCATGTGCCCGAAGGTGCCGACACGTAATTTATATTTCTTTGCGATTACTTCTACGAAACGCACCATGCGCGCCAGTTCACTGCGCGGCACGGTGGCATCTTCGAGAATCGTCGTTGGCGAAACGCGGGCGAGCGCAGAGAACGCACTGCGACGCGCGCTGGCCAACTTGTTCGCTTCGGCTTCGTCTTTGGCCACGCGCACTTCCATCGCGCCGTTCTTGCGAGCGAGTTCTTCCATCTTCGCGGCTTCGTCCGCCACGGCGGCCGGATGTCCGTCCGTCTCCATAAGCAGCAACGCTTCGCAATCGAGCGGCAAACCAACCTTCGCGAAATCCTCCACGCAATGAATCGTGGTGCGATCGAGGAACTCCAACGTGCAGGGAATAATCTGCGCCGCAATGATATCGGAAACCGTTTGCGCGGCGGCATCCATGACATTAAAGGTCGCGACCATCGTCTTCTTCGCGGCCGGTTTTGGAATCAGCTTGAGCAAAACTTTCGTAATCACACCGAGTGTTCCCTCCGAACCAACAAAAAGATCTTTGATCGAATAACCCGCCACATCTTTCACACATTTATTGCCGGTCCAAAGAATTTCCCCGTCCGGCAACACCACTTCCAGACCCATCACGTAATTCCGCGTGATGCCGTATTTCAAACCACGCAGTCCACCAGAATTCTCCGCAACATTCCCGCCAATCGTAGAAATCTTCATCGAACCCGGATCCGGCGGATAGAAGAGGCCGGCTTTAATCGCTTCATCGGCGATGGTGAGAGTGATCACGCCCGGTTCGACCAGCATTGTTAGATTGGCGCGATCAACTTCCAAAATTTTATCCATGCGCACCGTGCACATCACGATGCAGTCGACGCTCGGCAAACTCCCGCCGCTCAGGCCCGTGCCGGAACCGCGCGTCACCACAGCGGTCTTTGTTTGGTTGGCCAGCTTCAGGATGCTGCTGACTTCCTGCGCGTTCTTGACGAAGAGAACGCAGCCCGGCATTTGAATCATCGCGGCGGTGCCGTCGAAGGAATACGGGATTAAATCTTCTTTCGAGGTGAGGACGTTTTCGCGGCCGACGATGCGTTGCAGTTCGCAAAGGATGTTTTCAGACAATGCCATATTCGCGACGAGGATGAAGCAAGCGCCGCCACAGGGTCAAGAAATCGTATGAGGAGGAAACGTGGGAAAACACCAAAACCCAAGGCCCAAACACCAAAGAAATCTAAAATCTCAAACTCCAAGCCGTTCAGATTGATGTTTGAAATTTCTTAGATGTTTGGATTTTGGTGTTTCGTTCCCCCGTCGTTTCCCGATAATTTCCGCCACGTAAATGGACGTAACGCACGCAATCGTCATTCTTATCTCCGCCGTTCTCGCCGGCGCAGTCAACGCCGTCGCCGGGGGCGGCACCTTAATCTCTTATCCCGCGCTCATCTGGATTGGCCGCGATCCTATCATTGCCAACGCCACCAGCACCGTTGCTCTTTGGCCGGGAACACTCGCCAGCATCTTCGGCTACCGCGCTCAACTTGCGGACACGCGCAAGTATCTCGCCATGTTCGTCGCCCCTTCCGTACTGGGCGGTGCGCTCGGCGCGTTTCTACTCCTGCAAACGCCCTCGAAACTCTTTGCGCAAATTGTCCCCTTTCTCATTCTCGGCGCGACCATTCTCCGCTGCCTCAACGACGTCATCGCAAAATGGTTGAAGCAAACGCCCGACATGCATCGTTCCCGCGAATGGTGGATCGGTGCGATTATCTTTCAATTCATCGTCGGCATTTACGGCGGTTATTTCGGCGCCGGCATCGGCATCATGATGCTCGCCGCCTTTGGTCTTCTGGGCATGCGTGACATTCATAAAATGAATGCCTTGAAAGCCACCTGTGGCGCCTGCATGAACGGCGTGGCCGCCGCCTACTTCATCTACAAAGGACAAGTAATGTGGGGCGATGCCCTAATCATGTTGATGGGATCTATCGCCGGCGGTTACGGCGGCGCTTCCATGGCGCAGAAGCTTGGACGCAAATTTACCAACGGCGCCGTGATCGTCATCGGGCTGGTGATGGGACTTTATCTGTTGGTGAAGGCGTTCTAGCAGCGCTTTAAAAACTCCCTTTCTTGGTAGGAGACGAGGTAACGAGACTCTAACTTGTCCGCTAAGTTCCGAAGAGATTTGAGTCTCGTTACCTCGTCTCCTACTTTGCAAATGGGAAATACAATTCGCTAGAGACGGGCTATTTCAACTCTTTCCGATACACCGTTTGCGTCTTGGTCGGACTATATCCCAGGGCTGGGTAGAAGATATGACTCTCCGCACGCTGAATATTGCTGCGCACCACAATTCTCTCGGCGGAAATATTGCGCGCCCATTGTTCGGCCTCCGCAACCAACAAGCGCCCCACCCCACAACGTCGCTGCTCGGGAGAAACGATGAGACCGACAATCTCGACTCTGAATCCTGATTCAATGATGTAAGCGGAATGCGCTTGCAACCATCCAACGACAACACCGTCTGAAATCGCGACAATCATCAGGTCATACTCAGAAGCGAGAACATCACGCAACCGATCGCGCATCACCCGCGCGGGCACTTCATAACCCAGGGTTCCCGACAACGTCGCAATTGACGAAGCATCTCGTTCCTTTGCTCGCCGAATAGAAATGCGTTTGTTCATCCCTGACGCTTTGGCTTTGCCTGATTTGGTTCCTGTGTCTCGTGGATCGGTTTTCACACTGCGAAAGTTACTCCAGCTTCCTTATTTCTCTCCGCCGTCTTTGAGAGCTTCTTCAATCATTTTCCGGTAATCGTCCGTCGCATCTTGAACGAGGCGATCCGGTCCCACCATGCGGACGAGGATGAACTGGTTTCCGCAAGGAATCAGCGTGCCAATGAATCGATATCCAGGCTTTGCTTTGGACGCCTGAAACGTGTAGCTGCCGCGTAATGTCATTGAAATGATCTCGCGACCGCCGATCGTCCGGCGCTCTTCCTTGGCGCCCTCCTGATCCTTTGGCGGGAAATAACTTTTCCAACGGTCAACGCTTTGCGCCACGGTGCGGTCGGTCATATAGAACCGGACGTCTGTGGACGACTCTCCTTTGTCAGTCGCATCAGGGACAAGAAACCGCGCTACTGCCGTGATTCTTCCCAAATCGGTCCACGTCCATTTTGTTGGTCGGGTAAACGTGAGATCGCCGACCAGCACATTCGACGGCTCAGGCAATGCGGTCACTTGCAACGCAAGTAGAGACAACAAGGCCAATAGTATTCGCCGGATAAACACGTGTTGATGATGCAGAAGAGAACAAAGACTTGCCAGCGTTCTATGCGACCCGGCTATTATATTTGTTCATCGCCGTTTTCCCCTTCCCTATCGTCCCCTGCTCCGGCATAAACACGCCCGGCAACCTCGAACGGGACCTTCCATCACGGGAATCATTCAAGGGGACAAAAACAAAAATAAACCAAAACTACATGATCGCCACCATACCGACCAAGAAAACCAAAAAGGCACCGTCCCGGCAAACCATGCCGGACAACTATTCCGACCTCTTGATTGCCAACCACAAAAAGTGGCGACTGGTCCGCATCAATTACATCGATGAAGCCTTGCGCGCTGGCAAAACACCGACGGTTGAAGATCTAAAAAAACGCTTCGAAGTCTCTTCCAAAGTTATTTGGAAAGATGTCCAGGTCATGCGCGAAGCCTTTCATCGACGCGTCGAACACGATCCCTCCACGAATAGCTACTTCTACGACGAAGACTATTTGGAAGTGGCGCAGTTAGGCGCTCTGCCGCTGGCGGCCACAGACGTTCTCGGTCTCATCGCGGCCAGAAAAGTCCTGCACCATGCCAAAGGAACATGCCTGGACAAATCAATCACCAACGCCGTCAAACGCATTGCTGCCAACTCCTCCGAGAAAGTCACCCTGCTCCTCGGCGATTGGGACCACGCCATTTCGTTTCGCGTCAGCGGCTATCAGATCATGGACCCGGCCATTTTTAACAAGGTACTTAAGGGCGTCGTGCATGGAAAGCAGATGACGATCACCTACCTCTCCGCCAAGATGGAAGTGACCACGCGCGACATCGACCCCTATCATCTCTCAAACATCAACGGTGACTGGTATCTCTTCACCTTCGATCATCTCCGCAAGAAAATGCGCGCGTTCGTCCCGTGCCGGATCCAGTCCGTGGAATACACCGGCAAACGATTTAAGCGCCCGAAAGGGTTCAGACTCGATAAACATCTGAAGAAAAGCTTCGGCGTCTGGTACGGCGACGAAGACAACCGCGAATACAAAGTCGTCGTTCGTTTCCAACCTGAAGTCGCCCTCTACATCAAAGAAAAGCGTTGGGAATGTCAGACCGCATTGATCAGCCTCCAAGGCGGCGGCCTCGAGCAACGCCTGACCATGACGAGCCTGATGGATTACAAACGATGGCTCGGCACCTGGTGGGGCTGTTTCACCGTCATGCAACCGCCCGAACTCCGCGAAATGATCCATTACGATGCTCAGCGCATGCTGAAGAATAATCCACTGGTCTTGCCGAAGTAGAAAACCAAGGACTGCCGCTCTCATTCGACTCCACAGTGACGAAAGGCTCGCTTCTGAAAACCGGAAATGTTTTTCTGTACGCGTGAGGGCGATCTCTTTGCAACCAACAACCAATATCCCTTTGAAAAACCTTACCCTGACTCTCTCGATCTTCTTTCTAGCGATAATTTCGTGTCAAGCCCGCGCAGTGGATACTCACTTTCCGAATCTCGTGGGCAGCAACAGCGTCACCGTGACCATGACCGTTTCCGGAGACCTTCCAGAGTGGATGGCGGTGAATGTTAAGAAAGCTGGCTTGAGAGAACTTGCTATCGAGGAGAATATAAAGGCTACGCGCGATGCGGTGCAAAAATGGAAGGAAGAGCGCAAAACCAATAGCACCGCGAAGTACACGCCGGCGAAATCATCTTCAAGGGATTTGGACAATGTGAAATGGATCCCGTTTGCGACAAACATGCTGGTCGATCTGGGACCGGGTGATGGCAAGCGGGACCTGTTATTTGGTTTCCGATATAAGGGGGAATCACGTTGCCTTCATTGGAGCGGAAGCGGTGTCGTTGTCAGTACAGACATGACATTAATCGTGATCACCGAACCCGCACAGCATGTTACTTCCCAACCAA
>JAQGOU010000323.1 GCA_028293445.1 Verrucomicrobiales bacterium | reverse complement strand
GCAGTTTAGAAGCTAGGACGATAGGGGTACCGGGTAGCCAACCCATTTTAGGAGCTAAAATGGAATGGTCTAACGTTCACCCAACTCAATTTAGCTTCTAAAACGGTATGGATACCGAGGACCCTATCCATTTTAGAAGCTAAAATGACATGGCGACGCGGTATCCTATCCGTTTTAGAAGCTAAAACGGGTGAGGTACCCGGTATCCCATCGGTTAAATAGCCTGAAATCAATGGTTTACGCAAAACAGGTCAAAAATAGCTCTTTTTGACCACTTTCCAGCCGAAGTTCCCCCCAACAGCTCGACCGCGACTATTTTCGAAATCAAGCATTGCTGGGCTGATCCCGTTCAACCGGACACAGCCACGCTCACTCGAAGTTCATGCAGGTTCATGACCCGGCTCCAGAGATGCAAATCTGACGACACGCTGGCGCTGCCCAGACACAAGCGATAAGTTCGAATCCCACTTGGCAAATGTTGTAGCTGTTGCGAATTTGTTCCCGTCTATGAACCTAGGAGAATCAATTGGACTCAGACCTAACGGCGATCACGACGTCGAACTTCCAGGCTATCTCAATTTGAAACTGGCCGCGCTCGGCTTGCCAACAGCGCAAATCCGCGGGAACTCTCCGCTCGATCGCATCTCCTCCGCTTTGCTCGCTCATTATCGCGAAGCGCAACGGTTGCTGGCTGAATACCTGTGCCCAGCCGATCAACGTATTCAATCCTTTCTCGATTCGTACTTTTCTGAAACGGGCGTAAACGTCCGTCTGCCGAGTCGCACGCTCATTTTGGATCGCTATGGATTGGCTCGTGCACTTTCCATTCCCGCCGATGGCGACAAGTTCACCTCGGACATCATCACGAGCTATCGCGTGAAACAAGGTGTGCTCCACAATCCCAAAAACGACCGGCGCACGACGCAAGGCGTTTTCCATATTGCGGAGGGAGGCGCGCCCATTCCGGCAGACAAACTTGCGGTGCCGAAAAAAGTTGCGGCAAACCTGCTCGTGCTCGCACTGGATCCCCCACGAGAATTAATGCGGCTGCCTTTTACTTCGTCTCAACCAGAAGAGGCAGAGGCGATTGTTTCATTATTGTTGCGCCCAGCGGTTTGCCCGGCAGTTCCTGGATTTATTGCGGAGAAAAGTTTAGAAATCCGTTTCTTCTCCCCGGGAAATCTCGTGAGCAATCTTGATTTCGTTGAAAGCATCTTCGGCAACGCTGGCGATCCGTTTTTGCCGGAAAACGACGCCGGCCTCGATGTTGAACACTGGGTTGGCCATACCGGCTGCGTCATCCTCGCGCCGCATCTCACAAAAGCCCGGAAGCAGTCCCTCGGCCTTCCGCATTGGGATCAGGCGACGGAACGTCAACGGCGCGACGGGATGTGTTGGAAATCGGCGGATGAACTTTATAACAACGGAAGCGCCTTCAAGATGACATGTCGCGATGCACGAGGTGTAATCGTCACCGTCATCGCCGACAACTATTTCGGCTACTGCAAGAAAGAGGTCAAAACTCAAATCAGTTATTCGGCCAACCTGTTTGGGTTCGCTGAAGAAGAACACGCCGGTGGAGCGCGCGTCTTTCGCAGCTACGATCTCGGTGACGAATTTACCACCGCATCCTACGGATCGTTCGACCAGACCATGGTCGACACCCTCGCCGTGTTAGGCAACTCCGTGGAACCGCAAAGCGACGGTCATGCAATTGACAAACAGTTTCCGAACATAATTTATGTCCCCGAGACTTCGGTGTTTGAACTGCAATATCAGCGCGTGACGTGGAAGGTTGGTGCCGAAACAAAAACCATCAAACTGCTCGCGGATAAGGTTTACGTGCGTCCTTCAGGTTATCACGTGCAGATGGAGAAACCGCCTGGCAACCGAGCGTGGCGATTGATTGGAACGATGGGAGAGCCGACTCTTTGCCATAAGCCGTCCACGGTTTCCGGCGGCGGCAAATCTGAAATTTCCAAACCCATTTCCGACGCCATCCTACAGGGCCCGGTGTTCGTGGCCGATTTTCAAAAGGATTTCGATGCCGTCGAAGTGCTGCTCCAGCGCGACTATTCAGATCGCTTCGGAGATGCCCGTAAACGCAGCACTGGGCATAGCCCGGATCATCGATCCATTCTCAGCCCGGATCGCTCGCTCGGTTCCGTAATCAAGTTGCTGACGCCTGATTCCGAGGATTATTCGCCCACTTACAATCAATGGCTGCAAACCATTCCGCAGCACATCCGTGAACTGGTTTTTGTCGTGAAACGCTTTTACAAGCCCGAGTGGGAGGGCACCTGGCGCGAGCACTTCAGCGTGGATGTCATCAATGGCGAACCCGGAAATGAATTGAAATGCAAGGGACGCAAACTTGTGTCCAACTACCTGCGGGTTGGTTTTGCTTTAGATGGGTCCTGGCGCGTGTTCGGTCTGCGCAAAGATTTCCATCCGGCCAAGAAAGTTCAGGCCGAGGATGACATCACCGCGTCGATTGTTGTGCCCGGTTCTGCTCTGTCACACGGCGTGGCAAATCAGTCCGTCAAGATTGTCCACAACTGTGAATTCCGTCTTTTCCAACGCCCCGACGAAGCCATTCATCGTGGCTACGACAAAGTGACGGAAGAGGATTTTGCGCGACCCGACAATTTCTTTTCCAACTACGAACCGTTGACGGTGGCCGATGCCAGGGACCTGGTCGAAGACGCCGTCGCTTTCATCGAATTCACGCCCACCATGCAGCGGGTGATTGCTGAAGTCGCACAATCTGGACAGCCAAACTTCTTTGTTTCATCTGCTCACCCGAGATGTGTGGATGGTAAGCCATCAAAGAATCCGCGCTACCTGCAAATCCGTCCCGACCTGCTCGACGCGCAATCGGTTCACCTCGCCGAAGTCGGCGAACGCTTGCAACGCCGGATTCCACTTGGGAAACCGATGATCACTCCAGTGACAGCGGTTCTACCGGGCCGACGGAATAACCCTCCAGAACCTGCGGCGGGAATTCGTTCCTTGGCGGTTTATAATCCCATTCACTACATGGAGCTGCCCGAACTGTTCATGGAGTTTATTTGCAGCATGACCGGCAAGTCACCATCGACCACCGGTGCCGGTTCCGAAGGAGCACTCACCAAAGGCCCTTTCAACGCCCTTCCTCCAATCATCGATCTAAATAATGCGCTCGTCTCGTTTCTTCTCACCCACGCCGATGGATTTGTCACAGCGTCTGGTTGTGTTGGACCACATTGCCGGGTGGATCACGATATCAGCCTGCTGATCCCAGAAGTTTGGAGTCGGATGGATGCAAAAGAACGGGATCCGAAATTCCTCATCGAACGCGGTTATCTGGAACGATGTGAAGACTTCGAGGTCGATGGCAAGACGGTGCTCGCGAGCCGTCTCGGCTATCGAGTGACCTTGCGCTTTATCAACCGCTTCTTTGGACGCGTCCTCAGCCTGCCGCACATCGTGTTTACAGAAAAGATGCTCCGTCCGGAATTGCAGGATCCTGCAATCTTTGCCGACGGAATGGACAACATTATCGCCACGCAAAAGCGCATTGCCCAAAACTATTTCGATGACGGCAGCATCGAGATAGCCTGCCCTCCCCTGCGAGCGTTGCTCCATGTGATGCGCGACGGACATTACGAAGGAAACGGATTGAATGATGCGACTTTTAGAAAGTTATTCTCGACCGATGATCTATTGAACAGCGGTTGGTATCAGGACCGACTCACTCACAAACAAAAGTGCGATGTTGAACTCGCGCGCAGACATGTCAGCTATTTGCAGCAATTTTTAGAAAAATCCAGTCACGCACGTGAAGCATCTCGTCTTGGGATTGCGGAACGGTTGGAAAGTGCAAAACAGCAACTGCAACGCGCCCAGGAGCCTGACTATTTGCATTCCATTCGAGGAACAATCGGTGCTGATCCTGCGCTCGCCTGCACTTCGTAGCGAGTATCGAGTGCCCTGAATGGGTGGAAAGGCATGGTTCGGAGTCCCGCCTTTAGGCGGCGAGGCGTTGGATTTCCGTCACGTGTGCAAATCTCTACATGGGCCGCTGCTCGGAGGCTTTACCGGCTAAAGCCGTGACTCCAAACCTCGTTTCCATTTAGCGATTCGAACTCGGCATCGCATCCAATTGCTGAAGCAACGCTGCCGCTTCCGCATGAGTTGGCTGAATCTCCAACACGCGCAATGCTGCTTTCCGTGCCTCATTCAGCCGTGATGTTTGTGCAAGGATGGTCGCACGCGCATAAGGGAATTGCGGGGCGGTGGGATTGAGAGCTTCGGCACGCGATAATTTTTCCAAAGCCAGTTCCGGTTTGTGGAGCGCAGCGTATGCAAGTCCCAGGTTGTACCATGCCTGCACAAATTGCGGCGACAACTGCACCGCATTTTCAAATTCGGGCACGGCTTCGTTCAGTTTACCCACTTCGTTCAAAGCGAGTGCCAGTTTGAATCGATACTCCGCTTCGCGCGGTGCCAGACGACAGGCATCCCGCATTGCCCGCACCGCTTCCTGAGGTTTGCCCGTGACGCTGAAGGCGACGGCAAGCGCATGATGCAACGGCGCAGAATTGGTGTCCCAAGAGACCGCGCGCTGCAAATGTTCCAGCGCCGGTTGGGGCTGATTCCGATCCAGAAAAAAGGTGCCCATTTGTAACTGACCCGTAGGTTGATCCAGATTCTGGCGCAGATAATCCAACAATTCGCGACCAGCAGTCGAGTTGGTGTCCAACGTTTCGTGCAACGCCCACGCTGCCTCCACACGAATTGCCCGGTCGGTATCATTGAGCAAACGTTCCATCGCCGCTTTCACCACGGGCGATGTAACTAACGCGGGCTCCAGCGAACGCACCGCTGTCAGGCGCACCAACGCGTTTGTGTTTTGCACAGCTCCGAGCAGCGCCGCCGTTGTCTGTGGGTCCTCTGACCAGCGACGTAGTAATCCGTTTT
>JAQGOU010000322.1 GCA_028293445.1 Verrucomicrobiales bacterium | reverse complement strand
GCAGTTTAGAAGCTAGGACGATAGGGGTACCGGGTAGCCAACCCATTTTAGGAGCTAAAATGGAATGGTCTAACGTTCACCCAACTCAATTTAGCTTCTAAAACGGTATGGATACCGAGGACCCTATGCAGTTTAGAAGCTAAAATGACCTGGCTACGCGGTATCCTATACGTTTTAGAAGCTAAAACGGGTGAGATACCCGGTATCCCACCGGTCAAATAGCCTGAAATCAGTGGTTTACGCAAAACGGATCAGAAATGGCTCTTTTTGACCACCTCCCGGCCAAAGTTCTCCCCAACAGCTCGACCGTGACCGAAACATTTCAAGATCCAGCATTGTTGCGGCTGATACCGCTAAGCGGCTTTGGCCTCAACGACTGAGTCGAATCTACCGTCATTAAGAAAATCGCCTGACCCTGTTTTCATTTTTAAAAATTCGTGTCAATCCGTGTAATTCGTGTCGAACCGCTTTCCTTCCCTGCCTCTTTCCTTCAAAATCTAAAAACTTCTCGATTCCTGCCGTCCAGTTCTGAATCCTTGCCCTGTGCCAAAGTGGCTAAAGTTTATCATCGCGATCCTGTTGTTGCCGGTTTGTTTCGGCGCGATGAAAACCTTTTGGCTGGTCGTGCAACGGAGCGGCGGCAATGCGATTACCATTTGGGTCGCGCTCGGGGGCGGGTGCGCCTGTTGGCTCGTCATATATTATATGCTGCCGAGGCCGATGTGGATGTACGTCTTCGGACACGAACTGACCCACGCGCTCTGGACCTGGGTATTTGCCGGCCGCGTGAAGAAATTTAAAGTGACCTCCAATGGCGGTCACGTCGTGGTGACGAAAAACAACTTTATCATCGCGCTCGCACCGTATTTCTTCCCGATTTACGTCGCGATGGTGGTAATTGTGTTTCTGATCGGGCATCTGATCTGGAACTGGCGGCATTACGTTTCGTTTTTCCATCTCCTGATCGGGGCGGCGTATGCGTTTCATGTGACCCTGACCTTTCACATTTTGAAGACCCGCCAGAGCGATATCACTGAGCAAGGGTATTTCTTTTCCTTCATCGTGATTTTCCTCGGGAACATTCTTGTCTTGATCATTGGGCTGCCACTCCTGACCGGTTCGAGTGAATTGGTCCGCGTTTTCGCTGATTGGTTTCACGCTACGGCGGATGTTCTTTACCGAATTCGAGCCATGTTTTGAGTTGCACAATCACACGGGTCAGAGAAGCCCGCAGATTGATTAGCAGATTTCCCTCTTGAATTGCCCTTTCACTTAAGGCGAAATGACCAAGCCTTTTATGAACCTTGGCGATATTTTAGGTCCAGACAATATCCTGCCGGATTTGAAAGCAACAAATCGTTGGGAAGCCATCGATGAGTTGATCGAGAATCTTGTCGCGACCAAAAAGATCAAACCCGAACATCGGGAAGCCATTACTGCGGTCGTGCGCAAGCGCGAGACCTCCATGAGCACCGGGATTGGGTTCGGCATTGGGATCCCACACGCCTCGACGGATTTGATTGGTGAAGTCATTGGTGCGTTTGGTCGCTCCAAAGCAGGGGTTAACTTCGATGCGCTGGATAATCAGCCGGTGAATCTCGTCATGCTGTTTCTCGTGCCGCAGGGACAATTCCAGAAACACCTTCACACGCTGGCCAGTATCGCCAAGCTGCTGCACAATAAAGAATTTCGTCAGGCCCTGGAACAAGCTCCGAACGGGGCGGTCATGTTTGACATCATCAAAAAGCACTCGAGCCCCGGCTCGAAATGAGTTCTCCCGCGGCGCAGCAGCAGCGCGGAGATGCTAAATTCCACTCTGTTTCGGTTGCCCCTTGTGGCAGGTTCTCTTTCTCAAAATTGTGTTAAATCGAGTTCTCGAACAACGTTTGCAACAAGCCGTGCGCGCCGTTTTACCGGACGCAGACACGACGAACATCCTAGTGCGCCCCTGTCCGGATCCGAAATTTGGCGATTACCAAACGAATGCGCTGATGGCCGTCGCCAAAGAGCGCAAGATGAACCCCCGTCAACTGGCCACGGACGTTCTCGCCAAGCTCGACGTAGCGGACGTTTGCGAGAAGGTGGAAATTGCTGGGGCGGGCTTTCTCAATTTTCGCGTTAAGAATTCTGCGGTCATCGATTCCCTTGCGGCGGCAGCGCGCGGAGAGCATCTGTTTTATCAAAAGACAGACAAACCGCGGACCGCTGTGGTCGATTTCAGTTCGCCGAACATCGCCAAGCCGATGCACGTCGGGCATATCCGCTCGACGATTCTCGGCGATTCGCTCGCGCGGGTGTTGCGTCTGCTCGGACATCGCGTGGTGACCGACAATCATATTGGTGATTGGGGAACGCAGTTTGGCAAGTTACTCGTCGGCTGGAAAAATCACCTCGACCGCGCGGCGCTCGAACTGGACGCCATTGGCGAGATGGAACGACTTTATAAACTGATCAATTCAACCAGCGAAAAAGATCCGGCGATTCTGGAGGAAGCGCGTCGTGAATTGGTGAAGCTGCAAGCGGGCGACGCGGAGAATCTTGAGATTTGGCACGAGATGATTGCGCTGTCGCAGCATCAGTTCGACACAATCTACGGCCGGCTCGGCGTGAAGTTCGACCAGGTGCTCGGCGAAAGCTTTTACAATCCATGGCTGAAAGAAGTCGTGGAGGATCTCCGGGCGAAGAATATCGCGCGCGAAAGCGACGGGGCACTTTGCGTGTTCTCCGACGGTTCCGTTCCGCAAAAGGAGGATCCATTCCTCATTCAACGCGACGGCAAATGGCAGGATAACCCGGCGTTGATCCAGAAGAGTGATGGCGGTTTTAACTATGCGACCACGGATTTAGCGACGCTGCAGTATCGTTTGAAAACATGGCAGCCGAGTGAAATCGTTTACGTGACCGATGGCCGTCAGCAACTTCACTTTCAACAGCTCTTTTCCACATTTCGCCGCTGGCACCCCGAAGCGAAGGTCAAATTGGCGCATGTCTGGTTCGGTTCGATTCTCGGCGAAGACGGCAAGCCCTTCAAAACGCGCTCCGGTGAAACGGTGAAGCTCTCGGATTTGCTCGATGAAGCGGAAGAGCGGGCGTTCAAGGTTGTCTCGGATAAGAATCCAGAGATGCCAGAGAGTGAGCGGAAAGAAATCGCCCGCATCGTCGGGATCAGCGCAGTGAAATACGCCGACCTGCAGCCGAATCGTCAGAGCGACTATATTTTCAGTTGGGATAAAATGCTTTCGTTGCAGGGGAATACCGCGCCATATCTGCTATATGCCTACACGAGGGTCCGCAGCATTTTCCGCAAAGCCGACGCAGGAGTTCAGACACCGCAAAACGGCAGCGCCGGTTTGGTTCTGTCCGAATCCGATGAACTGACGCTCGCCAAGCATCTCCTGAATTTCGGTTTAGTCCTGGAAGCAGTGATCGAAGACTACCGCCCGAATTACCTGTGCACGTATCTCTTTGAACTCGCCGGACATTTCGCGCGTTTCTACGAAAATTGTCCGGTGCTGAAGGCTGAGGAACCGCACCGCAGTTCACGGCTCGCGCTCTCAGACTTGACGGCGCGCGTGTTGAAGCAAGGCCTGGAAGTGCTCGGGATCGAAACGACCGAGCAGATGTGAGGTTACGCTTCGTGCGACTTCAGATTTTTACGTAAGACTTTATCAGGGGAATTTTCTGTGTTCATCTCAGGCGTGAGTGCTAGATTCCGCCAAATGATTCTGTCAGCCGCAGAACTGGATTCGCTCGTCCACGCCCGGACATCTTCACCTCATACGCTGCTCGGCATGCATCCGCTCGGAAACGGCAGCGGCCTTGTCGCACGTGCCTTTATTCCCTGGGCCGCTGAAATAGAAGTTGTGCCGGTGCACGAAAAGAAGAAACCACGCTTCAAACTCGAACGCGTCCATGAAGCCGGAGTCTTCGAAGGCATCACGAAAGAAGCGAAGGATGTCTACGCCTACGATCTGGTGATCAAAGGGCACACCGGCCAAACATTTCAGACGCGCGATGCGTATTCTTTTTTGCCGACGCTTGGTGAGTCGGATCTGTATCTCTTCAACGAAGGCAACGAACGCCGGATTTATGAAAAGCTCGGCGGCCACATCCGCGAGATTGATGGCGTCTGGGGAACCAGCTTTGCCGTTTGGGCTCCGAATGCGAAACGCGTCAGCGTAGTCGGCGATTTCAATGGCTGGGATGGTCGCCGCAATCAAATGCGCCTGCTCGGTGCCAGTGGCGTTTGGGAGATTTTCATCCCGGCGGTCGGCGAGGGCGCGCATTACAAATACGAGATCCTCAACATTCACGAGCAGGTCGTGCTCAAGACCGATCCTTATGGCTTCTTTTTCGAATCGGCACCGAAGAACGCTTCCATCGTCTGGGACCTGAAGAAGTTCAAATGGAGCGACGACAAATGGCTGAAGTCGCGTGCTGAGAAAAATCTCCTGCGTGGTCCAGTGAGCATTTACGAAGTGCATATCGGCTCATGGCGGAAAAAGAGCTGGCACGAGTCGCTGAGTTTTCGCGAATTGGCCGGCCCTCTGGTTGAGTACGTGCGCAAGATGAATTTCACCCATGTGGAATTTATGCCGGTATCCGAACACGCCTATTATCCATCGTGGGGTTATCAGGTGACTGGCTTTTACTCGCCCACGAGCCGCTTCGGCACGCCGGACGATTTTAAATTTCTGATCAACGCGTTGCACGAAGCGGGTATTGGCGTCCTGATCGATTGGGTACCCGCACATTTCCCGCGCGATGAATGGGCACTCGCGCGATTCGACGGCACGTCGCTTTACGAACACGAAGATCCGCGCAAAGGGGCGCATCAGGATTGGGGGACATTGATTTTCAATTATGGCCGTCACGAAGTGAAAAATTTTCTCGTGGCTAATGCTCTGTTCTGGTGCGCGGAATTTCATATTGATGGTCTGCGCGTCGATGCAGTCGCGTCGATGCTTTACCTCGATTACTCACGCAAGGAAGGGGAGTGGGTTCCCAACCAATTCGGCGGACGTGAGAATATTGAAGCGATCGAATTTCTGCGGTTCTTTAATCACTGCGTCCACACAGAGCATCCTGGCGTGCTCACGATCGCCGAAGAATCAACGGCCTGGCCGATGGTCACGCGACCGCCCTACATCGGCGGACTCGGATTCAGTTTCAAATGGAACATGGGTTGGATGCACGACACGCTCGACTACTTCAGCAAGGATCCGGTCCATCGCAAGTATCATCAGAACGATCTCACGTTCGCGATGCTCTAACATTACAACGAGAACTTTATTCTGCCATTGTCACACGAAGAGATCGTGCACGGCAAAGGTTCGCTCATCGGCAAAATGCCAGCGGACGATTGGCAGAAATTTGCCAAC
>JAQGOU010000309.1 GCA_028293445.1 Verrucomicrobiales bacterium | reverse complement strand
CCCTCGGCTATCTAGAACCGTTTTTTTACTCCAAAAATTCCGATCCAGACAGTCGAGAGCACTTTTTTGGAGCCAAAAAACGGATCCAGTCAGCTGGATCCAAGTTTTGGGAGCAAAAATTCCGATCCAGATAGCTGAGGGCACTTTTTTAGAGCAAAAAAACCGTTCTAGATAGCTGGATCCATTTTTTTGGAGCAAAAACTTGGATCTAGATAGCCGAGGACGTTTTTCCGGGGCTCATTGGTGGTTTTTCTGGGCTTTTCTCATACAACCGCCGATGTGAGGATGAGTATCCGGATCGATGACTCCTTTTCTCACCCACTTTCATCGATACGACATTGAGCAGGTCAGGAGAGGCCTAAAGCAATCGAGAACTCCACTCTTGCTGGCCAACTATTCGCTGATGCCTCCTGCTTTCCGTTTGCCATTGCCCTTCCGTCCGGTAAGTGAGTCGCCCAAGTCCGTGCCCGCCTCTTCTGCCAGTGACAGTAAACGCTTCACAATATCGCCGTGTTCTGAGGCGACGTTTATGCGTTCGCCAATGTCCTTCGGCAAATCGTAGAGTTCCGGTTCCGTAATTTTCACCTGGCCGTATTCCACGGGAGCGCCATCTTTCCCGCCCGGTTTCCCGTTTAAAGTTCGATACGTATGAGGCAATTGTAGTTTCCAATGGCCATCTCCGCTGACGAGCGACTGCAACTGATTGTTTTCGTACCAAAAGAAATAGGCATCGTGTGGATTCGTGGCGCCTTTTTTATTCGCGAGAAGTGGCAATACATCCCGTCCATCGATTTTATGGGCTGGCAACGCCGCTCCGACGCTCCTGGCAATCGTGGGAAGAATATCAATCGACATGAACATCGCATCATTAACGCTGGCGGCGGGAATGGTACCTGGCCAACGCATGATGCAGGGGGTTCGCGTGCCGCCCTCCCAACACGTTCCTTTACCTTCGCGCAGTGGTCCGGCCGAACCGGCATGATTCCCATAACTGAGCCATGGGCCATTGTCGGAAGCGAAAATAACCAACGTCTTTTTCTCCAGGCCGTTCTTTTTCAACGCCTTCATCACTTCGCCAACCGACCAATCAATTTCCATGATGACATCGCCGTAGAGTCCTTGTTTCGATTTGCCGCGGAATTTGTCACTCACGTGAAGAGGCACATGCGGCATCGAATGCGCGAGGTAGAAGAAGAAAGGGCGATCCTTGTTTTTCTCGATGAACTTAACGGCGTGTTCGGTGTACCACGTCGTCAATTGTTCCTGGTCTTTGTGATCGAGGCCTACTTTGATCGGTTGGTCTCCATTGATGAGCGGCAACGGCGGGTAGGTTCCGACCTTCACGTCGGGACGCAGCGGCCACATATCGTTGGAGTAAGGTAAACCGAAGTATTCATCAAACCCGTGATGCACCGGCAGAAACTGAGGCAGATGGCCCAAATGCCATTTCCCGGCCATGCCCGTTGCGTAGCCTTTTTGTTTTAACAAGGCGGCGAGCGTCATTTCGTTGGTGTTCAATCCATGCTGCGCTCTCGGCGACAGCGCTCCGTGAATGCCGACGCGATTTGGATAACAGCCCGTCAGTAGCGAAGCGCGAGACGCTGAACAAACCGGAGAGGAGACATGAAAGTTGCTGAACTTGCATCCTTCTTTGGCGAGGCGATCCAGATTGGGAGTGGCAAATCCCTTGGCACCAAACACCCCGACATCGCCATAGCCCTGGTCGTCGGTCAAGATGACGATGACGTTGGGGAGCGTCTCCCGCGCGTGGGCGACGACTGGAACAAAAAGGATCACTCCGAGAAAAATTGCCAAGGCACGCATAGTATTTAGGACCGGGTATTCGCAGCTTCCCGAGTGAAAGGTTAATGGATGCAACTTAATGCTCCCCTTCCTTCTTTTGTTTTTTCTTTTTTACTGTGGATTCCGGTTTCGTTGGGTCGTAATTCGGATTGCGCGTCGGCATCTGGGCGCCCACTTCGGTTCTCCATTTGTGAAGACGTTCCCGCAACTCCGTCACTTTCGCGGGCATGGCGGATGCGAGATTCTTCTGTTCGCCGATGTCCTTGCGCAAATCGTAAAGCTCCACGCGCATGTCGTCGAAAAACTCGATCAACTTGAAATCTCCCAGACGAATGGCGCCATACGGTGTCGTTCCGCCGAGTTGGTAATGTTGATAATGAGGATAGTGCCAGAACAAGGCTTCACGTTTGATCTTGCCACTCCGTTTGAGCAGAGGAACGAGGCTGACGCCATCCACGGCGTTGGTCCCGAAACCTTCATGAAGCATGCCTGCGAGCGTCGGATACAAATCCATGCTGATAACTGGCGATTCGCAGACGCTCGCCGGTTTCGTGACGCCGGGCCAAAAGACGATCAAAGGAACGCGCGTACCGCCTTCGTAACAGGAACCTTTGCCCACTCGCAGCGGAAGATTTGAAGTCGTCGGCACTCGGCCTCCGTTGTCCGAAGCGAAAATAATGACTGTGCGATCCGCGATCTTCAACGCTTCCAATTTGCTCCGGACGAGGCCCACGGCGTCATCGAGGCTTTCCAGCATCGCGGCATAAACCGCATTGGTTTGCATCGCGTTTTCGCGTATTCGACTTTGGTATTTTTCAACGATGGGTTTCTTCCCCTGCAATGGGAGATGAACGGCAAAGTGCGGCAAGTAGAGAAAAAACGGTCGGTCACTGTTCTGTTCCAAGAAATGCACAGCTTCTGTGCCGAGGCGATCGGTTACGTATTCGTTCTCCGGCCCGTCCGGAAGATTCGCAATGTTATACGGAGAAAAATAACTCGATGGAGAGGGCGCGTGAGTTCCCCCGATGTTGAGGTCGAACCCGTGCTTCTCCGGATAATACGGCTCGGAGCCGAGATGCCATTTACCAATCGACGCCGTCCGATAACCCAGGCCTTTGAATACTTTGGCGAGGCTGACTTCCTCCAGCGGGAGATATTTGGTCCAGTCGGGAACCGTTAGCTTGGGATTCTCAGGCGGCAACCCAGGGATCCAATCGGTGACATGAAGACGCGCTGGATATTTTCCCGTTAAGATTGCGGCGCGCGTCGGCGAACAAACGGTGCAGGCGGAGTACGCTTGCGTAAACTTCATGCCGTCTTTCGCCAATTTGTCGATGTTCGGTGTCTGATAAAATTCGCTGCCGTAACAACTGAGATCTTTCCAGCCTAGATCATCGGCGAGGATGAGAACGACGTTGAGCTTGGGAGCTTTTGCGGCCGGGAGAGAAAACGCGGTCACAAAGAGAAGCGGAAGCATCCATTTGAAGATCAGGGCATAAAAAGATCGGCGCATGATAGTGTTGATTCGCAGTTGGCTAACTTTGTTTTGGCAATGGACGTATTTTGCCGCGTATTGGTTGCACTTGATTCTCATCGATCGGGGTTTGGAAATTAACAGGATCATATGATCATTGCTCGAACTTCCTCGCCGTGACACAGCCAGAAAAACGGGTCCCACGAAGACATCCGTCCTCACCGGGTCCAATGGCACTCCTTTTATTCAGTCGCACACACATCGCACCATTAAGAGGTTCTTCGCGGTTTTCAGTGGAATGGAAGCCGGTTTCTAAAGATCAAAGCACTGTTGGTTTGAGGACGTCATCTCCCTCACCCCTGCCCTCTCCCGCTGGGAGAGGGAGAATCGTTCTCCGCTTTTCTTCCAGCCATACACCGTCCGTGGCAAATGTTTTCAGGCTTTGAAATAACAGAAAGGCGGCGGCAAACAAATCCCCTCTCCCAGCGGGAGAGGGCTAGGGTGAGGGAGAACGGCTACTGTCATTTTATGCCGTCCATTCTCTCAAATAGTTAGGGCTAGTTCGATTCCACCGAAAACAGCGAAGAACCAATTAAGAATGGCTAACAACATGCTGGGAAGGCGTTTGTGCCACGTTTTATTTTGTTACGGATTGACAAAGCGGAGGTGAATCCGCAAAAAACATACGTCGGTCTCCCCTAACCCGATCTACCATGCAACAATTTTGCCGTTATTTAGTATTGTCGTTCGCCGTTCTTTCGGTGACCGCATTTGGACAATCCGAATCGATCGTCATCGATGACGAACAGGCCGAGTTCACCGGTCGATGGCAGGGCATCAAGGAAGTCGCCGCGATCGGATCGCAATTCAAATACGCGATGAATTCTGAGGAGACTGAACCGAGCTCAACTGCAACATTTCGTCCGAAGATCCCGAGCGCTGGCAGATATCACGTTGAGATCCACTCAACGCCGGGCGGTAACCGCTCCCCGAAAGTCCCTTGCGTCATTTCGTCCGCCGATGGCGAAATTTCCGTAGTGATCGATCAGTTCAAAAGACCCGGCTTATGGCAACGGATCGCGGATAACGTTCAGTTCAACGCTGGCACCAGTGGATTCGTGAGAATTGGAAATAACGGCGGCGCAATGCCGGTGATAGGCAAAGTTGTCATAGCAGATGCAGTGCGATTTGTCCCAACGGGTGCCTCTGAAAAAGGTTTTCAGTTGCAGGCCAATGCAGGCGCTGGCGGAAGCATTCTTTTGAATCCAAAGAAGAAAAATTTCGACCCTGACACGGTGGTGACGCTTACGGCGCAGGCGGAGGACGGTTATGTTTTTAATGGTTGGTCAGGAGACGCCAGCGGAATGGAAAATCCGCTCAGCCTGACAATGAATAAAAACAAACACATCACCGCTGGATTCGTTGAAGGTGCCGCCGGTGTCATCATGGATGCGTCGGATGCAAAGCTGGTCGGCAACTGGCTGCCTCAACGCGCACAATGGGGAGCACGGACCAATTATCAATATGCTTCAACCGTCATCAAGGAAACCGGCACCCCGGTTTTTGCAATGTATCGCCCTGAACTTTCGAAGGCGGGCCTTTACGATATTTATATCTGGTATAGTAAAGGCCCCAACCGCGCGGACAATGCGCCGTGGGAAATTGTCGGAAAGAAAAAGCCATTCACCGTGAACGTGAATCAGCAGGTGCGCGGCGGCGATTGGGTTCCAATTGCAAATGGCGTGGAATTTGAAGCGGGCACAAAAGGATACGTGAAACTTTCCAACGCCACCGGTTCCGTGAATTACGTTGTGGTGGCAGATTCGGTGGCCTTCGTTTACGTCGGCAAACCATAACAGCCAGGCAGCTGATTTCTAGGTATCGAGACAGTCGCGGACCGTTTTCGCCAGGGTGATTGGCTGATAGGGTTTCGGAAGAAAATTGATTCCTCGTTTGATCACGAAATCTGATCCGAGGGTGTCTGCACTATAGCCGCTGGTGTAGATGACCTTTAACCCTGGTTTGCGGGCTTTGAGTTGTTCGCCCAGTTCCCGGCCAGTCATGTTGCCGGGCATCACCATGTCGGTCAGCAGCAGATCGAAATCTCCATGGTATTGTTCCCAGACCAGAATGGCTTCTGGACCCGACGCAGCTTCGATGATGCGGTAGCCGTAACGCTTTAAAATATTGCGCACGAGCACGCGAACTTCAGGCTCGTCCTCGACCAGTAGAATTTTTTCAGAACCGCCTTGTACTTTGGCGTTCGCTGGTTTTACTTCTACTGTCTTTTGTGTTTCCATCTGGCTTGTTGGAAAGAAGAGGCGGAACGTTGTGCCTTGACCAACGCCACTCAGAACTTCAATCCATCCTTGATGCTGCTTAACGATACCGTAAACCGTGGCCAGCCCTAGTCCAGTGCCTTTACCGACGTCTTTTGTTGTGAAAAATGGTTCAAAAATCCGGGGCAAGACTTCTTTGGGTATGCCCGTGCCCCCGTCGCTCACCCGCAGGCAGACAAAGGTGCCAACCCGGGCTTCCGAATTCTTTCGAACGTGGACTTCGTTAATCCTCGAAACTTCTGTGCTGATGTTGAGCGTGCCGCCCCGTGGCATCGCATCACGCGCATTGACCGCGAGATTCAACAACACTTGTTCCATCATCCCGGCGTCGGCATGAATGGGCGGAAGGTTGGGAGCGTAATTGAAGTGCAAGGCGATATCTTCACCGAGAATGCGGTGCAACATTTTCGCCACATCGCTGACGGTCTCGTTCAGTTCCAGCTCCTGCGGCTGCATCACTTGTTTCCGGCTGAACGTGAGCAACTGACGCGTCAGATTGGCGGCGCGCTCAGCGGCGGCCGAGATCTCCTGCAACGCCTCTTTCTCGTCATCCGCAAGTTCCTCGTTCATCGACATCAACCCGGCGTAACCGCGGATCAACGTGAGGAAATTGTTAAAATCATGCGCTACCCCGGCCGCGAGCTGGCCCACGGATTCCATCTTCTGCGATTGACGCAACTGCGTTTCCAGATTCACACGCTCGGTGATGTCGAACGCGTAGCAATGCACGACCTGCCGCGTGATAATCGGGAAAAAGGACCAGGCGAGAATTCGATTGCCCGAGGTGGATTCGCGAGAAACGCTTTTTCCTGAACGCAACACGTCCTGCACGAAAAGCAAGGTGTCATTCGGGAGCAGTTCCGCCGGACTTGTTCCCATGGCTTGCGCCATTTCAGCGGCGGAATTGTTGAAGTAATTGACTTTTCCATCCACCGAAATTTCGTAGGTCGGATTAGGATTCAACCGCGGGAACGCTGCAAGTTTCTCGATTTCCGCTTCTGATTCCTTGCGTTCTGAAACGTCGCGAGCATTGATGACGATGCCCACGGCCGGTGTGTTCGGATTGATGCATTTCCCAAACGACTCCAGCACCCGCCAGGAGTTGTTCTTGTGGCGAAACAGAAATTCAATGATCTGCGAGGATTCACAGTTTTCCAGGATGCGGTGAAAAATAGTGGAGACCTCCTGGGCGTCATCCTGCGAAACAAAATGGAGCAGATTGCGTCCGACCAATTCTTCCGGCATGTAACCAAGGCCTTTGACCGAGGGACTCGCATATCGAAAGGTGCCGTCCGGATTCAGAATGACGATGATGTCCAGAGCGTTTTCAATGAGAGAGCGGAAATGCTCCTCACTCTTCTGCAACGCCCGCATCGCATGCTGACGCTGGCGTTGAAAATCACGCTTCTCAATGGCGTTCCAAACGGCAGAGGGTAAACGCTTCAACGATGTTTTCAGGATGTAATCGTCAGCCCCCTCTTTCATGCATTGCACGGCGACCTCTTCCGATTGAGTTCCCGTGACCAGGACGAAGGCAATTTCCTGTCCCGTTTCTCTTAACAATTGCAGCGCCTCCATGGCGTTGAATTGCGGCATGTTATAATCCGACAAAACGATATCAGGTCCGAACTCCTTGAGGGTCCTGAGATAATCATCTTTCGTTTCCACGCAGCGGGTATCGAAAACAAGGCCGGCCTTGCGCAGTTCCCGCTGAATGAGTTCAGCGTCACTGACCACGTCTTCGAGCAGCAACACTTTGATGGTGCGCGATCCGCTGGGAGTCGGTCCAGAAGGCGTCATTTGCGTAGAGGCAACGTTGTTCGTTGTTGAGACAGAGACATTGTTCATAGGGACGCGTGGACAGACGATGGCGCGTCAATCCTTAATAACTCCACGTCCCGTGGTAGTCTTTAGGGCAAAACCTGAACGTAGTTTTCCGATTTGCAAGCTTCGATCAAGGCAAGACGACCGCGCACGAAATTCCAATCGTAACAAACCTGACCACCCTCAGCCATTTTCCGAGCGGACAATATGTCATTGCGCCAGAGGGAAAAACGATCCGGATCATGTTGAACCTCGTCTGGCGCGACCGGAGGTTGAGAGATGAAAACAAAATTGTTCATTCATCCAATCCTTTGGATGGCTTCGGCCTTGATTGTTCTCACGCCTCCTGCGTCCCGGGCTGAGAGTAACAGCCAGAAAAAACCGCCCGCTGATGCGCAAAGCGTTTTGGACTCGCTCAACAACGAACGCCATGCCATGACCACGGCGGATGGGGATTTAGATCCCCAGGAGGTGGAACATGTGCAACGAATGCTACGGATCTACGAGTTGCGGGCTGGTTTCGCCGATGTCCAGCCAGGGAATCGCGACGCAAGCTTGGCCTCGGACCAGGGGGCGACGGAAACAGCACAAACGCAACCGCTGCAAAATGATGTTCAGCAACTGCGCAGTGAAATTCTTGACCTTCGCCAGCAATTACTCGATACGCAGCCGTCTCGTCAATCGCAGGGAAATGGCCGGATCATTAATGATGCCGCCGGCGCACCAAATGATCCACGGCAGTATCCACCCTACTATTCCACTCCGCGCTATTATCGTCATCCCGGCTATTGGTAATTGGGGAGCTTAGGACAGGTTTCATTCTCGACGGGACGCCTGAGGAACGCCAAGACTTCCGCTGTGAAGTTCACGAACATCGACCACGTGACGGTCATCATCACCGATCCTGAGCGCGCCGTTTCGTTCTATCGCGATACGCTTGGGCTGCCGGAAGTGAGCAGTCCCTCCACCTTTGAAGGAGCGGGGTTGAACGTGCGCTGGTTCAAGGTCGGGCAACAATACGTCCATTTGTTCATTGCCTCCGAAG
>JAQGOU010000302.1 GCA_028293445.1 Verrucomicrobiales bacterium | reverse complement strand
TCAACCTCCAGCTGGTTTGCCTCTGGGAGCATTCATTCCTTGTTTTAAGTTGCTGACCGAAATAAGAAACCCGCAACCAGCTAACCTGTTTGTTTTCATTGATGTGCATGAAGATGAAATCCTGGATTCGCTTTTTGGAATTCCTACCGTGGCCTATGGTGCGCAGAATCAGTGGTGGGATATTCCTGCCAACCGCCATGGGCAGGCTGCCAATCTTTCATTCGCTGATGGCCATGCGGAACATTGGAAATGGAAAGTTCCGAAGGTCTATACCAGCCTTCCTCAAACAGTGCTTCCGCAGGAAAAAGAGGATTACCAGCGGGTTCAGGACGCCGTTCGCCAAACGTTCAACTGACAATTCTCCCTTGCGCTGCAAAGCCGTGCGGATTATTTGTTTCGGCCCGTATGAACTATAAAATTTCTCGCCGCGCTGCGTCGCTCGCGCCATCGCTGACCCTGGTGATCGATTCAAAGGCCAAACAGATGAAGGCTGAAGGGATCGATGTCGTAGGATTTGGTGCAGGTGAACCGGATTTCGATACGCCGCAACACATCAAGGATGCCGCCATCAAAGCAATCAACGAAGGCTTTACCAAATACACTCCGAGCAGCGGCACACCTGATTTGCGCCAGGCGATTGCCGACAAGTTTAAGCGTGAGAATGGGCTTACCTACAAGCCGTCGCAGATCATTGTTTCTTCCGGTGGCAAACATTCCTGCTTCAATGTCATTGCGGCAACTTGCGAAGCCGGTGACGAGGTCATCATTCCTGCGCCGTATTGGCTGAGCTATCCCGAAATGGTGAAGCTTGCTGAAGCAACCCCTGTCATCATTCATACCAGCGACAAGACGGAATTCAAAGTCACGCCGCAGCAACTGCGTGACGCAATTACGCCGCGCACCCGTTTGTTCATCTTGAATTCGCCCAGCAATCCCACGGGTTCTGTGTACACGCGCGAAGAAATCAAAGCCTTGGGTGATGTTTGCGTCGAAAAAGGCGTGCTCATCATGAGCGATGAAATCTATGAGCACCTTCTTTACGATGGTGCGACCCATACCAGCGTCGCGAGTTTTTCGCCAAAGCATTTTGAACACACGATCATCGTCCATGGATTCGCCAAGGCGTGGTCCATGACGGGATGGCGCCTGGGCTTTCTCGCGGCACCAGAGCCGATTGCGAAGGCGATTGATGCTGTTCAGAGTCACAGCACCAGCAACCCGACGTCGTTTGCCCAAAAGGGCGGCGTGGCGGCGATGAATGGTCCGCAGGATCATTTGAAACCGTGGCTCGCGGAGTTCGCCCGTCGCCGTGCTTACGCACATGAGAAGTTCAACAGCATTCCAGGAATCTCCTGCGTTAATGCGAAGGGGGCCTTTTATTTGTTCCCGAATATTTCCAAGCTTGGCCTGAGTTCGATGGAGTTTTCGGCAAAACTTTTGGAGCAGGAAAAAGTAGCAGTCGTTCCCGGCGTGGCTTTTGGAGCCGACGATTATATTCGCATCAGCTACGCGACCAGCCTGGAGAATATCAAGAAAGGTTTGGACCGGATCGAAAAATTTGCGAAGGAACTCGCCAAGTAATTTAGTAAAACACTCAAGGCGCAAAGCTCACCGCTTTGCGCCTTTTTATTTACAAGAGGCCTGGCAGCTTTCCGGTGCTGTCACCAAACCGTTCGACGGGTGATCCAAAGGAATCGAGCATCGAAACAAAAAGATTCGACATGGGCGTTTGATCAGCCACTTTCAAGTGCCGCCCGCTTTGAATGGCTCCACCTCCATGACCCGCGAGTAGAACGGGAAGATTATCGTGATTGTGCGCATTCCCATCGGAAAGGCCGCTCCCATAAACAATCATGGAATGATCCAACAGCGTGCCTTCGCCTTCTTTGGTCGCCTTTAATTTTTGCAGGAACTTCGCGAACTGCGTCATGTGAAAGTGATTGATCTGGGCAATCCGCTTTTTCTTTTCAGCATCATTCTCGTGGTGAGAAAGATTGTGGTGTCCATCCGAGATGCCAAGGTTCGGGTAGGGTCGGTTGCTGCCATCGAAAGCGATCATGAGGGTCGCGATCCGTGTTGAATCCGTTTGCAACGACAACGCGAGCAAATCGTACATCAATTGCATGTGCTTCTCGAAATCGCGCGGAATGCCAGAAGGCTTTTCCGTGCTCGGAACCGAGGCGGCAAACTGTTCTGCCTGCTCAAGGTCACGTTCGATTTCGCGAACCGAACTTAAGTATTCCTCGAGTTTGGCCTGATCCGTCCGGCCCAGGTTCGACTTTAGTTTCCTCGCGTCTTCCAGGACAAAATCGAGCAGGCTCTTTTCGTAACGTTTCCGAAAAGCGCGGCTCTTTCCTGTCTCTTCAAAAATACCGGTGGAGAAAAGTCGCTCGAAGAGCAGGCGTGGATTGACTTCTGGGGGCATCGGCGTTGCGGGAGTCCGCCATGAAATATTCGACTGGTACGCACAGGCGTAGCCTGAATCGCAACTGGTCTGGCGGTTATGATCACACGCCAGTTCCAGAGACGGAAACCGCGTCTGGTGGCCGAGTTTTTGCGCCGCAATCTGATCTACGGAGACTCCCACCTTGATGTCTGCTCCTCCCGTCTTGCGCGCTTGCGCACCGGTTAAAAAAGTTGCCGAAGCGCGTGCATGATCGCCGGCTCCATCTCCGTGGGGACGAGCCTTATCGTGAGCGAGTCCCGTCAAGACAAGCAAATCCTGCTGCACCGGTTGCAGGGGTTGCAAAATGTAAGGCAGTTCGAGCGTGTCACCCGTTTCCTTCGGGGTCCAGTCTGCCATGTTCACGCCGTTGGGGACGTAGATGAACGCCATTCTCTGGGGATGAAGTGATTTTGCCTGCGCCGCAGAAGCAGCGAGCAGCTTTGTGGGGGACACCATGGCCTCCAACATAGGCAATGCGACAACCG
>JAQGOU010000244.1 GCA_028293445.1 Verrucomicrobiales bacterium | reverse complement strand
TGGAAAGTCCGCGCACGCCGGTGGAGCTGCTGCCGATCGTGGAGCGCATGCAAGGCTTCCTCGGACTGCATCCGGAATATGAAGTATCCCAATTGAACCTCACGGCCGCGCGGGCAGGGGAATTGTTCCGTGAATTGGGTGATGCCATGACGACTGTCATCTCGGAGAAGACGAAGTGCGCGCAATTGTTGATCGCTCGTGATGAGAAAGCCAAAGCATTGCGCAAACGGCTGCGCGGCTTGATCAATGAATTGGATTACTTCATGGAACCGAACGATCCGCGTTGGAGGCTGTTCGGTTTGAACATGCCCGACAGCGTGCAGCGTCCGGACCAACCGGAAAACGTCACGGTGACCTTAATCAACAACACCGACGCGCATGTCACGTGGGAAGCGCCAGCACGTGCGGAGCGTTATCATATTTTTCAACGCATCGTCGGTATCGATAGCGAACCGGTGAATGTGGGTGCCTCTTATGATCCGGATTTCGTGCTGGCAGCGTTGCCGCCGCAGGCAGAGATCGAAATTGCGATTCGTGCTTTGAATGAAGGAGGCGAGAGTGGGTTGAGTGAGATGGTGACGGTGAAGACTGGGGCGTAAACACGGGCGGAAACACCAAAACCCAAAAACCAAACACCAAAAAACTTCTAATCTCAAAACTCAAAAAGCTTTTGAGGCCGGATCGGACTATGTTTCCGCGTCCCGCATTTTGGAGGTTATGCAGACTTGGTGTTTAGAATTTTTTTGGTGTTTGGATTTTGCCCTTGGTGTTTCTATCCCCCCAGACATTCTTCACGACAAACAAATCGAGATTCGCTAGAAGTGTCGGCACCCGTTTTATGAAATTGAACAAAATCTCCAGTGCTACTCTCTCCGGCATCCTTTTCGCGTGCCTCTGTGCGTCATCTCCCGGCGTGGCGCAAGCGGAAGAAACCAATTCGCTTCCGAAAGCATGCATCGATGGTCAGGGCCCTGGCTGGGTTCTGTTGGGTGAAAAGGATTTCACCAACGTCAATGTCAAACCCGAGACATGGAGCTGGACCAACGGAATCGCTCACTCGACAGGCCTACCCATTGGCGTGATCCGAACCGTGAATACTTACACGAATTTTGAACTGGTCGCGCAATGGCGTCATTTGCAGCACGGCGGCAACTCGGGAATTTTTGCGTTGGCCACGCCAGAGTCGATCAAGAGCATCGAGGAGGGGAAGAGCGGACCGTTTCCGTCAGGAATCGAAGTGCAGGTGCTCGATCATGGCTACAAAGAAGACTACGAAAAGAACACGAAGAAGAAGGCGACGTGGTTTACGACCAATGGCGATGTCTTTGCCGTCGGTGCAACTAAAATGAAACCATTTCCTCCGCTGTCGCCGGACGGAAGCCGAAGTTTTCCGCGCAAAGAATTGAGCAAAGGCGTTGGCCAGTGGAATCACTATTACGTGCGCTGTATCAACGGCGAAATCCGTTTGTGGGTGAACGGCGAGGAAGTCTCCGGCGGAAATGGAATCACACCGGCTGCTGGATATCTGTGTCTCGAGTCTGAAGGCGCACCGGTGGAATTCAAAGAGTTCCGCGTGCGAGAATTGCCTTAAGATTTTATACAGCGGCTATCGGTTCGGCGCTGGAAGCAAATCGATTCCAGAATGATCCGGTCGCACGCGCAGTCGGATGCAGCGGATGCCGTTGCTCTTGGCATCTTCGGTGCGATGTCCGCCCGTCGCGAGATAACTGATGAACAAAGAGCCGTCCGGGAGTTCCATTGCTTTGCCGTAGCCGTAGGCGTTATCGACAAGGAAGCCGTGATCTTTCCCAGGCGCAATCCATGTCTCACCGCCATCGGTACTGAAGATCACGCGGAGTCCGCCGTTTCCGGGCGCATAGGAGCCGTGGAGACACACGAGCGTGCCATCGCGCAAGACATAAAGACTTGGTGCAAACATTCTCATTCCGAAGGTGACGGGCGCCGTCCAGGTGTGGCCTTTGTCGTTGGACCAACAGATGTCGCCTTCCGCACGACTCATGAACACGAATCGGCCGTCCGGCAATTCGGCCATGGTTACTTCCTGCAAATCGTGAGCGGCTTTGATCGTTGAAAGCAATTTCCAGGACTTACCTTTGTCGGTGGAACGAAAAATACCCGCCTGATCGGGTGGACCGCTTTGCGCTCGGCCGTTGATTGCGACAATGACGGAACCATCTTTCAAGCGCACCAGCGGGCCGTCTGTTTCGTCATAGAGAAAGGGGGTCTGAATCTGGCGCGCTTTCTTTTCCCATGTTTTCCCGTGATCGAAGGAACGAATGAAATGTACGCGCGCGGCCATGGTTGGATCTTTCACCAAATCATCGTCCAACGGTTCGCCGGGGTAACTGAAGAATGAGGCGAGGATCGTTCCATCGCGAAGTTCGACAAATGCCGGATGTCGATCATCTGCGGGAGTGTCGATGAGCGTTTGGGGTTTGCTCCAGGTTTTCCCTTCGTCCGTAGAGCGGATGATCATGGCTCGGCCGCCGGTGGGCGCGACGACTCCTTTCGGCATTCCGAACTTTTGATATTCCTCAAGCTTCTTGGGCGTGTAATGCAACGGCGTGGGCGGGGAGGCGTGCCAGTAGCCAGCGTTAAAGCCGACGAGCCAGGTTCCGTTCTTGAGTCGAATGGGTGTATCCCAGCCGACAAACCCGCCATAGCCTGGAAACGGATCAGGCTGGTTCACGCCGGGACCGACGAGGACAGCGCGACACTCTTCGGGCTTTGCTTTTGATTCGCCATTCTCGACGACCTTGACCTGGGGCTGTGGAGCTTTTGTTTGCTCGGTGGAAGGGGTGAGTGATTGTTTGGACGGGGTGTCTCCCAACATGCATCCGGTGAGCGAGATCGCCAGCAGGGTGATGGACAAAGCGCTGATCGATTGGCTTCGATAATTTTTCTGCATAGATGGGGTCTCGTTTTTTCCGGAGCGTTTGTATGTGCGCTTTGTATCGCACTGAACTCACGCGCAAAATCCTAAATAGTCGATGGTCAATCGCCAATAGCCGAACCTTGTGAATTGGCTATCGTTGGTTGTTCATTGGCTATCACTATTGACTATCGTCGATTGACTATTGGCTATTGGCTATTGGCTATTGGCTATTGGCTATTGGCTATTGGCTATTGGCTATTGGCTATTGGCTAATTATTCTACCGCTTCTCCTCGCGCCGTTCGGGCTTCTGGAGAATTGTAAAGCGGATGCGTTGACGTGAGGTCACGCAGAAACTTCTGACGAAATGCCAACGCTTTACTCGCCATGTCTCGACGCTCTTTCACCTCCGACGTGAGATGTCGTTTGCCTTGCACCCGCGAAGCATCGATCGATTTGCTCCACGCTGTGATTTGTTTTGCGCACGACTTCGCGAGGCCTTGAATCTTCGTCAGATCACGAACGAATGGCTTCAGCTTCGGTCGCGTGGAAACGACAAGAAGCATGGAGCGCACTTCGCCCGCTGAGCCGCGAGCGATGCCGAGGAAGTTTTGAAGTTCGGTAGTGGAGGTGCGTTCGAACCCTTCCGCAATGTTGTTCGAAACCGAAAGCGCCGCCCGATCGAGTTGATTACGGAACCCCGGAGAGAGCGGAAGTGCGGGAGTTTCGAGAAGATCCAGCACCACATTGTAAAGGTGCGCCGCCTCCTGCCAAACCGGAAGCTCCTCGAAGGTCTCGTATTTCGGCATGTGGTGGTTTTCTTGCGCTTCTTCTGTTGTTCTCGGCTATTGGCTATTGCCGATCGGCTATTCATCGGAATAGCCAATGGTCGATAGCCAATAGCCAAACACTGATTCGATGTCGCGCGCCTTTATAAGCGCGCAGCACACAGTTAAAACTTATTCTTCCGATACGCGCCCATCACTGGTGCATCCGGATTCACTTCGGGACCAAAGTAACGGAGCACCACCAGCGGTTCGGTCTCGCTGTTGTTCTCAAACGTCACGCCGGCCTTTGCGCCATCTTCCGTGCAGAAATATTCGTCTTCGGTCAGCTCAGTGAAACGTATCAGCTTCGGACTGTTGAGCGGTTGTTTATTAATTTTGCCAATGCCTTGCACGCAGATCAGTCCGTACGCGCCATTGTCTTTGATGGTGCACTTCGCGCCAGGATCAACCGTCAATTCCTTGGCAGTGAACAGTTGTTCGCCATCAATTTTCCCGTAAACAATCCAGCGATCCACGAAACCTTCCTTGCGCGTATCGGCGACCGGGACGGGTTCGAGATAATGATTTTCTTTAAACTTCGGATCGACGTTCTTATCCCAATCGAGTTGATCCACGATGAAGTCCAAATCCTTGTGCTTACTCTTCGGCATATCTTTCACGAGCAAAGACCAAGGCACTTCGCGGCCTTCCACGAGCGATTGATACATGCCGAAAACGTCACTGCCCCATTGTGGCTCATAAGTGCAGAGAGAGCCGGGCGCGTGCAGAACGCAAGGATCAATCAGCCAACCAGTGCCAATCTTCAGGCGATACGCTTTGGACAAATCGAGAATGCCGTTGTCGCCCTTGTTCCAATTCTCCAGGCACTTGCGGACCTGTGCCTTCGTTGTGCCCGGTTCGAAACCCATGAACGTGTATGGAAAATTATTTCCGACATTGTTGTGCTGCGGCGGAAAATAATACGACTCAGGCTTGCCTTCCTGGTTAACCAGCTTCGCCTGCTTGGCGCTCTGGTGCATGTGATGCGGAATGGGCCCCATGTTGTCGAAGAACTTCGAATAGACCGGCCACTTTTTATATTTCTTCCAAATCGAATTGCCGATCAGCGTCGAGCCCGATTCCGCTACCGCCTGTTGCAGTGTGAAGCGTTGGCCGCCGACGACCACGTAGCTGAGACCTTCGTCGGGCGTCCGATTTTCATTCGCCGCCGGAGTCGTTGAAGCAAACCAGCGTTCGTCAATGCCGCCGCGGTTTAAACCGAACGCATAAAGATCATCGGGATGCAGCTTGAGGCGTTTGCCGGGTTGCAGGAATGAGCGCGGCACCCAACAAGGGGCGAGGCGGAGCAGACCGCCGGTGGCGCTGATTTCGGTTTCGACGAGTGATTTGACGTTTTTCTTAAGAGTCTTGAGAGCAGTGACAGTATTCATGTGATGCCTTTTATTCGGAAATGAGGCGCAACAGTTACAAACCAGAAAAATCCTGACAAGAATTACTTCGAGCTCCGAACACGGCAGGTGAACCTCGGATGGATACAGATTTTCTGATCGAGTCCATATCCGTGTTCATCCGGGATTGAAAATCCTCCATCGCAGCGTCTCCACTGTTGCTGCACAGAAACTGTTTTCAAATTCCCGTTTTACTGTTCAAATCGTCTAATGAAATGTTTTAGGGTTTTTGTTTCGGTCTTTCTCTTCATCGTTGTGGCCGCACAGGGAAAACAAACGCCCTTGACGTTCAGTTGCGCCGACCAAAATGATTTGTATGTCACGGCGCGGAAGAGTGGGTTGTCCTGCAAACGATTTAATACGGCCGCGCTCGCGATTGAAAACGCGTCCGACGATTCTGTGGTGTTGGTGTTGTCTGAGAAGTATCCCGCTGAACTCACGACGATCGACCAGGAGACCTTGGCTGCGGCGGAGAAAAAGCATCTCCATTTGTTCATCGAGTTTCCCGAAACCAATGCCTTTCCGGAAATTCAATTCGGTTCCACCAAGACCATCGCCTGGGAACGCGGTGTGGTTGCAGACGATGTCTTCGGTGACGCCTTGCCGCGACTTCACATTGTGGCGGTTCATGACTGTCATTATCTCCCCTGCAAAGCGGCCAAGCCCTGGTTGGTTATCGCTCGTGTCGCAGGATTTGATATCGCCCCTTACGGCATTCCCACGAATGCCTCGCCATTACTATTTGAAATCCCAGAGCGCCGCATCATCGTTGCGACGACGAAGCTGAGTAATTTTATCTCGGCTCGCTACGCGCCCAGCGCTGACTGGAAAAGAATTTGGGAAACAATTCTGACCACGCTCGATCCATCGCATGGGTCAGTTGATTTGAAGTGGACTCCTGAGGTTGCGCCAAAATACTCCGCCGCAGAAAAGCTCCCCCGTAACTTCGAGCGCAAGGCATTCGATGCATCCGCCAAGTGGATTTTGAATTCCCGACTCTTGGTTGGTCCGTCGCGCACGAACGAAATTGTTCGGCTGCTCAGTGGACAAACGGAAACCATCGAACAGCCCCTGCATAATGAATACGCCAACGGCACTTGCGGAATTCTGGAAGGCTACGCGGCGGGGATTCGTTACGACGGGACGCAGCTTCAGCGGTTACCATTGCGCGCCGATTGCCATGCCGAGTCCGCCATGGTCCTCGCGTTGAACGCAACGATGAATCGCGACAGGCGTTCGAGCGAGGTTGCTGCGAATCTTCTGGATTACGTTTATTTCAAATCCGGAATGTGTGGCGGCCCGCGTGCGGATGAAAAACATGGAGCGTTTGGTCTGATCGGCTGGGGTGCGGTTTCGCCTGCGTGGCTCGTAGCCAATTACGGTGATGACGAGGCGCGAGTAATGTTAGGAACCATCGCGGCGGCGGCGTCGTTGAAAAATGAACAATGGAACGAACCTCTCGCGAAAGGGTTGCTCGCGAATTTTCGTGTGACCGGGAAACTTGGCTTCGCCGGTGATCGCATCGACATCCCGGCCCTGGAAAAGAACGGTTGGAAGTATTTTGGCAATGCGGAAACCGTCAACCTCGCGCCGCACTTTGAATCTTATCTCTGGGCGTGCAACCTGTGGGCTTATCGATCCACCGGTTTTCAACCATTCCTCGACAAAGCCACCAATGCCATTGCGATGACGATGGAGAAGTATCCGGCGGGTTGGCGTCTACAGGATAATTCCGAACGATCGCGCATGCTGCTTTGTCTTTCGTGGCTCGTGCGATTGGAAGACACCGCGCAACATCGCGAATGGCTGAAAACCGTTGCGACTGATTTGTTGAAACATCAGCAACCCAACGGTGCGATTCACGAATGGCTGGGAGGAACCGGCGGTGGCCATTACCAGATACCCCAATCCAACGAAGCTTTCGGAACTGGTGAAACTCCATTGATCCAAAAAAATGGCGACCCGGCGAGTGACCAGCTTTACACCACTGGTTTTGCATTGTTCGGCTTGCATGAAGCTGTCTCTGCTACGGGAGACGCAACTCTGCGCGATGCCGAAGATAAGCTTGCGGAGTTCCTTTGCCGCATTCAGATCCAGTCCGAAAAGAATCCGTACCTGGACGGTTGGTGGTTCCGGGCGTTTGACGATCGTCGTTGGGAATATTGGGCCAGTTCGGCGGATGCAGGGTGGGGCGCATGGTCGATCGAAGCAGGGTGGGCACAATCATGGACTTCCGCAGTGCTCGCACTTCGTGACAAGAAAACCAGCTTTTGGGAATTTACGTCGTCGGTCGATATCAAAGAAGATTTCGAACAGTGGCGTCCGCGCATGCTGGAATAGGTGAACTTCAGTTCGGGACTTGAAGTACGAATCCGACGTCGTTTGAGCTGCCGTCATTGCTCACGACTGCTGTCGCTGTCTCTCTCCCAGCTTTGAGGTGGACCGCCTCTAAAACATAGCTGCCCGGCGGAACATTTTTAATT
>JAQGOU010000186.1 GCA_028293445.1 Verrucomicrobiales bacterium | reverse complement strand
CCAACCTTGTTTTCCTCCCAGCAGCCACAGCCAACCGAAGGCGGATGGAATCAGAATCATTGCAGGCAACATGCGTCGTGCTATCTGACCGCCTGCACCCGCATGAGTAAGTATTCCCATCAATCCGCGATCGGGCTGCAAGCTGAGAATTCCAAGCGACAGGATCAGGAACAACGTTGCTGTGTGCAAGGCCATTGGAATAAAGGAACGAATTCCATACAGGGACGCTGCGCCGTATACATATCCGATGATAGCGAGCCACGAGACCAAACCAACGAGGATGGCCAGCAAGTGAGGCAATGCACCCATCACCCGGCTCGTGCGGCCAACAAACCAGAGCGAAACGCCGAGAAGGACAAAGTTTACCGCTGTATTGGGCGCCATGCGATTTGGAAGGTCAGCGCCGGATCCGGCTAATTTGTCATGGAACAGAATTTGATCGATCCCAGCCTCCCATCCGAGCAGAAGTCCAACGAGCTTTAGCGTCCCGATTGATCCGATGATCAGCGCACAAGCGGGTGCGATCTTCCATAGGAGTCTGTCTCGGGAAGAAGGGCCTATCGCGTCATTGAATTGAGAAGATCGACCCCAAAGAGCAATGCCAGCCAAGACGAAGGCCACAGCCGCCGCTGGGTTCATCGCGACAAAACCCGGCAAAATCCTCTTGAGCACCTCGATATCAAGCAGCCAACCCAGCAATACCAATCCCGCAACAGAAGCGGACAGGAATGAGCCGATCCGTGCAAATCCCGTCAGCCACGAGAAAATTGTTCTTCCTAAATCCATTAACATTTTCCTTCGAACAGATGACTATAACCATTTTAAACCCCAGATGATCAACTAGTAAACGCGGCTTTCAAAGAAAACCTTAGGTATCAGGGACGATCAACCCCCCGAGCAGAAGTCGCGAGGCACATCATTTGATGTCCGCCTATCGCCTATCGCCTATCGTTTGTCGAACTCCCATTTGTTTCCACCCAGCGTGCTAACAGCCAGAGCGTATCCGAGAGGCGATTGAGATAAATGCCGATTTCTGCGTTCGGAAGTTCCTTGGATTCGCGCAGAACACACACCGCTCGTTCCGCGCGACGACAAACGGTGCGGGCAACGTCCAGTGCCGCAGAGTTCATATTCGCTCCCGGCGTAGCCCAGCCTTTGAACGAAACATTCTGCGATTCAATCTCCTTCACGAGCTGATCGAGTTTCGCCGTCATTTCCGGACTGATGAACGTGAACCCATCCTTTTTGTAACGTTCAAGATCGCTGACTTCGGTGCCAATTTCCCCCATCAAAATGATCAACTCCTTTTGCACCGGCAAAATGTTGTCGCGAATGAAATCGTGTTGTGCCGTTGCGCGGACCATGCCGAGCGCGCAATTCAGTTCATCCACCGCCCCACACGCCTCAACGCGCGGGTGCGTCTTGGAAACACGGCGGTTATACATCAGTCCCGTGGTGCCGTTGTCGCCGGTTTTAGTCGCGATGCTCATGAATGCTGAGAATTCAAAAGTAAAGAGGCAGAAGCCAGAAGATTTTCAAGGAAGAGGTTCCATACGAATTTTTAAAACAAGGCAAAGCGACGCCCAGCATGCACGCACTCCAACGCTGATCCTGGTTTTTTCTGAATTCGTACTACTATCCTGAAAAGTTTTGTTTTTTCTGCAACACGTTTCCATCCGTGGTGAAACCGTTTTCGACGGCTTCCCTTTAGTTAAACACTCTGTTCTGCCTGATGTTCAGCGGGTTAAAACGGGTACAACACCGTTGTACCCACTTTTCTGACGATGGGAAAACAAGGTACATAGCGTTGTACCGTAAAAATCCGCGACCGGAAATTCAGGTACACCGCGTATTCTTCAATTTCCCGTCATAAAAAGTTGGGTAACACGCGTTGTACCCTGTTTTCCCGCGACCAGGAAATGGGGTACAACGGAAATGTACCTCTTTCCGACGACAAAAAGTCGGGTAAAACGCACTTTGCGGAAGAATTTCTCCGGGAAAAGGAGGTACAACAGCGTTGTACCCTGTTTGGACGTGACCGGGAAACAGGGTACAACGCGGTGTACCCACTTTTTTTTCGCAACTTTTAGAGTTTTTCGCGGTGTACCCTAATTTCCGGTGACAGAATTTTAGGGTACAACGCTTGTTTCCGGTTTTCCGGCGAAGGGAAATTACGGAATAACGGTTGTACCCTGTTTTCCGGTGACCTAAAATCAGAGTACGACGCTCATTCCCCAAATTCGGACGACAACTTTTTACGGTACAACGATCATTCCGGAATTTCCCGCGATCGGAAAATGGAGCCAAGTGCTCATTCCGTTCCCCTCTGTTCGCAACGGAGTGCCATTACTCCTTCGCGTCGCATTATCTGCCTCCCGCATTCCAATTAAGATCGAAGTCCGCCAAGGCCTCTTCGGGTGTGGATCCCACACCGACGACGCCTTCGACAGCGTTATCCCCAAAGAGCACCTGCCATCGATCTTCGTCCATGGAGAAACGTGGTCGGACGAGGGCGCTTGGCCGGTTTGGATTCACGTTCCAATCGGTGACAATTTTCCGAATGCGCAACAATGCATCGTTCAACATGAAAGATCCCAGCAGCTTCGTGTCGTAATCCGCGACGGCTTCCTCCCTTGTTTTTCCGACACCGTCTATTTCTTCGTTGCCATCGAACAGTGCGCACCAATAAGGAGAGCCATCGGAGTCGGTGCCGAGCAGAAATGATGGTCGGAGATAATAGGAAGGTCTTCCTTTAGGCCATGGGAACGAGAGCGCCTCCTGGAAACGGGCGAGAGTCCTGGCTTCCAGATTGGTTTTATTCCAAACCACATCAAAGGCGTCAAAGGCTTCGGCAGGAGTCGATCCGAATGCCATGACCTGCGGTTCTTCACTAGCGAAGGAGAAACTGGCGCACCATCGCTTTGGGCCTTCAACAACGGAGAGCATAGGTTTCAACAGCCAACAGGGGCGCAGTCGTGCTGACGAATGCGAGTGAGCGGCAATGAACCGGCACAGGCGCTGACGAAGGACCGGCTTGGGAACCTCGTAATCGGCAACGGCCTCGACTCTATCCTCCTGGTCATCGGGTTGGTCTCCGCTCTTCCACCAATCCGCCGAATCGTCATCAAAAAGCGGGATCATGAAAACCTCCTGCTAGAATGTAACGCATCGGGAGGGTTCGTCCATGTCGCCAGCCCCTTTCAATTCGGTGGAATGCCCGCCTGATATCCTGGTGGAATGAGAGTTTTTCCGATCGGGCAATAAAGGTTTTCTCTAAGATTTTCGCTTTTGCATGGGGAGCCGTTGTTTATAGTCCCCGCGGGTGACACCGCTATTGGCCATCGTCGCATTGGTGATTTTCGCAGGCGCAAGTTTCTTCTTTGCGTTGGCGGAATCGTCCCTGTTCGCCTTGAGCAAATGGCAGGTGCGGCAATTAAGTGAACGCTTGCCCCAAATCGGCGGACGGGTGGAACGGCTCCTTGCCCAACCACAGGATTTACTGGCCACGATTGTCCTCGGGAATACTTTCTCCAACGCAGCGATGGTGGGGACGGTTCTCTGGATCGGACTGCACGAAAGTTGGCCGATGGCTCTGACGCTGGGCTTGCTTCTCATCGCGGTCTTGCTCGCGGGTGAAGTCGCTCCGAAAACTCTGGCCGTTCGCGCCCCGGAATTCTGGGCGACGCGCGTGGCGAGTCCCATGAGTCTGCTCCAGTGGTTGTCCCGACCGTTCCGGCAGATCGCCCAGAAGGCGATTGGCGCTTTGCTGGCGGCAATTGTACCTAAAAATGCCAAACCCCACAGTGGCGTTTCCGATGAAGAATATCAGGAGCTTCTGGAATTGGCGTATCAACAGGGAACTCTCGCACGCTCAGAAAAGGAAATCATTCTCCAGATCATCAGTCTCGACCGGCGCACCGCCAAAGACGTGATGAAACCCCGGTCGCAAATGGCGGCGATCGCGGACGATCTTTCGATTGAGGAAATGATTGCCGCCGCGAGAAAGTTTAAGCACACACGTCTGCCGATGTACGACGAGAATCTCGATACGATCGTCGGGGTGCTGAACACGCGGGCGTTGCTGCTGGATCCTGAGATTGATCTGTCAGAAGTCATCGAATTCCCGTCCTTTGTCCCCGAGTCGATGAATCTCCTGCAGTTGCTGAAAAGCCTGCAACGTCAACAACGCGGATTGGCTCTGGTTCTGGATGAATTCGGTGGGACGGCGGGCGTGGTCACGATGGAAAATATCCTGGAGGAAATCGTGGGTGAACTGCGTGGGGAAGGGGAAGACACGGGCTTTGTCATGGAGAAACTGGGCGACGGCAAATGGCGTGTCAGCGGCACCATGCGCATTGACG
>JAQGOU010000171.1 GCA_028293445.1 Verrucomicrobiales bacterium | reverse complement strand
CTGGTTTTTATTATCCAGCGGTTTTTGACTCCCAAAAACGCTTGGTTTTTTTTGCCCGCCGATTTCTGACTCTCAAAAACCGCTGGTTTTTTTTAATTGGGGAATTTTGACTCCCTAAAACGGCTGGTTTTTATTACCCAGCGGTTTTTGACTCTCAAAAACGCTTGGTTTTTTTTAATTCGGGAATTTTGACTCCCTAAAACGGCTGGTTTTTATTATCCAGCGGTTTCTGACTCTCAAAAACGCTTGGTTTTTTTTGCCCGAGGGATTTTGGCTCTCAGAAATGGTTGGTTTTCTAATTTGACTCGGTTGGTGGATGGGGCAGCGGCGATCGAAGCTTAATGTTGCGGTTCGAGGGCTGCATCATCTCTTACTATCAGGGTCGGTTTGATTTTCGAGGTCTTTGGTCAGATGAAATCCGGAAGCAGACGCTATTTACGAACAGCGTTCCGCAAAATTTCCAGATACTGGCGGGCGCTTCGCTCCCAGGAGAATGTTAAACCGTGTGCCCTGATTTTTTCCACCGCGGGTTTGGCCAGCAGAGTTTTAGCCAAGGCACTGCTTAACTCTTTCGCGTTCCCCCGCTCTACCAACGTTCCTAGGAATTCGGAATTCACAACTTCGGCGATGCCGCCGACATTCGTGGAAACCACAGGCACTCCGCTCGCAAAAGCTTCAAGAATGACGTTGGGCACCCCTTCATTTTCGCTGGAAAGACAAAGCACATCCGCCGCGCGCATGTAGCGAGCAATCTCCGCCGAACTCTTTCGACCGGCCAGGATGACGTCGTTGCCGAACCCAGCCTTGTTCGCAAATTCCCGAGCCTCTCCTTCCATCGGTCCGCCGCCGATCATCACGAGAGTCGACGGGACCTGCTCGCACAATTGCGCATGCGCCTGGATCAGCAGTAACGGATTTTTGACCGGGACAAAATTGCCAATGAACAAAATGAGTGGAGTGTTTGGAAGACCGAGGGCTTTCTTTTCCGCCTGCTTGTCTCCCGGACAAAATAATTCAAGATCCACGCCGTTGTAAACCGGTTGCGCTTTCCCCTGCTCCACTCCTGCCTCTTCCAAAAGCTGGGTGAGTTTTGCGCTGCGCGTAATAACCCCTGAGGATCTATTCATCGCGTCGACGATGATTCTGCGTCGTGCCGGCATTCGCAAATACGCATGCGCGTCGGAACCTTGCGCTATCGCGACAAAGGGCACCTTGAGTTCCGTTTGCAAAAGCGCAACGGCCGTGGCGTCAGGAAATAACCACGCGCAGAGAATAATGTCGTACTCGAAATCTTTTTTAAGACTCAACAGCGGTTCACGAATGGCGCGTGCAAACAGATGATGGTTAAATCTCGATCCTACTTTCGGAACGTAGAGGGTCTTGAGGTACTGCGGCTGAAATTTTCGATCGATTTCCCGACACGCTTTCGGTGAATCTTTTTTGAACGGCAACCCCGGACGAGTGGCGATCACGCGAATCTCACAATCGCGCGACAGTGAATGAAGCAAACAGGCATTGTCCAAACCACGATACGGTTCTGCCGTGTCGGGAAAAAGGTTGGATACAAAAAGCAGCTTCATCAGGCGCCTTCAGCTACTACGACCCCTTTTCCTTCATCAAGGAACGATAGCGGTAATCACGCAGTTCGCCCGGATTCTCTTTTCGTCCCTCTTCGAGGCCATGGAGAATGTTCACCATTTCGCGGGAGGTGACGTAGTGCAATTTGTATTGCGCATTATCCCGATACGTTTCCATCAGATGTTGATGGAAGTGTTTCATTGGATCGCCCAGGAACATCGTGGAATTCGGCGGAATCGCACCGTGCGTGTGCAGCTTAATGAAGAGGCAGTCGGGCCGCCCCTGAACATGAATCCCAAGCTCCACCCATAGCTGCATGCGATCTGCACGAGGAGGATTCGCTCCCGTTAAATCCGCGTTCTCTATCCGTGGCAGAAAACCAAGTTTTCGCTTTCTCCAGTTGAGCCCAAGCGGCCCTTGCACCAATAACAAGTCCCTGCCTGATTCCTGCTTTGGTTTTTCACTGCTGACCAAAACTCCGCGGTCATGCGATTTCGGAGTGTCACTGCCCTCAGCATAGTAAAGGCTGTTGACGATTTTTGTCTGCGTTGGATGCGGTGCGGACGGCATCGTGAAATCAGCATAGCATCCGGTTTGGTTCAAGATCTCCAGCTCGTTTTTCACTCCGCAATTCCGGCCTTGATGTGAATTATCCAGAGCCCAGTTGCCATGAATGAATCCGTAACGCACACGTCCGGTTTTGTCTGTCGAGAGAAAGCGATGTTTGAGAAACTTTTCTTTGCCTGTTTCGAGGGTTTTGCGAAGCCCGTCCCGGGTGTCCTTGTCATGGTGGAGGTGAATTTCCACCTCGGCACCGCTCAACTGACAGACCTCAGCCAGACTTTCTAAAACCTCCTTGTCGTATTGTTCGATCGGATAAAAAAAAGTGTGTCGAGGACGGACGCCATCCACGTCCTTGAAATCGCTTATCAAGGAGGGCCATCGTCTTTTCCAAAGATCCAATCGTTCAAGCGCCGTCTTTTTATCCGCATCGTGGAACGGTTCAAAGTGATCGCACACACACAGCACGATGTGAACGGGAGAACCGTGCGGGCGACTCCATCGCTTGCGCGCAAGATAAGCCGGCATCCATATGTCGAGAGACTTATACATGGCGGATGCTCAACGCCGTCTGAATGAAAGTCGTTCGTCGATGTGCATTTCTGCCAGGGAGAATGAAGAAGCAATCTTTGAGTTCATATCAGGTGGTTGTCGAGGGCCAATACCCTTTGTATGAATCGCGAAGATAGTGCCGAAATCCATTCACGACCATGCAATTCAGAAAGACGAAACCGGCTGGAAGTGAAAAACAAAGCCACTTGAATGATGAACAAAAGATCCCCAGCAAGGCAGCCAAATAAAATACGCACTGCCCGAGAAGTGCAATCTGGAAAAAAGTTGAGGCGGAGAGCATTGCGTTGGCAATAAAGACCGTAATTAACAATACAGGAGAGGCCAGGCGCAAATATTTATGAGAAATCAATTGCCACCATAATCGATTTTTCCATGGCATTAACCAATGAGGATACCGAAATAACATCTGGAAGTTTCCAGCGAGCGTGCGTTGTTTGCGGATTTTTTCTTTCTTTGGTTCCAGGGATTGTGGATCAAATGCGATGGCCGTCGGATCAAACACAACGCGAAATTCCTGAACGGCTATTTCCATTGGCGTAACTACATCATCCAGCAAAGTATCCGGAGGAAGCTCATGAAACAGTTTACGTCGGATAGCATACACAGCCCCGGTACAGCCAATGGAGGAATCCCAGACGGATTCGGAATAGCGAATGAACTTTTCCAGTTTCCAATAGGCGTCAACACCTGCGCCAACGGTTGTTGATGATGGATCAATTTCCAAGGATCCACTCGCCGCTCCGATCCGCGGATCAGAAAAATGTCCGACCAGCCGCGAGATCGTTTCTGATGGAAAGGTCTGGCGCACATCGCCGAAAACGACGATTTCTCCGGCTGCAACCGCTAGACCCGCATTCAAGCAGGCAGCTTTCCCGGATCGCTTTTCCTGCTTTACCACGTGAACGCATGCCTTCCCCAGGGACTGCGCATTTGCAACCGTTCGATCCGTCGAGCCGTCTGAAACAAGAACAATATCCAATTTTTCAGGAGGGTAATCGGACGCAAGCAGGTTTTGAATTCTCGTGATGATTCGCTGCTCTTCGTTATGGGCGGCCAAAACAACCGTCACTGAAGGCAATGTCTCAAGCGGCTTTTGCTGTTTCTTTGCAGTCAGGAACCTTCCCAAAAGAAACATCAGAACAGGATATCCAAAGTAGGCATAGAACAACAGAGCCAGGCTTAACCAAAAAATGAGGAGCAGCAAAGAGGACCACATATGACGTTGATCAGATGTGATACATAAGATAACGCCAGAGCTGGACAGCAAGGAAAAGCAGAATCCCCATGCTGATCAAATCACGCACTCCGATTCGATTCCAGGTGATGCCCGGCACATCGGCGACCTTCTCTTTTTCTTTAGTAGATTCTGCTGTAAAACTAAATATTACTGGAGCTGGGGCCAATGGTTTCTTTATAGGTGCGGCAAGATATCGTTCTTCAACCCCAATAGGCAGTTGTCGCGAGAATCCCCCCGAAAAAGGCCGCACTTCAACTTCATTCGATTTCGGTAACTCTGTTTGATTGTTTAATAGCATCCGCCGATGAAATGCTGCCGTCGCGGCAGCGATAAAAAAGTAGGTTGCCCTAAAACCCATATCAACCATCCAGGACGACACAAAGTAACCACATAAAAAGGCGAACAGTATTCGTCGGATTCGTTCTTCTTCGATGCTCTTTGTCTTCGCGGTAATCAAAGTGCGAGCATTGCAGTAAAGAATCCCAAGATAGAAAAACAGTCCAATAGCACCCGTTTCAGTCCCAACTTGCACATACGAACCATGACTGGCCTTTTCATATGTATGCGTCTTGGTGAATGCTGGAATAAATTGCCCTAAACCAACCCCAGTAGCCCTGGTTTGTAACATTTCCATTCCAAACTGCCAGGCGGCAAGCCTGCCTTGAATGCCAGGATCTGACTGTGCCTTCTTTAGGTCATCCATTCGCGGAAGTGCGTATAACGCGCCATAGCCTACCGTAATCGCGAGAACCAGGATGGCAATCTGAACAGCTTTGGGCCGACCAAACGAATAGGTTACAACCAACGAGGCAAAGGCCGACAAGAATGAACCCTTTGAAACGGTGAGATAGATACAATAAAGAACCATCGCAACGAGCGGGATCGTCGCGATCTTTGAGAAAATCGGCCGTTTCCAGTACCAAACATAATAAAGCATCATCAAACACGGGACCACGGTGTGTCCTAAGGCGTTTGGGTTGTTAAACAGCGACGTATTTAACACCAGCCGGTTTTTCATGATGCCGTGCGTCACATCGTACGCACCCGTCGGATCGAACCCGTATTCCGACGCCAGAGCCATGAAAGCGACCAGAAGAAGCATGGTAAGCCACCAGTTCAGGAAGCTTTGAATACGTTCCAGATTGGAGAGTGCTTGAACGATGACGATGTAAAAAACGAACAGATTGTAACATCTCCCCAATGCGTCAAACGGGTTACCCGCCGAAATCACAATCCAAACAAAAAAAGACATCATCATCCAATCATGAGGTGTCCTAAAAATGTCGCGAAAGACGAAACCTCGTTCCCGGTTAAACATGGCAAAAATCGCGAGTGCCATGCAGATCATGATTGGCTTTAAAACAGCCACCCAGGACAGCCACTCATAAGGACGGATGTAGTACAGGACTAAAAAGAGAACGATGGAAAAAAAGTCCACAGGATAGATCAGTTACGGACGTGCCGACGATACAATGTGGCGTATTGCATCACCATGGTATGAATTGAAAAGCTTGTGACGACCTTTTCTCTGGCCATTTGCTTCAATTTAAGCAATTTCGCCGGAACCGCGAGAACATTTTTCAACTCAGAAGCGAGTTTTTCGGGAGAATCCAGATTGGAAATCCATCCATCCAAATCGGGCATTATGATTTCCGAATTACCACACATTTGGTGTGCTAACGCCGGGATACCGCACGACATTGCTTCCAACACCGCATTGGACATCCCCTCATTTTCGGAAGGGACGACGAGTAAGTTCATCGATTGATAAAATGGAAGCACGTCTGCCTGGAAACCAGTAAAATGGATCCTATCAGAGACTGGGCTGTTCGCACCCTGCTGACGAACGCGCTCTTTTTCGGGGCCGCCATCTCCCACGATCAGCAGATGAACGCTAGAATGGTCACGTGCAACGATATTGAATGCTTCGATGAGAGCAGCATGCCGTTTGAAAGGACCGAATCGGCCAACAATTCCAAATACGAATGCCTTCGGATCCAGTTTTTCGAGTCCAATCTTTGCTCGGGCGGCTGATACGTCTGCGGGAACAAAGCGGTGGGTGTCGACTCCGTTGACAATGACGGAGATTTTATTCGCAGGAAAATTCAAGCTTAGCAGTTGATCCCGCAATTGAGTGGAGACGGTGTGAATTTCGCGACAAGCTCGATAAAAGAGTTTCCTCTGCCGGAGACGGCGAGGAGTGCATTCCTCAGCCGTCAATAAACTGTGTTCACCTTGGATCACGGAGGCAGAAAAGCCAAAGCCGGAACCCAACGCACTGTAGATCAAAGGACCAAGGTTGTGGCTATGAACCACATCCGGTTTGAGTCGCCGAATCAACCTTGCCAACCCAACAACCGACTCAATCGAGAATCCACTCTTCTTTCCGAGAACATGGACGTTTTCTGGATGCGGCAAACGTTCTACAAACGCTCCCGGACGCTCCAGGCAACAGCAATGCACGTCGAATTCTTCA
>JAQGOU010000147.1 GCA_028293445.1 Verrucomicrobiales bacterium | reverse complement strand
AAGGTAACACAGAGAATCGGCATCAGGATCCATCCAGCGACACCCGCAAATAGTGCGAGCTGGGGGGAGCGCCTTTCATCTGGGTTAATTCCTTTAAGAAACCAATACCAGCCCCAAATTATAACTGATATGGATGCAACCAGACTCCAAGTCCACAGGTTCGAGGCGGAGTGGTGCCACAATATCTGCCGAATGATTTCAATGCACGCCACAAGAGACAACCCGGCCGCTATAAGCAAGCAACCCGAATAGTGGCGCCCAGTGCAGAACTGATAGGTTACTTTTTGAAACATGTTCTGCCAGTCCGTTCGGGTTGGCTTCGTATCTGCAAGCATTTTGGACAAAAATTCCAGCTGCATTTCGACGGCGAGGCCGCGAAACAGCAGCCGTGCTCGCGGTTTTATCTGTTGAGACTTAAAAATTGTCGTTAGAAACGCATTCCATTTTTCGGCAAATTTACTTTCTGAACGCTTTGAATTAAATTCTTCGATCAGAGCTTTAATTTGTTCGCGATTTTTATTCCTATCCAAGCCTAACTCATAGTTCTTACTGAACCCAGGAACCTCTGTTACCTTTGGATCGGTGTCAGTCCATAAGGTACGAATATCATCATAAAAACCCTGCAATACGGAAAGAATCGGAATTGCGAGCCTTGGATCAAGAGCTTCGGGCTGTGCTACCTTTTCCACTGGCCCGGAGTTTATTAGCCAAGCGATTCGTCCTGCGATAATGGGCAGGGACGAGCCTTCAGGTTCATTAAATGGCATCCATATCCAATCTTCACGGCGGCCCGCTTGGGGTGGCGTGCGAAAATTATGCTGTCGAATGATTTCTTCGACGTTTGGTGATCGCAATAGTGCAGCCAAACGCCAAGCAGCAAAGGCAGGTACAGTTGAGTTGTTATTCCAAAGTAGGTCAATTAGAGACGAGATTGCGTCAGGTGTCCCTATGCTGACAAGGTAGTCCACGGCTTCCTGAGCTCCGCCTCTGGCACGAGCTGACAATAGCGGCACAGCAAGGTCGCCCATGCGAATTAGTTGACGACGGACTGTTCTTTCCGAATAGCATCCGTCAAGCGCAATCGCTGCGTGCGGCATGTTAGTAAGGGACAGGCAAGTAGCAGCCGATTGACGGGCTCGAGGATCGCCGCTATTGAGTTCCCTGACTAAGAATTCAAACATAAGAGTCCCCCTAGGTCTCGTATCCGCAGCGACAGCACTTACAGCCCTGTATAAGGTTTCCCCATCTTTGATGGTTCTTATTTGAGGTTGAAAAATCAGTATAATCTCCTCTGCTAAGCTCGGTTCAACCTTAACAGAATCAGCTAAGGCTTCTAGCGCAGTGATCGGCTCGTGCTTGAGGATTTGCTGAATCATTTCCGTGCTACTCGGGGAAATTCCGCACCAAAGCTTAATCACTTCACGCCAAGCATCAGCGTCTCGCAAAAACCCCTCAATGATTAATTCCGGTTTGTCTAATAACGCATCGGCCGCAAAATATTCTTGCATGGTCAAGTGGGCAAACTGGAACCGCTCTCCACCATCGATGTTTAACAAAAGACCGCTTCGTTCAACAATCTCTTGAACAATTGGATGAGAATCGTTTTCGGGATTTAAATTCAAGCTAGGCAAAAGCTGCTTTACAGCTTCGAATGCCTTGTGCGCATCAATCGTTTTCCGGTCACCTGACTTTTCAACAGCTGTGTTTTGGGCAAATAGTGCTAGATGCTGAAGAACTGACCGCTTGTGTCTTGCTTCAAATTTATTTCTGTCTTGATGCCATTGATCTAGAAGGATTTCAGTGCTCTTTCTGTAAAACTCTGCTCTCGACTGCGGTAAGAGGAAATCTGTGTCCGTATACAAATAGGCGATGATCGTAAGCATCAGTGGATTTCTTGCCAACGCCATAATCTGCGGACGATCTCGCAATGTCTGGACAAGTTGTTCGACAGATTTATTAAGCGGCATCTCCGATTTCCATGAAATAAGAAACCTTCTAATCTGGGCATCATTAAACTCAGAAAGTTCGAACGTCTGATCCATTACATCACTAAACTCATTCTTATATACTTGTGTCCGACAAGTCATTATGGCCCTGCATCGGTCATTCTTTTCAAGAAAGTCCCTAATGGTGCGTGTTGCATTTAGGCGGTCCTTTGCATTGATCTCGTCAAATCCATCGAGGAGAAGGAGAAGATTACCCGCCTCCAATGACCGCTTCACAAAAGACTCTGCACGGGGAAACCCTTTTCGCTCTAGCTCGTGTGAAAGATGTGTTTCAATCGAAGTTACCCCGTCATTTAGTCGATGTAACTCAAGCAGAACCGCGATGGGTTTGTCCTCTAAATCGTTTAGTTTACCAAGTGCATAGCACAACGCGATATCCTTGAGCAGCATTGATTTGCCTGAACCAGGGGTTCCCTTGATCATCAATCGTCGGAAACGAGACACGACTTGTGTTGCGTCCAATTCTGCTTCAAAGGAAGGCCCGATAACTTTCAAGGGAACGAAAACCCCAACCATATCCAGCGGGCGATGAGGCCGAAACGGAATGAAAACTTTTGAGTGTCTTTTAACTAAGGCAGACCGGTATTTTGAAAGGCTATAACGCCGGATTCCACGTAAGCCAGCACATCGAGAGTAAATTGCGTCCATGAATGGCTTAAAAGCGGACTTTATTGCCTCCTTAATGAATTCTTGGAATATTACGAATAGTGCTAAAAAAATCGTGCATATCCAGCCCAGCTTTTGGCGAACTTTTTCAAACCAAGTTTCGGATGCCTGCTTCAAGCGTAAATACTCGGTTTCATAAATCTGCATTATCTCGCCAGGCTCTATTGAGCTATTGTTCTTTCCATAAGCCTCGATTACCGCCTGTGTCTGCATAGGCGATCCATTTTCAAAATGGCGTTTTGCGGTTTGTTTAACTTGCTGAACAATATTAGAAACCGTAAGCGAAGCATTTGTGACGGTTCCACCGTGGATCCGTAAGGTAAATAAAGCGATGCAAAGGACGAGGATGGCTTGGTTTTTAATTCGTCCAGGCCAATTCGCGTATGTAGAACCGAGCCGATGTTTGGGGTCCATAGAGACAGTGTTCCGGGTTCGGGGCAATTCTTCCGAACGAAGGTGCATATACAAGGAATTATCTCAAGTATTTCAATGTACTAGCCACATAACGTGCAGGAGAAGCCCAATCCGACTCGAAAGCCTCGCGGAATGCGCAGAACAAATTTTTCCATTCGCTGCCTTCAGAGGAAGCCATTTCAAGTGTTGAAATCTGCTGCCGCCCTCACGGAAAGCCGTTTCAAGTGTTGAAATCCGTTGCCGCCTTCGCGGGAAGCCATTTCAAAAGTTGAAATCCGTTGCCGCCTTCACGGGAAGCCATTTCAAGAGTTGAAATCCGTTGCCGCCTTCACGGGAAGCCATTTCAAAAGTTGAAATCCGTTGCCGCCTTCACGGGAAGCCATTTCAAGAGTTGAAATTCGCGTTAAAATTCCTGTAAGCATCCGAACATGTGGCGTTTACAGCGAATTCAAAGCGAACGAGCATCGGAGAGGAATGGACGTTTCAAAAACTAATTTAGGGATCGCGGAGACTCTCGCGCTATCGGTTTTTATGAAAAAACAGGCTACTCGGAAGAAAACGACGCAAAAAACGACTCCTGAAAGACGATTTTTTCGCCCCAATTTACGATTTGCATCGCAAACACCTCTTTTACAGATAGTTAGGACTTAAAACTATTTTTCATTTCGAGGGAGACTCGGAAGTCAGATTTCCGAGTCTCCCCCACATACTGGCTACAAGTTCAGAACAATGAAGTTCAAGGGACAAAACAAAACATTAACAAAACAAAGAAAGGTAAAAATCAGTATGTCAGAAAATGTATTCTATTATAAACCGCTTCCCGCTTTGCTCACCTCCGCTGGTGATGCAGCCACCGCCGCGGACGCACTCAAACTGGAAGTGCCGCTGTTGCAAAACAGCGAGCCAAAAATCCGCATCGATATCGCCGCTCTCTTGCTCGCGATTAACATCTACGAAACAGCCAAGACGGAGTTGTCTGCTCGCCGTGAGACTGTGCGTACCGTTACGGAGTCGACTCTGGATCGCATGATCCTGGCGCGTGACAACTTCAAACCGGTCCTCGGTTCACAGTTTGGTCAACCGTGGGTAGCGCTGGGCATGCCCGATTCGCTGGCGTTCCCTCGCACGGCGGTGGAACTGCAACCCATCGTTGGCTCTTACAAAGAGTACCTGGAAACCCATCCCGCGCAGGAAGTGGCGGCGAAAGAAATCACTGCTGCCGCGTTCGACGCGTTGTTCACTGGACTAAACGCCGCGCGCGACGCCGTGACTGCGCAGGAGTTGGTGATTGATAACGCAAAAGGGATCCGCGACGACAAAGCCGCGATCCTCCGCAAGCGCATGCGCTCTTTGGTGGATGAGTTGAACATGTTGCTCGGTCCGCTCGATGCGCGTTGGAAACGGTATGGCTTCAATATGCCGGGTGCGCAGGAAACGCCGGATGTTCCGACGAATATCCAGGTGATTCTCATCGGACCGAATGCGGCAGCGATGAAATGGGAAGCTCCAGCGCGTGCGGATTATTTCCGTGTGTGGCGGAGAATCATCGGCGTGGATGCGGAGCCGGTGGCGGTCGGTTCGCCAGCGGATCTAGACTTTACGCTCGAGAATCTGCCGGCGGCTTCGACAGTCGAGGTCTACCTTTCGGCCGTGAATAACGGTGGCGAAAGTGCGCTGTCGGAGAAGGTCACGATTGTGACGCACTAAGCGCCGGCGGCGCATAGACGATAAGTCAATAGCCAATAGCCAATAGCCAACGACAAGCCGCCCGGGAAACCGGGCGGCCTTTTTGTTTTGGGAATACAGCCAAGTCTCGGAACGCACAGGTTGTTGCGCTCTAAAACTCAGAATCGCTTTTGCTATCGGGAACGACGGCCTTTGACGAGGGCGTTAAAGGTCGGGCCGGAAACGCTACCGTTTACGTCAACGAACGTCCCGTTGTTCTTCAGGTTCATGAATAGCGTAGCCGAAGGGCCAAACAGGCTTGCCAATGGAACAGATACGCTGTTGCGTTCGTTGAATTGTCCGGAGAGCTGGCTAACCTGCCCATTCAAAATGATTCGTCCCTGGAACCGCCGATTTGCAGAAACTTTAAAGGTGAAATATCCAATCGCCTGCGACTGACCGGCACGGCGAACTTCTCCGTTGTAGGTGCCGACGGCGACCTTTTGGAATGTGCTGTTCACTTTCAACGGCGGCGGAAGCTTAAGATCTACCTTATAAATCGATCCCAGCGACGCTGTCCCTCCGTATTCCAGGATTCCATAGAGCGCGCCATCAGCGCCCTGTTCTATTCCGGCCCGCACTGGGTTATCGTTGACCCATGGTTGGAATTCAAAATCCAATACCTTGCTAACGGTTCCTTTTTTGGTAAGTCGCAACAAACTGTTCAGCGTGGTGACGTAGAAATTACCATCACTTGCCAACAGCGCCTTGAAAGGTGCATCAATCGTATTATCCAGCACAGCGAGAGTGGTTACCATTCCACTCGGACTTATGCGGAGAAAACGATGACCATCGAAAGAGTCGGCCAGAGCATAAAAATTCCCGTCGTCACCGACGGTCATCTCATAAATACGTCCCTGCACGTTTCCAAGCCGGGTGTAATGACCGTCGCGCGTCACTTTGAATAAATAATCTCCATTACTCTCAACGCAACCCAGCAGATCTCCATTATCGCCCTGAGCCAGGGCGGTAACCGCCGGAAATGAGTTTTCGAAAAATGGAAAAGAGTGAAGCAAAGTGCGGCGTCCGTTCAGTTCCAATCTGAACAATTTCGTTCCATCATTACCGTCAACGCCGTAGAACGCCCCGTCTATCCCTTGAAATAATAACCCGTAGGACGTTCCCGACAGCGGTTGCACATCGCCCGTGCGTGACACCAAGAATACACCTCCATTGAGCGCGTAAAATGTTCCATCAGAATTTGGAAGTGGTGTAAACGAGGCAGTGCCCGGGGGGAGTTGAGTGAGATGGGTAATTTTCCCATCGGGAGTTCGCTGAAACAATGTGCCTTGGTTTTGAGTCCGTCCGGTGGCGGTAGTGCCGTAGAGGTTCCCATCGGCCCCGAGTCCCAGGGCGTTAAAAAGGTGAATACCTAGACCATCATAGAATGAGATTAACTGCTCCGACTCATCCTTCACCACAAAGATCGACCCGAACACTTCCTGCTCGGAATACAAATCCGAGGAATAAAATGTTCCATCTGAGGTTTGTAACAGAGTTCGATGCCACCCATAATCCCCGGATCTCGTCGACCAAATTTTGGATGACTCTCCTGTCGCGACATCAATTTTGTATCCATTGGCAGGTTCCCAGAGGTCACCGGCGGTAACGGCGTAAAGGAAGCCGTCAATCCCCTGCAACATCGTCACTATGCCCCCCACTATGTTTTCCGTTACGAAAGTCATCACGCCGGAGGGAACAATTTTTAGAATCGAACCAATTCCCCCGAGCCGGCTGGCGCTGGTAAGCAAATAAACATTTCCGTCCCGCCCGGCGATCAGGCAAATAGGTAACCCCGTGTTATCGCTGTCAAAAGAAGATACCGTCGTCCTTGTTCCTGTGGAAGATATCCGGACAATCGAGCTCTGGGATTCGGACGACCGAAGGAGGGCATAGAAATTGTTTTCGCCATCCTGAATGGCTCCGATCAACATTCCTTCGTTGGTATGACCGAATGAAAGAATCGTAGTGAGGAGGCCATCCGGATCCAGGCGTGCAATGCAATTATTCTCGTCTACCGCACCACGCCCGTTTGGCAACACCGCATAGATATTGCCGTCCTGTCCTTTAAACAAAGAATTGGCTGCATCGTCAAAAACAACCCGTGACATCTTCTGACTCAGCACGGTGATTTTTCCATCGGCACCGACCGAGTAAAACGTCATCGCCGCCCCCTCCTCCGCATCGGCCAACCCATAGAGTTTCCCATCATTGCCGGCCACAAGTGAGGTAAGATTGCCGAACGCATTCGTGTTCGGGATCATTTGAACCTTTTCATGGTCCAGACGAAACACGGTTCCATCATTCGATGGACCACCCCAAGCTGTTGTGCCGTAGATCACCCCGTCTGGGCCCTCGACGAGTGTTATCGGACCCCGAGGTCCCGTCGTGAATGAATAAATCTGCTGAGGTGTCGGTTGGGCGTAGAGCGGAAAATGGAATGAGAGGAGGAGAAGGACAATCCGGACGAGCCATGTTGGTTGCATAACGGCGCGGATAGTGAAGAGAACAATGGTGAGATTCAATTGGTTTGTTCCATTATAGCGAGGAAAGAGACCGTTTCTTTAGCTAAAAACGAGATCGATATCTCCCAGGCTATTCGTCCGGCAGTTCATTTTAATCTTCCCTTGGCGTTGCTCGGTGCCGTTGGAAATAAACTTTCTTTTCTATACGCGATAAATGCCGTCGAGAAGGTGTTTCCGTAGCGGATAAAATTTGTCCCTTGTCGGGTTCAGGGATTACCCCTATAAGAGTCCCTTCCCCGTAATTCCAATCAGGAATGGGACATTTTGGGAAATATGGTTTGGGTGGTTTATGAAAAAACAGGCGATTGTTTTGATTCATGGTGTTGGCGAGCAGATTCCGATGGACACATTGCGCGGCTTCACGGAAGCGGTTTGGACCACGGACCCTTGTGCCAGCACTAAAGGAGCCAAGATCTGGAGCAAACCAGATGACATATCAAAAGATTATGAGCTCAGAAGGTTAACGACCAATGATAATGTTGACCACAAGCAGACCGATTTCTTCGAGTTCTATTGGGCGCACATGCTGGAAGACACCTCGCTCTCGCACGTAGGAGCGTGGTTGAAGGCCCTGTTATTCCGACGTCCTTCCCGGGTGCCCAAACAGCTTCTCGGAATCTGGACGCTGCTTTGGATTCTTTCGCTCGGAACGGTGATTGGCTTTGCTCAATACAAATTCCACGTTTTCAGTGAAACTGACCTTCCTGTCAATTATCCAGGCATATTGCTTTTCTTGGATGCCCTCATCGTTGCTGGAATTTCCTGGGGCCTGGTTAAAATCGCCGGGGATGCGGCGCGCTACCTCCATGTCGCGCCGTCAAATATTGCGAGTCGAAAAAACATCCGCGCGGCCGGTGTGGAATTACTGCAGCGTTTGCATGCGAGTCCGGAATACGATCGCATCATCGTCGTTGGACACAGCCTTGGCACCATGATCGGGTATGACATTCTTACCCACCTCTGGGCCTCTTACAATCAAAGCCATTTAAGCGCAGGCGTAAAAGACCCGACCCTGAATGTTAAGTTGGCGGCCTTGCAGGCGGAAGCCAACAAAGCAGAGGAGAACAGTTTCGACATCAATAAATATCAGGCGGCTCAAGCCGCCTACCTCAAGGAGCTGCAAACGAATGGGAACGGCTGGCGCGTCACCGATTTCGTTACTTTGGGGAGCCCACTGGCGCACGCGACGGTGCTCATGGCCAAAGATAAGACCGAACTCGATGAGAAAAAGGATCAGCGGGAATTTCCGGCGTGTCCTCCGATCAATGAAACCGATCGGAAAAGTGGTAAACGACAGTTTTGGTTTCGTCATCCCACAAACGAGGTGCCGATACCTCATCACGCTGCGGTGTTTGCGCCGACACGTTGGACCAATCTTTATTTCCCCTGTCGTATGACGCTCTGGGGCGATCTGATCGGCGGTCCAGTCCAACCGGTTTTCGGAAAAGGAGTGCGTGACGTTCGGGTGAAGACAAAGATCTGGTGGGGAATTTTCAGCCATACCTTCTATTGGAAATTTAAAAATGAATCTGAAAAGAAAGCCGCTCCCGAACCGATCGTCGAATTGCGCAAAGCCTTGCGTCTTTATGGGGTTGAGGACTCGCCGATTGAAAAACTGAAAGTGCCAGACGGCACAAAAACGGAGAACGACAAAGCATGATCTATGTGGATCGACATCGGATACCGGAGCCGAAATGGCTTAAATCCAACGCTTGCAAAAAACTACGGGCTGAAGCCGAAAAGTTTTTCAAAGAGCCTCTGGCGAAACGCAAACAGACGCGGTTCGATTTCGAGACGGGACTTTTGCGGATACAAACGAAAGATGAGTTGCTGAACCTTTTCCATCGCAAATGTGCATTTTGTGAGCAGAAACTGGCTCCTAATCTTATGGGACTTGGGAAGTGGGATTTAGAGCATTTTCGACCGAAACAAGTAGCGGACGATGATCAAGCACGAGATCACTATTGGTGGCTTCATTATGCATGGACAAACCTCTACGCCGCCTGTCCAACTTGCAATCGTAGCAAACGGAATCTGTTTCCCGTCGAGGGCAAGCGTTCTGCAGTGGGTGCCATGGGAGCGGAACTTTCGTTAGAGAAGGCATTGCTTATCGATCCCTGCCTGGATCGACCGGAAGAATTCCTTTCTTTCGACGATTCGGGCATGGCAATGCCGAGTCCCTCTGAAAATCGCTTCAACTTTGCGGAGCGGAGAGCCCAAACAGTTATTTCGACTTATGAACTGAATCGAAAGGAATTAGTGAAAGGACGGCTGAGCGCTATCCAGAACACCTTTCGTGCATTAGAGAACGTCGTCAATAATCATGACATTGCGCCTGAAGATGTGATGGTTGATTTATGGAACAGACTGCAGGAGGAGTTGGCACCGGAAGCGGAATTTGCCTCAGCCAAACGCTTCGCGTGTGCGCGGCAGTTGTTGAAGGGACCCATCTCAAATCCAGAGGCAGTGACAGAGGCCACACTGCCGCGCGTTGAATTAGGTCGTTATTTTAAAATCCTTCGCTCCCAGGTGCCCGCATTGAAGGCTGCGCCGCTTCGAAGACGAGTCATACCCGCCGCAGATATCGTCGCCCCCGTGCCGGAGCACATTCGTTCCGCTGTGGTGAACCGGGTTGAAATATCGAATTACCGGATTATCGAAACGTTATCGTTTGATGTGGCGGAAGATGCCTCTCCAGAGGTGAAGATACCCGACGCTTCTATCTTGCACGCCCGCAGTTGGAAGATGTTGCTCGGCGAAAATGGCTCGGGAAAAAGTTCAGTCCTGCATGGGATCGCGCTTGCTTTGATGGGGAAAAAGTTTTACGAGGAAAAGAAGGAGGAATATGGCTTTGCGAACAATCTGCGCTTTGGAAGCGCCGCCGGGGAAATCAAGGTCTGGCTTTCAGGAGATTCCGAGCCACTGCATCTGAAAGTGTTGCGAGACAAAATAGAATGGGTCTCCGGGGAGCGTGGGGCGAGTATTTTCCTGAGAGGTTACGGCGCAAGTCGCCTCTTGCCGAAGCGCCGGCGCAATCTCAACGACCCATCCTGCGTCGAGGTTCGGCAATCCCGGAATGTCGATAATCTGTTCGATCCTTTTGCGCCGCTCATTGACGCGGAGGGATGGCTTCGCTCTTTGAATCCCGAGGATTTTTATTGTGCCGCCACCAATTTAAAAGCGTTGCTCGACGTTAAAGGAGAAGAGGTATCGCTTGGTTTCGAGGATCAATCTGCGCGGTCTGGCCGTTTCGGACTCTGGGAGAAGGAGCATTTCACACCACTTGAATATTTCAGCGCAGGTTACCAGACATTATTGGCGCTGGGCTGCGATATCATGGCGGGAACAAACAAGAAAGTGGAAGACATGATCTCAACCCCGGGAGTGATCCTGATCGATGAGATTGGAACGAATCTTCACCCGCGCTGGCGCATGGAAATTATTATGCGCCTGCGAAAAACCTTCCCGGCCATGCAATTCATCGCGTCAACGCATGAGCCGCTTTGCCTCCGTGGCCTCGGTAAGGGAGAAGTAGCCGTCATGCGCGTGGAGAAAGGTATCGCTGAATTAGTCGATAATTTGCGTTCGCCAGCAGGCTTAAGGGTGGATCAACTATTGACCTCGGAGTTTTTCGGCCTGAACACAACCATTGATCCACAGGTCGAAGCCCAGTTTACCCAATATTACGATTTACTCGAACGCAAAGCTTCGCTCACCGCAACGGAAACAGGGACGCTGGAAACTTTAAAAAAAGAACTCGCGGATAAAAGCGTCCTCGGGTCAAGTCGCCGCGATCGGCTGATCTTGGATATTCTCGACCAGTTTATTGTCAGTTCCCGTGCCGCCCAGAAGACCAATTTCCCAAAACCCACCAAGGATGTGGTGACGCAAATCGAAGCAATACTAAAAGCCGTTCAACCTTCCACCCCGCTGCGAGGATGATTCGAATTGATCGACTACTGGTGGACGGTCCCGCCGACCTTCTCGAAAAGGACAGCATCGGTCAGCGCGAAATCGCTGCCGTCAAGAGTTGGATCAAAGCAAGCCGCACTAAAGAGACGCGCCCCGAATTCAAAGCCTACAAAGCGGGGTCGGTCCAGTTGGCCCTCGAGAAGCTTTTCGCCGGTAAATGCGCCTATTGTGAAAGCCAGTACACACGGACACAGCCAGTCGACATTGAGCACTGGAGACCAAAGGCGGAAGTGGAAGTTCCGGGCAAGAAGCAAAATGTGCCCGGTTATGAATGGCTTGCGGCGGATTGGACGAATCTTCTCCCATCCTGTATCGACTGCAATCGGCAACGTGGACAGACGGTCTTGCGCTGGAGTGTTCCGGACAAGAAACTGATCGAATACGAAAAGAAGCAGGGCAAAGGAAATCAGTTTCCGTTGATCGATGAAACTAAGCGGGCGAAAATCCCGGAAGATGATCTCAGTAGCGAAGACCCGCTCCTGGTTAATCCGTGCACCGATGAACCGGCAGATTTTTTCCACTTCCGCGATGACGCAGTGATCGTTCCAAAGACGCAAAGCCCAACTACCGCCAAGGAAAAGAAGTCATACGACCGCGCACTGATGTCCATTGAAGTCTACGCGTTGAATCGAAAGGGACTGGTGGACGAGCGCAAGGAACGTCTTCTTTTAGTGCGTTCGCGTTTTGATCTCATCCTCGGATTGATCGATTTGGAGAGAGGTCTGGAAGAGAATGCTGTGGCGATTGCAGGCAAGGAAGCCCGTTCGTGGCTGGACTTGGTAAAGGATCTGCGAGAGCGAGAAATCGACGCGATTAAAGCGTTCATGGATCCGAAACAACCGTATTCCATGATGGCACGGCAATTCGTGGTTGAATTCCTCAAGTTAATTGCGGCAAAAGGCTAAGCTTTTGTTTTGGCACGGAAGTTGTGACCACGAATTGCACCTGCGAACGGTGCAGCAAATTTCTAATTCTGACTGACCCCGATGAACATGGATATAGACGCGAAGATGCGCGCCTCCGATCTGCGTTTATCTGCGTCCATCTGCGGGTGAATTCGTTGGGTTGCGGCTTCGCCGTGCTGCGTCTAACTGTGATTTCAATCCGTCCGGCTAGGGATCCCAGCGCAGGGTTTTGAAACGGGCCTCGTTCATCGTCAGGACGCTGCCGTCGGCGAAGCTGACGACACAATTGCCGTATCTGTGCCGCGGCGAGACTGCCAACTCTGGGCCGCCACTGAGATTCCACCCGCCAGTTGTTTCAAAAAACATAACTGTCTCAGGATGCACGTTGGTGGGATTGAGGCCGGAGAGTTTCGCGTTGAAAGCGTAGTGACACTGAAACTCGCGTTTGCCTGACGGACAAAGGTAAAATTTTTCCTCGTGAGCCCAAGGCTTGATGTCGTCACACCAGGTCGCGGCGTGGGGTAATTGATTGGTGTGCTCCCGGGAATATTGCCACGCCGCATGAGACACCTTCATCATTTTCCTAACGCAGAGGTGATGTCGCTCGCCTGCGATCGCTTTATTGATTGCCGTGTACATCGCGAAAGCAAAAAGCATCAACATAAGCACCAATGCGGCGCTGGCCCAATTACGCACAGTTTTTGAAACGGTTGACATAACTTTTCCCTACCCGAGTGAAGACTCTTTTCAGACTGCTCCGGCAAACAGATGGTGTCGAGCGGGAACGGCGCGGAGAGAAAAGACCAAAACCCAAACACCAAAAAAAATCCAATCTCAAAACTCAAAGCCCTCTGACAGGTTAAAGGCTTTTGAAGCGGATCGAACGATGCATCGCGTGCTGCATCTGAAGGTTCTTTGAACTTGGTGTTTGGTTTTTGGTGTTTGAATCGGTGTTTATTGGAACGCATTGTCCTTCACAATGGCATCGGGTTGGTATTAAATATTCCCATGCCCGTTGAAACTTTCCAAGCCAGTCGATGGACACGGGGTAATTTTCTTTTTCCGACGGTGATCGAGGTCAGCGAACGTTCGGTGGTTCGTCGCAAACGTTCTTTCTTCAGCACAGACGAAATCAGCATCAGTGTTTCCAAGATCGCCTCGGTGCATATCAAAACGGGAATGATCTGGTCCGATATTCTGATCGAATCCTCCGGCGGAAGCGATCCGCTGACCAGCCACGGGCATACCAAAGGAGACGCGAGAAGGATCAAGCAGGTTTTGGAAGAATATCAGGGACAATCGGTGCCGGAAGCTCGTTCCACGGCGGGTTGACGTCTCACATCCGATGAAATCGATCCTCATTATTGGCGTGCTCATGGCGGGACTTTACCTGGCATACTTTGTTTGGGCTCTGCGATGGCGCTCGAAGAAAGAGAAAAAGGTCAGCCGCAGCGGGCGGGTGAAATCGGTCGAGAACCTGACGCCTTCGCCCACGGATAAGCAATAATCTGTTTCCTCAACGTCGAGCCGGAATTTCTAAGTCGAAAGACGAGTTAAACTGATGCCGGTCCGCATTTTCATAGACCCCAATTCCGAATCTTTATTGTAGGTAAATCCAGCCGCTTCGTTCAAGTTGGCCATTCGTAAACACGAGTGTCGCACCAATTATCTGGGTGCCAGCCATATCCCCAGTCGCGGGCGTCGGTTCCACAACATAATTCCAACGCTCTTTCCCGTCGGAAAATTGATCAATTCCCGAAGGCTCGCCGAGTTTTCCTCTGACAAAATTTGTGTTCACGCCTGGGACTACCCATCGAGTAATTTCGTCCGCGCGCTTGAAACCCGGACGGTTGGCAGGAGATTCGTTGTGAAGACTGCGTGAACAACCTAAATACAAGCACATCAAAGTGATTGTAGTGATTAAACAATAATTTTCGCGTCTCATCGCTTTCAAAGAAAGAACTACAGAGCACGGCTTTGCGTCGGCACTCGCGTTTTGAAAATCAACCCTCGGGATGCCATTACACTCCCGTACAATAGTTAATAGTGCAACAGCCTTTACTGCCGTTCAGGAGGGAAACGCATTTCCCACCGGGCGCGATTTTTCAGAACGCTCTTCACTTTTTTCGTAACGTTCAGCGGAAGCCTGATATCAGGAAGCCACATTGTGCTTTAGTCTTCCGCCATTCCATGACAGAACAGGAATTCGACCTATTTCGAAAAAAGTTTCAGCGCAAGCGTTTTCCAACACGCGGGCTGGGTCCATTAACCGAGGCGGTTCTTCGCACCAAATTTCAGCGTGAAAAACTCAAGAAGCTGATCTCTGCCGCCGAGAGCGTTCGAGACAGCGCTGCGGTTGCACGAACGCTGGCCAACTGGAAACAGCGCCTGGCGCGCATGGAAGGAACACGGGCTGGCGTGAAGTCGCTGAAAAAAGAGGTCGCCGAGGCGAAGCTGCAGGTGAAACTCCCACCGATAAAATATTACGTCAGCGCACGACGGATTCGGACTGAATAAGAGGGCAGAAAAACGAGCCCTTCATTTCCGGCGCAACAATTCGAAATGATAAAGGGCGACGGCCACGAGGGAGTGTTTGATTTTGCCGGAGGCAACCAGATTGGGAAGTTCTGCGACGGGCACCAACTTCGTAATCAAATCTTCGCTCTGATCAAATTCACAGGCGTGTTTGCAAACGCAGTTTTCAATGAGCACGGTGTAACAGGTGTTGCTCATGATGGCAGGGTTTGGAAAAACCGTACCGATGACCCGCGGCTTCTCTCCTTCGTAGCCGGTCTCCTCACGAAGTTCGCGCGCGCCGGTGATTTCGGGAGAACCATCTTCCTTGTCCATCATGCCGCCGGGAATTTCCAGTTCGATGGTGTCGCTGCCGTGCCGATATTGTTCCACCATGACGATCTGGTTGTCTGGTGTGAGGGCGATGATGTTCACCCAGTTAACGCAATCGATGACAAAGAAATCGTGTTCCTCGCCCGTGCGCGGTGATTTCTTGATGTCGGAACGAATGGTAAATATCCGGAAGTCACCCAGCAGTTTTGAACGTACCTTTTTCCACGGCTCGATCATGCGAATGCATTCAGCTTGGAACGATAAAAATAAAAGTCAATGAGATGCTAAGGCACGGAAGAACGGCGGGGCGTGATTGAAAGTGGGTGAGATTGGCACAGGAAGCGGAGCGCGGCTGTGTCCCGCTTAGCGGGATCAGCCGCAGCGGGCCAGGACTGCAATGATAGCTTCTGGACTGCTAACGTTCATCGCATCGCCGTACCAAGCTGCGGCTGACTCGACGAGCACAGCCGCGCTCCGTCTGCGACACCGCTACTCCTGTCTCACCCGGTTTAAATCACACGCACCGGCAGGCTGTGGAAAAAAGTTTATTTTGCGAATGGGCAATGCCGGGAGCGTAGGAGTTGGGTTCTGGCGTTTCCTCCATTAAACCGCGCTCCATTGTCCGATTATTTTTTCAATCGATATACCTTGATGTTGCTTGTTGCCGGCACGGTCACTGTATGAGCGGTGGCCGTATCGAAAACAGGTTGTGGTGTCGTAGACCAAACACCGCCAATCACAGCAGTCTCTTCTAGGGAAAAACCGCTCACTCCTACAGGCCAGGAAATGATCGCATTCGTCCCGAGGAGTTGAATTGACAGGAGCGGGGCTCCCGTCGTTTGAAGGATGGAGATGCCACTCCAGAAGCCACCCTCGACGGTGTAGTCGCCGCCGGAGAGGACGCCGGCATCGGGCTGGCCGATCGTTCCGTTGATGGTAAACGCGCCGCCGCTACTGGTTCCACCACCGCCATCCACGGTAAACCAATCCACACTGTAGCTTTGAGCGGACGCCAGTCCCGCGACGCAAAGGATCAGGGCGAGGAGAACAGGTGTTACGCGATGCATAGATAGTTTCATGGTTTTGTTGAGGAGAAAGGTTGTTGAGACAGCCAGATGTCGTAATCAAGTTTGGGAAGATTCACCGCGGCCACGGTGAGCGTGGTATCTGTGCGCTCTTTTGAGAGATAGACCAGAAAGTTCGAGGGCATTTCAATAACCGCGCTGACGTCGCCCGGATTTCGCAATTGAGTTTTCAGAACCGTTTGCAATTGGCGCGGCAGGTCGCTGAAGGCGGTGACTTTCGTCGGAGGGGCTTCATGCCGGGCTGGGGTTGCTTGAGCGAATTCCCAGGTATGCTCTTCCAGCGACTCTCTGGAAACTTTCTCCAGGCTTTTGAGCTGAGCTGGTAGGCCCTGTGCACCAGCGCGAAGGTGGAGTAACTCAGCACGGACTTTGTCCGCATCGGTCCGGACATGGGCGTGAAGTGCATTGTCATTCTCGAAGCGCTCGCGAAGTTCACGGTCGACCACGATGGGCCGCACGAAACTGCGCGCGAACCGTTTCGCATCGCTCCCGAGGGCCACCTTGATCTCAGCCAGAATCTCCGGCGCGCGCGTGCTTTGATTGATGCGGGTGACTTCTGATTCGACTTGCGCAGTGGTGATGTCGACGTGGAAGTAATTTTTTAACGCGTTCTCCCGCATCACCTCTCGATCCATTAACCGTCGCAACTGTTCCAGCGGCAACGTTTGCTCGAACGGAAGCTTTGTGCCCGTCCGGTGATTATAATAAACCCGCTCAATGGCCGTGCGATCGGCGAGTAACTGAGTCAAGTCGTCGGCGGATGCGGCGTCGCCTCCGAGCCATCCAATTAATCCCATGAGCGCGAGGAAAACGGCGGCGTGGGTTTTGCACAATGAAGTTCTCATGAATTGTTTCCTCACGGTTTGAGGTAGAGATACATCGTTTGCGGCGGAGTATAGCGATAGGTGGTGTTGAAGTAGCTCGTGCCGTCATAGCCGCCCCAGATCAACATGTCAGAACCGGTCCACACCGCCACGTGATTACCTCGCACCGGAATCGGTGCATTAGGGTCGTAGGGCGTGACTTGCCAAGTGTCCTTGCTCGGGTTGTAACGACCGCCGTAATTTGGATACGGATATTCGGCGGTACTGTAAGTGTCCAGCCCGCCCCAGATGATCATCTCTGAACCTGTCCAGACTGCGGTATGCTGCTGGCGGCTCGCGTAATAAAATGGAGCCACGGTATTCCAACTATTCAGAACGGGATCAAAGCGAGCGCCGGGG
>JAQGOU010000129.1 GCA_028293445.1 Verrucomicrobiales bacterium | reverse complement strand
CGTCCCGGCGCACGAATGAAATCTTCGCCGGACACAGGATTATCGCACACCGGATTTCGTTGCGTGAAGGATGCTCCGGCACCGAAATAAAGTGGTTCAGGAAATATCCATCATGGTTTTGGACGGTTTCCACTCCACGACTTCGAAGGATTTGAAATTCTTTAAGTCTTTGGCGAAGCGAATGGCTTCCGCCGTGGCATTCTCCTTGGTCGTGGGGAACCCATTCATTTCGCACACGAGCTCGTTGTCGGCATCCCAGATTTGGTAGGTGTAGCGCTTCTGGTTCTTAACAGATTTCGGCAAAAGCTCGATCTTGTATTTCATTTGTTTATTACGCTCACCAACGAGAGATCGCCGTAAGGTTTGAGAAACCCGACGCACCACGATGCAAACGGCCAGCGACCTCTAAACGTGCCGGTTTTTTTCGATAAAGAAAGACGGAATAAAAAAGATCATCAACCGGGATGAATGATCGCAGTCTCGAGTTTATTTGAAAACAAAGACGCAGAAGACTTCCCGCTAAGGAGCGTCCCCTTCCTCTTCATCCGCTTCTCCATCGGACTCGCTGCTCCCACTGGTCAACGATCCGCGGTCTGCCAGTTTCGTCCGCGTAACGGCTCCTCGCCCTTCCAATTCCTTCTGAGCTTCGAGCGAGAAGCGCGTCCATAGAATGGCCTCAAGCCTTTCCTTCTCAATTTCTTTCCCAGTCAGTTCACAAACGCCATAGGTCCCGGTACAAATCCGATTCAACGCCTGGTCGATTTCATAAAGGGCACTCTGTTCCGATGAAATCATACTGAGGGCAAAGTCCTGATCGTATTGATCGGTGCCGGCATCTGCCATATGAAGGCTGAACGTCTGCTGTTCCTGCCTGGCAGTATCGGTCAATCCTGCTTTAAGAAAAACAAGTTTGCTCCGGAGGTCAGTGAGACGTTCAAAGTGCGACTTCCATTTCGGATTAATCGTTGGTTCCCGTGATGTGCCAAGGATGTCAGTCGTGAACGCCTTTTGTTTTTGCATCGTGTAAAAAATGTTTGGATTGGACCGCAGAGACCGCCGAATGCGTGCGCCCGTGGTTCATGCGTAAACCAGCTTCACGGCAGAAAACCCTCTCCGCAATACGCGCAAAGCGTTACTGGTGGTCGGGGAGAACTGTCTCCGCCCGTCCGACAACTTACGCTCACTGGAACGAAGAGCATCATCTCCAAACTTACGAGGCATTACCGTCCACTATGTTCCAAAATTTGTTTGAATTGGTTGAAACGTTTCCTCCTGTGAAGCATTATTGCCCCGAGCATGACAAAGCTGTTACTTGTGATTTCGGGAATTTTCGCCATAACCACTTTTTGCTCCGCCGCCGAACTCATACCTGCTCCGACTAACTCGACTCCGCGCAATCTTCTGATCGCCTCCAGCTCCACTCCGGTCACCGGCGGCAAAGTAACGTTGAACATTGATAAACTTTGCTTCAAGAAGGACTGCTACATCGGGGGATATCACATCAAAGTCTCGCCTTATTTCTTTCGGAATGAAAACGGCAATCTCAGCATGGATGCGCCGGACGCCTCTCTTCGCAAACTGACCAATGGTCTGGCCGTCGCATTCACTGGAAAAGCCACCAGCAGCAATGGGAAGGTCAAAAAGATCAACGGCACGATCACACCCACTGGCCAGAACCAGGGAACCGTCTCCCTCTGGTTTATGTCGGGCGATACGAAAATGACTTTCAATACGACGTATCGTTGCAGCAGGGATTAAACACCATCGCAGACGCATGCGACGTGGCGGCGGCGGAATTATTTTCACTCATTCACTCCGCCTGCGTCGCCCTTTTCCCTACATTGAGAAAAATGATGATTCCATCAGTTTTATCGATTAACGCGCTCTACAGTCACGGTGCTACAAGTCCAGCATGCACTCCCGATGGACTCTCTGCGCCAGCCTTATTATCGGCTTCCTGTTGACCGGTTGCCTGAAGCGACCGGCTCGCAACGAAACCGTTTCCTTCCCACGGCTTAAGCCTGTTGAACTGGGAACAATTGGCATCGTTGCCACCAGCACGGTCCCGAAACTTCTCTGGCAGGCACCGCCAACCAAAGCGATTGCCGGCCAGCGATACGCAGCAGCAGGATTTTGCCTCGGGAGTTCGGACACGGAAGCAACGCGCGCCTTCCTCCATCTGACCTGTGGCATTGGCACACCACTGGTGGTTGCGGCGGCCGTGACGGGCGGAGTGCTCGGAACCGTGCAGGCACCGCTTAAATCTCAACTTGAACCGGCTGATGCTGCGATTTTCAACGCGGTGCAGGAAACGGAACTGCAAGAGTCTCTTCGCGCCGAAGTGTTACATCGAGCCACCGGAATGCCCGGCAAATTTGTTATGGTTCAAAAGCCATTTCCACCCGGCCAGGAAAAAGATTATCGTCGGATGGCTTCAATGATGTGCGCCACTCTCGCGTCCCTGCCCCGCCAGGAGAAGCCATTGCCCTACTTGAAGTCGCAAGGCATTAATACCGCCTTGGAGGTCGATTTGCAGAAGACGAGCTTGGAAGGCAAAGGCGACCTTAATCCGGCGCTGCGATTGACTATCGCCGGTGTCGCACGGGTCATCGACGTGCGAACGGGATATCAACTCGCCTCCCGTCCTTTTTCCTTCTCCAGCCCCAGCCATAGATTTGTAAAGTGGGGAGGAAAAAATGCCGATTTGTTACGGTCAGAGTTGCGCAAAGCCTACACGCAAATCTCTTCTCAGATCGTGGACCAATTGTTTAGCCCGCAGCCTGCCGTGGGCAGCAACAACGAACTCATAGCTGCTAACGTGGCAAGCCAATGAGCGCGCCAGTCCTCTGCCCTTTCGACGTTTAGAATTCTAACGGCGGTCAATCCGTCCGTAGACGATAGAAACGCTTCACATAATTGGAACTCTCCGTATCGGAGAAAATCAGGAAACCGTTAGTGAGAGACAACAGGTTCGTGACATCGAACCATTGCACCAGGTTTGTCGACGACTCAATCGTGTAGGTCTGATTGGCGAGGTTGTCGAATTGAAAACCAAACGCTCCATCAAGACCACCGGCACCGGTGAGGGTCGGGAGTGCCGGGAGAATAAAGTTAAGATCGGCACCGCTATTTGTCCCCTGCCCGTTGAATGCGGTCAGTCGATAGTGATACGTAATACCTGGCGAAAGTCCCGATACCACGCTGCTCACGAAGAGTGAAACGTTCGTTCCTGGCAGCAGCATCGTGGACGATGCACTTCCGTAGTTCGTGCTGAGGCCATATTGGAAAAAGGCGCTGCTATTACTTCCGTTGGGATTCACCGTCCCCTGCAACGTCACGTGTGTATGACCGAAGTTGGTGGCTCCCTGGGTTGAGACACTCGGGGCAGCCGCCGTGGTGATAAAACTCTGGTCACCGCTCTGGTTGGTGCCAACGCTGTTCGCTGCCGTCAATCGGATGTGGTAAACCGTCGCAGGCGGGAGGTTCGTCACCAGGTTGCTGATCGAAAGCGACACGTTCGTGGCCGACAACACATTTGTAATCGCAATGATTCCATAATTCGTGCTCAAGCCATATTCGAAATAGACCATCGACGTCGCACCGTTCGGATTAACGAAGGCGGTCAATGCAGCCGACGTGCTCAGAATGTTCGTCACGGAAACTGAAACAATGCTCGGCGCGTCGGCGAGATTCGTAAACGTCAGATCGGCGCTGCTGACCGTTCCGAAACTATTCGTGGCCACCGCCCGCGCGTGATAAACGGTCGCGGGCGCAAGATTCGTAATCACGTTTGTGATCGAGAACGAAACGTTCGTCGCGGACAAGCCGTTCGTGATGGAAAAGCTTCCATAGTTCGTGCTGAGACCATATTGGAAATAAACCATCGAGGTCGCGCCGTTTGGATTCACCAGCGCATTTAATGCGGCCGACATGCTCAAAATGTTCGTTACAGAAACTGAAGCAATGCTCGGGGCGGCCGCCAGGTTCGTAAACGTCAAATCGGCGCTGCTATTCGTTCCCAAACTGTTCGCGGCCACGGCACGCGTGTGATAAACGGTCGCTGGTGCTAGATTTGTAATCGAATTGCTAACTGCGAGTGAGATATTGGTTCCTGACAACGCGTTGGTAATCGAAAAACTTCCATAATTCGTGCTCAGACCATATTGGAAATAAACCATCGACGTCGCCCCGTTCGGATTAATCACCGTCGTCAAACCTGCCGAAGTGCTCAGAATGTTGGTGACAGAAATCCCGAAGATGTCGGGCGCAGCGAAGTTCGTGAAGGCCAGGTCAGCGCCGTAATTGGTACCGCCACTATTCCAGGCCACCACGCGGAAATGACAAGGCGTTGCAGGCGCGAGGTTTGAAACGAGATTGCCGATGGACACCGCAAGATTTGTCGCGGTCAAGAGGTTGGTGCTGGAAAACCGATTATAATTCGTAGTCACTCCAAACTGAAAGTAAACAGTGGTATCCACCTCAGGCGAAACGAGCGCATTCAACACGGCGTTCGTCGCGGTGACGTTCAGAGCTTGCAATGTTGCGACGGACGGTGGCAAAGGAACGGTTTTGAAACTCAATTCATTTCCGAGGCTGATGCTGACGCTATTCGTCGCCACAACGTGGAAATACCAGATCGTGTTCGCAGAGAGATTGCTCACCGTCAGGCTGACTGCCTGAACGTTTGTGCCACTGATGCTGATAGGCGCACTAACAAAGGGAGCATGATTGGTTTTGCCATACTCAAAGTAATACACCCCAACCGCTCCAGGGTTGACGGATGCGTTCAACACGGCGGATGCAGTCGTGATGTTGCTGGCAGAAAGTGTTACGACGCTCGGCGGAGCAAATGCCGTGAATGTCGCATCCGCTCCGAAACTCCGGCCCAGATAATTCGATGCGACGATCCGATAATGATAAATGCTATTTGTAACCAAGGAAGTAGCCAAGCCGCTAACAGGGAGCGCGTTGGTTGTCGCCGTAAGCGCATTCGTTGTCGAGAAGGTGCCATAATTGGTCGAGAGGCCAAATTCAAAATAAGCCAGAGTAGCGGCTTGTCCGGGCGCAACCACGCCATTCAAAATTGCGTTCGTCGTGGTGATTTGACTGGCAGCGAGCGTCGTCGCCGTTGGCCCCGTGGAGACAACGATATCAACTCGCGATGTCGAACTGTTGATGTTGTCGCTCAGGGCGAACGTAAAACTGTCGAGACCCACATAATTATTGGTTGGGGTATAAGTGAGGTTGGGAGCCGCCCCGCTCAAAGTGCCCCGGAGAGGTGCCGTAACAATGGTATAATTACTGGGCGCAAAATCACTGACCCTCCCAGCGAGAATGATGTTCGTAGCCGTGTTCATGATTGTCTGGACGGTCCGGGGCAAGGCCGCGGGAGCGCGGAACTGCAGGACATAACGCCCAAGCACCGAACTACGGAGGTTTGTTTTCACCAGGCCAATAGCCGACGTATCGAGCGTATTCGTGGTGCCGGAGGTCGCAAACGCGTAAGCATTCGTGCCGTTACCAGAATCATAACCTACAAAAGCGTTGTTTGTGCCGCTGAGTGAACCTTTAAGCCATCTGATTTGGTCATAATTAAACTCGGCGTCGAAGTCTCCGATCGCGACATCGGAACGATCAATCAAAACGATCTGAAAACTATTCAAGTTTGTTGGGCTGAACCCATATGCATAAACATTCTTCCATGTTACCTCGAAGGCAGACCGTCCATTCACGTAGACATTGGTGAACGTGGCGATGCCGGTGGGGCCGGGCCACTCATCAGTGCGCAGATTACTACGGGTATCAACGTCGGCAAAAAATGGGGCCAGAATCGGGCCGGCGGACGGGAGATAAGGTAGTTTGGTGGCATAAAACGCATCAAGCGGCTTTAAAAATGTAAAGAAGCCATTGTTATGCACATAGAGGTTCGTCCTTAGTCCTGCGAAAAAATTGAGTGAGAAGGAATGCCCTAAGCTATCGCTCCCTAGTGACACTATTTTGGTGCTTTCGTCGACGCCACCATTGGCATCATAACCACCACTCGGCGGACTGTAAGCGTATGTGTCGAAGGGCTGCACAAAAACGGCTTTCCCAATGAATGGCCGTACGGCATCGACTCTGTTGGTGACAAAGATGTTCACCGAAGCGGAAAGCGAATTCGTGGTGCCGTCGTTAACCTGAAACGTGAATCCATCAATGCCCTGGAAATTCGCATTGGGAGTATAAACCAGATTCGGGGCAGTACCGCTCAAGATCCCATTGGTTGGAGAGGTCTGGTTGGCGAAAGTGAGCGCGTTGGTTGATGGGCTGTAGTGGTATTGGGCGCTGGAGCCGGCACTGGAAAGTGAACTGTAATTAATCGCATCGGCGTCATCGTCGCCAAAGAGGGTGATTGCCGTGGGCGTATTCGTCCGCACATACAACCATTGCGGATGAGCTGTCGGCCGTGAATTAGTGGGAAGGATTGTAATGGTAACCGTAGCCACCGCCGATGTCAGGCCAGCCTTAAGGACAACAAAGTCAAAATCATCGGTGCCATAAAAATTCGTCGTTTGATAAGGCTGATAAATACAGGAACCATTGAACGTGTTCAAATTGGTTATGACCCCGTAACGGGGCTGACGAGTGGTGCTAAATGTAATTCCTGCAGGCAGGCCTGACAGCAATATGGTCCGACCCACCGCGTTAGCATTTTCCAGGAAAGTGACCTGCTGAGAAAGCGCAATAGGATCGGCGCGGAATGAAACGTTGCTGCCGAACGTGACTCCGGAACTGTTGGAAGCGACCACGCGAACGTTGTAAACGGTACCAAATTGCAGGCCCGTCAGGAGATTGCTGATCGATATAAGAGCGTTCGTCGCGGCGAGATTGGTGATTGCTGTTAAACTGCCGTAATTCGTGCTCGTGCCATATTGAAAATAGGCTGTGGTTGGCGCGCTATTCGGATTCACTGCAGCGATTAGCGTGGCATTGGTTCCCGCGAGTGTTGCCGCCAGCGTCGTCGCTTGCGGTGCCGCACTGAGCGAGCCAACAGAGGGTGCAGCCACATTGAAGGTGAGATCATCACCGAACGTAATTCCTACCGTGTTAACTGCCACCACGCGGAAATGATAAAGAGCGCCAGGCACGAGATCAGGTTCGATCTGGCTATTTGTTACGAAACTGTTCCCCGCCGGAACTGTGCCGGTCAGACTCGAACTTCCGTAGTTGGTAGTCAGACCGTATTGAAAATACACCGTGGTCAGGGCTCCATTCGGATTAATCGACGCAGACAATGTCGCGGTGTTGGAAACAAGCAGCGCTGGAAACGCATTGGCCAACGGCGCCAAGGCCAAAGCGGCGAAACTCAAATCTTGTCCCTGGGCGGTCCCGCCCGTGTTGGTCGCTATTGCCCGGAAGTGATAAACGACTCCTGGTAATAGCCCAACAACATCAATGTTCGTTTGGGATGTGTTTGTCCCGATAGGGATCACAAGAGAAGAAGAGATCAATCCGTAATTCGTATTGGCTCCATATTGAAACGAAACCGTAGTCGGACCGCTGTTGGGATTGAGTGCAGCCGCGAGCGTAGCGTTGGTTGCCGTGATATTTGTGGCGGGTAACGTTGTGACTGCGGGCAGTCCCGCTGGTGCGGTAAACGAATTCGTTACCACCGTAATCCCGGCACTATTCGATGCCGTCACTCGACATTGATAGACTTGTCCGAGCGCCAGGCCTGAGATGAAACTGCTGGCGTCTGCGATAAAGCTGTTTCCGAAAGGAAACACGTTAGTGCTGACGGCAGTTCCATAATTGGTTGTCGCACCATACTCATAAAAAACGGTTGTCGCCGCCCCGTTTGGATTGACCTGTGCCAGTAACGTGACGCCGTTGGTAACGACCAATGCCGTCACAGCCGTGAGAGTCGGCGCGACAGATGGCAATGTAAACGTAAGGTTGCTACCTAGAGCCGTCCCCACGCTGTTCGCCGCGACAGCCTGAAAGTTATAGGTCCTTCCCGGCAGGAGGCTCGTGACGTTTATATTCTTGAGAACCGGCGTCAGACTTGCGGTTGTGAGCGTAGCGGCAGAAACCAATCCGTAACTAACGTTCGTGCCGTAATTGAAATAAACCGTCGTCGCCGCGCCATTGGGATTCACCGTTGAGTTTAACGTGGCGCTGTTTCCGGTCAGGTTCGTCGCATTCAGCGTCGTTAAGACAGGCAAACCAGGGGGAGCCGTAAACGACTGCGTTCCCACGGTGACACCCGCACTGTTCGATGCGACGACGCGATATTGATACACCTGCACGAACGCCAGGTTTGTGATGAGGCTACTGGAGACAGGAACACCACTATTTCCTGAAGCAACAATGTTGCTACTGTCATAAATTCCATAATTGGTTGTCAGACCATATTCATAATAAACCGTAGTCAGCGCTCCGTTTGGATTCACCTGTGCCGATATTCTTACTCCGTTGTTCGCCACCAATGAAGTCACGTTGGTAAGCGTCGGCACGACGGGTGACAGTGAGAATTGCCCGTCGATACCCAAAACTGTGCCCGCGCTGTTCGCAGCAACCGCTTGAAAATGATAGAGTTTTCCCGGCAACAGGCCGGTCACTGTGATATTCGTCGGAACGGACGTGAGGCCCGCCGGTATGACTTTGCTGACGGAAACAGATCCATAACTGACGTTCGTGCCGAAATTGAAATAAACCGTCGTCGCAGCGCCATTCGGATTCAGCACCATATTTAGGGTGGCACTGTTTACGGTCAAGTTTGTCGCGTCCATGGTTGTTACATCAGGCGCAATCACGGGCGCGGTGAAAGTCAGATCATTGCCCAACACCTGTCCCACACTATTGGAAGCCACAACCTGGAAGTGATAGACCGCTCCATAAATCAGTCCGCCCACAAAGTTGCTGATCGACACAGAGCTATTGCCTGCGGGAAGAGTCATCGTCGAGGTCACATCGGTGTAGTTGGTCGTCGTTCCATAGCGAAAGTAAACCAGGGTGGTCGCTCCGTTTGGATTTGCGGAGGCAGTTAGATTGGCGCCGTCGGTTTGAATAACCGCCCCTGATGTCACTGCACCGGGAACTTGCGCCGGGAGCGTCAGCGTCTGATTCGTTCCCGCCGTCGTTCCCACGGAGTTGGAAGCCATCGCTTGAAAGTGATAGGTCATGCCTGGCAGCAATCCGCTCACCACAGCGTTGGTGCTGACTGATGAATTCCCAGTCCCGACACTCTTGATCGCGGAAACGGAACCGTAACTCTGGTTGGTGCCGTAGTTGAAGTAGACAACCGTCGCGGCCCCATTCGGAACGACGTCTGCATTAAAGGTAACGTTTGTACTGGTAACGTTCCCCGCGGGAAGGGAGGTGAGCGACGGAACCTCCGTGTCGGTCGTAAACGTGGCATTTCCTCCGAATGCGGTACCCACAACATTGGAAGCAACGACACGATAGCTATAAACGTTGCCCGGCAACAGTCCACCGATCGTTACCTGGCTGGTGGCAACCACATTGTCTTCACCAATATCGTTGGTCGCACTGAACTGTCCATACGTTGAATTGCTACCGTATTGAAAATAGATGACAGTCGGGCTTCCATTCGGATTTATATTTGCCGAAAGCACTACGCTGCGCGAGGTGGCGCTGGCGGATTGCTGCACAATGGAGGGCAAGATCGCAGCGGTATTAAAGATTTTGTCGACCCCCTCGTCTGAACCCGCGCTATTGGTCACGATAGCGTGGAAATGGTAAGTCGTCGCCGGCAGCAAACCGGTGATCACCAGGTTCGTCGAAACCACGGTGTTGCCAGCGCTGATCGCGTTTGTCGTTGAAAAGCTGCCATAGGTTCTGTCCAAACCATATTCAAAGTACAATCGCGTAATGCCTCCGCCCGGTTGCACGTTCGCGTTGAGCGTGATGCTATTCGTAGTTGCGTTTGAAGCTGATACCCCGCTGACATCGGGAAGGCCCACCAAAGTCGTAAAAGTCACATCGCTGCCGATTCCCGTCCCGGTGCCGTTTGTCGCTTCCAACTGAAAATGGTAGAGCTTACCTGGCGGCAAAGAACCGATGGGAGCGAAATAACTGCCACCCGTAGCATTGCTGGGGACCAGAAGGATCGGCGTCGTGGATCCATAACTGGTCGTGGGCCCATATTTAAAATAAACACCACTGGCCTGACCCGCTGGATCGATGGTTCCGTTCAGCCTCGCCGAATTTTCCGTGACCAAGGTTGCCGCAGTGGTCGTCAAGACCGGTGGCCCGATCGGCGCAGTTGAAACCACCCAGACCGGATTATTGGACAAACTGCCGAAATTGCCATTCCCTGTGTCATCATCCGCCTTCGTACCGGAGCCGTTGTCGAAGCGCAAATACGCCAGCAGATTGGTTTCATTGCCTACGAGCAGCTTGCGCATGTTATTTGGAATCTGATTCGTGCTGCGGTCGATGCTCCAAAAACGCATCTCGTCAATCCTCCCGTCAAAAAAGCGGTTCGTCGTCTCGGCGTTCGCCGCAATGCAGACGCTCAAGGAATTCTGGCTCAATGTTCCGGTGACAGTGGCCGAAACATCCAATTCGCCGTCGACATATAAGCGGGTGTGCGCTGAACCTGAAGCGTCATAAACCGCTGCCACATGGTGCCATGCCCCGTCGCCGACGAATACCGTTCCGGTGAGAGTGGCTGGCGACAATCCAACCGTTTGAAACGCAAGCACGCCACTGCTGGAGACTTGAAACCTCCAGGCGGTATCGCCTTTATTCGCGATCGACATGCTTGCCCCCGCAAAATTGTTAACCCTGATCCATGCCTCAACGGTGAAGGAATTGGTGAAGCTGAACTGCGCCTGATGGTTGACTTTCACGTAGTCGGCGATGCCATCGAACTTCAACGCGTAACCAGCACTGGTGGGCTGCGCTTGAAGGCTGGAAATCGTGAGCGCAAAAACAGCACTCAACAACAGGACGGGATAAGATAATTTCATTTGGGTTTTGCCTGCACGGAACACTGCAGCTGAGACAAGTGGGATGATTTGAAGCGAAATACGCTTCAGTTCCGATTCACTCTTGTGAAAGCGCCCTTTCTATAGCGAAAGCGGCTAGTTACGTATACCTTTCATTGCATCAATCTGGCGATCAAGGGCACGGAACAGCGTCACCGCAATCCAGAACTCTAAAGCCCGCTCAGTCCTTTATGCCTCAAAGATATCTTCAATTTGTTTCTTAAAGAGACGCGCTATCTTGAAGGCCAGAGGCAGGCTCGGGTCGTACTTCTCCGTTTCAATGGCGTTGATGGTTTGTCGTGAGACACTTAACTTCTCGGCCAACTCCGATTGCGGTTCGCGCAGCAAAAAATAAATCCTCGGACACCTAAATTGTGGCGGGCTTGGGAAGCCAACTCATCCTTACCCACTGTGTACAAAAAGAGCCGCCCGGTTTCCCGGGCGGCTTGTGTTGACTTCCATCAGAATGACGTCCGCGTCATTCCAGTTGGCTATCGGCTATGGTGCCGCGGGGCTAGTGCGTGACAATGCGGACGGCTTCCGAGCGTGGTCCCTCGCCACCGTTGTTCACGGCGGTGAGCGTGACATCGACCGCCGCATTTGACGGCAGGTTCTCGATCGTGAAATCGAGATCTGCCGGTGAACCGACCGCGCGATATTCCGGATCCACATTCAGCACCCGGATCCAGACGCGGTAATACTCCGCACGCGCCGGTGCCAACCATTTCGCGGCCGCAGCCGTCGCGCCGATCAGGACCACCTGGAGTCCTTCGACCATCTCCGGCGTTTCCTGCGCACCGGGCAGATTCAGACCAAACGCCTTCCAACGTTGATCCAAAGGCCCGAGCAATTGTGTGGCTTCAGCGACGAAACCACGGAAACGACGACGCAACTTCTCCGACGCCGCATCCCGCGCTTCCAACAACGTGCCCACAACCATCTCCTGGTTATAGACCGCACCGCGCGCCGCGCTAAGTTGATTGAACAACTCCTCCGCACGTGCCGCCGTGATGTTCAAGGCCGCCACCTCATAGGTCGGATGGGCTTCCAGATATTTTTGAATGGTCTTCAAAGCAATCTGTGTTTCCGCCGGTGTTTTCGGCAACGAGAGAGAATCCTCGAAGCCAACGAGCTTCCAGGGCTCGCTGAACTCACCGCCGAGACGTGGCTTGAACACATCACGACTGAAGCCCATGAACATGCGGCCAGTGCCGGCGACTTCACGAACCACGTCGCGATAGGTCGCCAGCGTTCCTTTGCCGACTTCCACCGCCTCACGTTGGGTCAGCAGGCCGGCGATATCGACGAGGATCATCGCTGCTTTGTTTTGGGCGAAGCCCGCTGCATTTCCGAGCGCCGCCTCACCGGTGGCCAGGTCCTGACATTGGGTCAGGAGATCGGAATCTTTACGTTCTGTTTCATTTTTCATATGTTTTACTTTCTGTTTTGTGCATCTCATCTCCTCTGGTAGGAACGGCCGCGCCGTCCTCACCCATCCGATCCGCGATGCAGTTTAACTACTTACTGTTTAACGAACTGACTGCTTCACGAAGCACATCGCTGTCGGCCCAGACATTTTGTCCGTAACCCGCGACTGAAGGAGGTTTCTTACGCCTCCATTCTGTCTTCGTGCATTCTCGGGAGCGACTCGCGTTCCCTTGAACGAGAAACAGCTTTCCACAAATCGAAAAAGAATTTTAGGTATCGGAATGGGCCCATTCCGATACCTCCCCATGAACCCCTTGATTCTATTGGGTTGTGTTGAGGTGAAAATTTTGTGTTTTTGTTGGTTTTCAGCCCTGGAAAAAGACGAAAAAGGGACACGAATTTCACAAATTGACACGAATTTTTCCGGAAAGAACAGACGAAGAGGTCTAAACCACGGAATGTGCAGAATACCCAGAACGGAAACACAGAAAAAGTCGTCTTCGGCGCACAGGTGCAAAACTATTTTGAAAGCCACACGGCGCAGGCTGGGATTGCTGGTTCATTTCGGTCAGTATCCAAAAGTCCAAGTCGAACGAATCGCCAGTGGCAAAGGCCGGTTTGCGTGACGACCAAACAGGAATCAGACGTCGCAGACAGGATTTTTTCTTCTTCTGCGTATTCTGCCTATTCCGTGGTTAATCCCCTTTCGTTTCTTCCTTACAATTTGCCATTTACATCAGCCACACAATTCCGCTGACACCAGTTTCTGTTTACGTATGCTCACCGCCCATGGAACAACAACTCAGTCTGGAAGCCGACATCGCCAGTCTCCGCAACACCACCTTCTTCCGGCAGAAAACACAGGAAAACACCCTCGTGGAACAACATGAATTTCTCGGCGACCCGAAGTTTAAACAATACTTTGAACCTCTCTACCAGCTTCGCTGCTGGATTCTCGAGCCTTACAGTTTATGGACCCCCAATTACATCAGCATGTCTTCGGAGGTTTGCCGACAACTCCGCACCACCGGCACCATCGAGCCCCTGCTCCTTGAAATCATTCAAAACTACAAAGTCCTTCATGCCCGCCCCTTGCGCGACATCATTGCCGAGCGTGAACTGTGTGTGCAAAAAGGCGATTACGACTGGTGCATCACCGAACAAGGCCAGGACAAATATGCTCTCGCAGAACAAGCCATCTTCGAAGACGAAGAAATCAAGGCCGATTTCGCTCAACTAAGTAAGCACCACGACCTCGCCAAATACCAAAGCTGGAGCAAGGACAAAGTCATTCGTCGACGCATGACCATGGAACGAAACTTCCGGTCCAAGGAACGGGACTTCCACTGGAAAACGCCCTGGGACAAATATGTGGAACACCTTGATTCCATCTGCGCCAAACACGGGCTCCTGGGTTTTCGAGGGGCGACTCCGTTACTCGCCAAGATCGCAGTCTACGCCACGCCACATGGCCTGCGCATCGATATCCCGTGGCACTCAAATCCCGACATCAAACGCGACCTGAACCTGCCCGAGATCACCCGCGTCCTTCGCTCCGCCGGCGTTGGACGCCGCGGCCCGAAGCTCCTCGCGATGCGCCAGGCGATGGACAAACGCGCCAAACTCGCCTACACCGCCGAGTTGGAAGGGATTCAACTGGGTTACAAAGGAGACGAACTCATGGCTTACGCCTGCGAAAAAGCGGGTCTCCCTCTGGACATGGATGAAGGCAACTATCGCAAGACCCTTCGCCACGGCAAAGAGTTGATCGAGGGGAAAGAGCCGGCCAGGAAAAAGAAATCCCCATAAAACTGGGAAGAACCGCTAATCAACGCTGATCGACACTCATCCAAAGAAAAATCAGCGCCGATGAGCGTTGATTAGCGGTTCAATTCGCCCCCAATTCGTTTCAAGTTTCCAGTTCGGTGGCGAAGAGAAGAAATCCACTCGCGTTCATCGGTCATTCCTTTTGCGAAGAGCTGTTACTTCCGCATTGTAGTCCAATTTGGTCTGCGTAATGTGCGTATTTATGGAACGGAACCCGCGCAATAAGAAGCCAACCAAAAAGAAAAAAAGTCCCCTGCCCTATGAAGCTGTCACCTGGGAAAATCTGAAAATGCAGGGCGACTCCATGTACATCCTGCTGACGAAAAATGGCAAAATCGCACCGCCACTTCCCTTTGGCCAACTACCAAGCGTGATCACCAATCTCAAGTGCGATGAATTTCTCGGTCAGCTTTGGAAAGCGAAGCGTATCCGGTTAGACATGCCACCCGAACTCGCGCCATGGATCCTTGCCCGCATGACGGTAGCATTGACGTGGATAAACACCTCCATTGCTCACGGAGGCAAACCACCGACCGCAAAGACGATTGAAGATGCTTTGTTTGATTTGACCGTAAAAGAGTGGAACGAATGCCTCTTCCTCTTATGGACCGGCTTTGTGCCGACGACCGACGGCAAGAGTGCCAGGCTCAAGGTTGCCAATTTCGGCAAAGGTCTGGATACCAAATCGTTTTCAGGGAATTAGAGGTTCCTCGCTGTTTTCGGTGGAATGACAATCATGCGGTTGGGATCCATAGCAAGCCCGCCATGTAAAAGCGCAGGCCGGAGGCCTTGTCATTACCCACATTTCCTCAGGGCTGAAAGCCCGTCATGTGATAGCCCAGGGAGGAGCGCGGAGTGCGGAGCCCTGGGTAAAGATTATAGAATCAGCTTGCGCCCTGTAAGGGCGCGACTTTTTCGACTCCATGTCCGGATTGTGTCAGCCTTTCAGGCCTCCCTATAATTATGTAACCATGTTACCCAGGCCACCGCTCGCGATGCTCGCTCAGCCTGGGCTTTCACATGACGGGCTTTCAGCCCTGGGCCAGGTTCATTTTTTCTTCCGAATGGATTTTATTTGTGCTTTGAACGAGGAACCCGTCACGAAATTTTCGATGAGTCGGCTGTCCAGTTTCGGTAAGGATGAGTTCCACCTCGTCCCTAATTGTTTCTGCGCGGTGAACGTGCTTCGTCGTTTGAACGTTCCTCTCGCCGAAAGAGTCAGGGACGAGGTGGAACTCGTCCTTACCATGTTTAATTCCCCCCAAAATTCGACCGCGCTTTACGCAACGCTTCCTTTTCCGCCTCTGACAATTGTTTCGCGCTTCGTGCGGCTTTATAACGTTGGTGCAGAAAAAGCGGCGACGTCGACACAGATGCTTTTTTCACCTTTGTTTTGGTGACGGGTTCAGCGGTTGCCTTCGCCTTCTTTTTCTTTTTGGGAAATGGCTTGCCGAATGCCACATCAAGAAGCTCGGAGGTCGAGAGCGACCAGCCTTTGTTCCACGACCGGAGCTCTTTGGCATAAGCTTCCAGCTTTTCCATGGAACGTTCCGGCCAATAACGGGCATCTTGATCCTCCATCCGCATCACGAAACCCAACTTTTCCAGGCTCACGAGAATTTCGATCACCATGGTGTGGCAATGAAGGAAGTTCTTTTTGTTATAATTGACGGCCTTCTCGGTATCCACCCACCCGGAGAATTGATAGTAAGGCCGGAACTTCGTGGGAACGACGAAACCATCCCATTCCTTGTATTCGGCTGGGTAACGGCACAGGGCGATTGTCATCACCTCGCATCCCTTGCCGATCGTCACCTCAAACATCCACCCGTCCTCCGCGAGGACGCGCGGACAATATTCCCCACCCAACTCACGATCTTCGGTGACAAACGGTCTTTCGGACTTATCGCCCATTTGGCTGGGATGATCGAGAAACGGCCCGACGCTCTGAATGAGGCCACGCTTTTGGAAATCGAGCATCAACGCATACGCCGCGTCGATGAGTTTCCTGGCCTCATCCCTCGTGGCCTCCTTGGGAGCGCCGATGCCATATCGAATGTTGGTCGCCATACGCCGGAGGTTTTAAATGAAAACAACGAAGCGAGCGATAATGATTTCATCGGAAGAGAAGACCAACGTCAAACAACTGAAGATGGGTCCACCCACTCGCAAAATCAGCGACGAGAAACTGATCTGCTGGTTTCTGATCGATATCTGGGAGGAGACTGGTTTTGAAAACCTGATGAATGGGATCCGTGCCGTCCCGGTTCGCGACACGCCAGCGATGCTCGCCCTCAAAGCCCAATTTAAATTCGGGCCAGACCTCCCCCACCCTGCCAATTGACGCCGCGGAAAACAAATGGCCGGAAATTTTTAGACACAAAAAGAGACGAACCGCGCGAAAAAAGAACCTGCATCCGGAGTGCCGGAGGCACGTCCCGACACTAGCCCCGGTTTTCAAACCGGGGTGAAAGCCAAGAGTCCCATCATTCTACCGTAGGCGCGAACGGAGAGAGCATCTCCGTACTTCGACACGATATCCGCCTTTGTCATTCGTGACCGTCGTGACCGTAGTCCCGAAAGATAAGATCTTTCGCCAGAACGCGGTTGAACTCATCGATTCGATTGGCTCCTCCTCCACCGATACTAAGAAAATCCGCAACGTTCGTTGCCAAAATAGGAATCCTGTCAGTTCCCACGTAATCCTTGCGGAAGGTGTCGTTGATTTTCGATTTTGTTACAGGTCCAGAATCCTGGTTAACGAAAGCTATTTGTCGCAATGAGACATTGTCCTGCAATCCAGCTGCCATTAAATACTTAAAATGAACATCTGTCTGTGGCATTGAGAATCCGATGACAATAATGCGGGTTGCCGTCTTAACAGCTTTTACTGCGGTATCCCAAACTTCTTGAAGT
>JAQGOU010000063.1 GCA_028293445.1 Verrucomicrobiales bacterium | reverse complement strand
GTTAGCCGACTTCGCACGCCTCATGAAAAGCGAGAGCACAAAAGAAGGGTGGCCGTTCGCAGACCCGAAGAACGTCGCAGTCTTTACGACAACTCAGGTTCTTCGGCATAACCAGCCCATCTTGCATGTTTCACACGATGACGAGGACGGCGCATGGCAGTTTCACACGGGCGCAGAGCAGGTTTCCTCGGATGACATAATGATCGTGCTACTGGAGGAGATGGTTCAGCATGACCCGACTATCTCTGAGTTGGCGGATTTACCCTGTGGTTGGTCGGCAGAGCGGGACGGTATCGGTAGTCCTTGGAGGAGAGCACAAACATGCTAGAGTCACCCCGAACGTCGGCTAACAACCAGATGCAGCGAACCCCGCGATCGCGTCTCGGTTGCATTCTGAATATCATTGGCGCGGGGTCGCTGATCTGGAACGTTAGGCCACTCGCACCCGCCGTGAAAACTCAAGATTTTACTGTTACCGAGTTCGTCGGACATTGGCGCGCACGTTGGGGTGTGTTCTGTGCTGATTGGATTTTGCGCAGTGACAGCGCTCTTGCAGGCAAGATTTCCGTGCTTAGCATTCCCATTTTGCGTTTGACTGGCACTTGGAGCATTGATGGAGATAAGTTGGTTTCGATTTACGACAAGAACTTCTTCATCCCGAGCGGGAAGGACACTGATAGATTATTGGAAGTCGCGCAGGATTATTTTATCCTCCTGACCAGCATCGGCACCCGCCGGAGATGGGAGCGTGTTTATGAGAGACGATTGGCCTAACCAACCGGATGCAGCCAACGCCGCGATCACGTCTCGGTTGCAATACGGATACCACTGGCGCGGCGTGGCTGATCCGGAGTATCGTTAGGCGTATCTCGCTGTTTACCGTATGGCCAACAAAGCATCGTCAGGCAGTGCCGCAGTAGCCGTTGTTATTACGGTCTTGTTTAGCGTCTTTGTTGGATACATCGCCATGTGCTACCTGGAGAATCAATATCGCGCTACACATTCCGTCCCAAAGAAAAGCGTCACAGAATTCCTCATTTTCAGCCACGATGAAGAGGGCGACGTTTCTTTATCCATGCTTGGATGGGGGAACATTCTGAAGAGAGTCGTTGGAGTCGCCGCTATTTACGCTCTTGCTCACAGCTTGGTCGGTCGGATCATTGCGGCTCTTGCTCACTTGCTTTGGCGAGCGAACGCAAGGCTATACACAGAGCGGGATGATACATGGACACCAGAGATGTGCATGATTTACGGCTCTCTATGGCCGCTTTCGGCACTTCTCATTCCATTACTGGTTATTGGACTCGTCTTGGGAGGGCTTTACAGGATTTTATGGTGATGACCGATACGCCTAACCATGCGCTGCAGCGAACGGCGGCGGGCCGTCGCGGTTGCAATCGGCGCGCCTCGTGGCCGCCGTCGCTGAGCTTGGGTCGTTAGGCATCATCGCACGCATAATGAATGCACGAATAATTTCCGCCACCGCCGCGATCATTTCTATCGCACTGTTCGCCATCGGATGGTTCCTTCCTCCAGACAGGCGGGTGTGGACTAAGGTCGGAGCTTACACGGCTTTGACTGTCTGTTTCGTTGCTGGCGCGCTGCAGAGACCGAGACGTCCATGACTCTTATTACAGAACGAGGCCTAACCAGAGCGCTCCAGCCAAGCCCGTGGACCGCGCTCGGTTCCGCTTCGCGGTTCACGTTTGTTGACACGGGCTGGCTGAGCTGGTTTCGTTAGACTGCTCCACACCATGACCAATAGCGAGGCACTACAGAAGTTCGGTTTGCCAGCATCGCCTCAGCACCGAGACGAGATACGACGGCTTCTTACCGAGGAGATTGAGCGCGAGAAGCAAGGAGAGAGCGGCGAGGAGATGCTTCGAACGTTGTGCGTGCAGTTATTCAGTTTGGGAGTTCCTGAGGATGCACTCCTCATTTGGGACGCCAAGCAGTCGAGTTTCGATGCTGGTTGCGGTCTCGACGTTCAGTTTCTTTGCGGTGCAGGATTGGCGGCGACGAGAGAGTTTCTAGCCAGTTCGAGCGTCCCTTCGGCATCGGCAGCTTTGGAGTATTTGACCGAGTGTGAGCAAACAGGCGACTTTGCGGATTGGACACCGCAAACGAGCATTGAGCAGCATCGACGTTACTACGGCTTATGACATCCACGCAGCCTAACAAACCGGATGCAGCGAAGCCCGCGATTACGTCTCGGTTGCATTCCGAATATCATTGGCGCGGGCTCGCTGATCCGGAGCGTTAGGCCGCATAGGACCGTTTCTCGACCAATGACACGCCAGGAATTACTCGTGAAGCAGACAGCCTTCCGCAAAGTGACGAAGGCTCTGTTGCTCGTATCAATGGGCCTGTATGTCGCGGTGCTTCTCGCCTATTCGCACTTCGAACCGCAAATAAACAAGCTCGCAGTAACGAGCAACACGGCGATTTTCCTCGCTGCACTGGTGTCGGGCCCGATCGGCTTCGCCACTGAGCTGTGGTTCATCGCACGACTTCAGCGAAGGCACGGTCTCCTGTGTCCTCAGTGCCAGAGACCAATCTTCCGTGGGGTCACCGGGATGAGCATGACTATTTCGGCTACAGGTCGCTGTCGTGGTTGTGCGTACGAAGTTACGACAGATGAAGCCTAACCAACCGAATGCAGCGAAGCCCGCGATCGCATCTCGGTTGCACTCTGAATATCACTGGCGCGGGCTCGCTGATCCGGACTATCGTTAGCCTGCATGACCAACCCACTTCATACGATAGTTGGTTTTTTTGCTGATTTCCCCGTTACGCAACAAGCAGTCGAGCCAGCGGGAAAAGAATTAGCCACATTCTTTTACCAAGAATTACTAAAGGCCGGTTTTGTTGCATCTGCGCCAGAGGACTACGAAGGATGGGCGTGGGACATTTGCACGAGTGATGGAGCTGCCCATGTCACTACGAGAGTTGGTTTAGTCGACGACATGGATACAGCTCCACCGCGACAGTGGCTTGTCACAAACGAGGGCTCTACGATGCGTCCTTTGCTAAAACGACTGTTTGGTGGAGATAATTTTAATAAAGCTTTGGCTGACGAGAAACAGGAGATGTTATTACGGCGAGTTTGCGAAACGTTACACACTGTTACGAAACGTGAATCTCGTTTTTCACACCTGACTTGGTACAACGAGCGGACGTTCGATAAACCGGGCGATGTGCCCAACGACAAACCATAACGCACGCAGGCTAACCAGCGCGCTCCAGCCAAGCCCGTAGACCGCTCTTCGTTCCGCTGCGCGGTTCACGTTTATTGACACGGGCTGGCTGAGCTGGTTTCGTTAGGCATCATGTCACACGTTCGCATATTTTTACTGGTCAGCATCGCGTTTATTTCGTCGTTTGGATGCGCTCACCGCGCTGAACGCAGGGTTGGCTCTTTGCCGCCGAATGCCTTCACCGTGGATGAGTTAATACTAATCGAGTTGGCCTCCAGTCCTAATAGTTCTATTCCACCGCACTATTGGGGCGCACCGATTCGTGCGCTCAAGCCGTTGCGAGTTCATTATGACCGGAGCAACATCGCCGTCGTTACGAAGCAGAACGAACGCGAGGAGCGAGGCGTTTATTATTACGTTTCTATATCGTCGTATTTACCCGTTGATGCACCGGGACGGCAGTTCCATTGGAACAAGAAAGCTGACCATCTTGAGTATGTGTTCACAAACTAACGTGATGCCTAACAAGCCAGATGCAGCGAACCCCGCGATCACGTCTCGGTTGCATTCCGTTTACCACTGGCGCGGGGTCGCTGATCCGGAGCGTTAGGCAACATCCCGCCAACCGATGAAGCAATACGATGTTGTGAGAGTGACGGCGATTCGGGACAACCGTTTCGCTGGCAAGCAGTCGCAGTTCCAGCGAGATCCCCATGTCGGAGATGTTGGCACCATTCTCGAGGTTTATGGCGATGCCTTCGAGGTAGAGTGTTGTGAAATCGGCACCGGAATTACGATCTGGCTGGAGGCGATGTATCCGGACGAGTTGCAGATTGTATGATTATGATTTCTTCCATGTGGCCTAACACGTCACTCGAGCCAACAGCCGATCACGTCTTTCGTTCCGCTTCGCGGTTTACATCCCGAGCCGGCTGTGGCTCAGTTCTAAATCGTTAGGCGGCTTCACACTCGTTATGAAAGAAGGCACAAAAGGTCTCGGGACACCAGTGTGGAAGCTGTGGATTTGGATTCCAGCCTGCACGATCTTGGCATTGTTTATTTATTTGTGTGGAGCTCTCGCTACAAGGGTAATGTGGGAAAAAGGTAAGATCACTCAAGGTTCTTGGACATATAGTACAGTGGTGTTCATCTATCGGCCACTTGACCAAGTGTCCGCCTCAAGTCCGGATTTTAGATACGCGTTTAAGGCCTGCGTGGATTTTTTAGTCCCCGAAAACAAGGATGGCAAATGACCCCGCCTAACAAACCGGATGCAGCGAAGCCCGCGATCAAGTCTCGGTTGCATTCCGAATATCACTGGCGCGGGCTCGCTGATCCGGAGTATCGTTAGACTTCACGCTATGAAAAGACTTACCTCAATCAGCATACTGCTTTCGATAACGCTCGGTACAATTTGCAACGCAGAACCGGTAATCATCAAAAGGTATTCCGAGGACAGTGGCCCGGAAAAGGACGTGCCGAGAGTCTATGTGGCGGATTCGGAACGGATTGAGCCGTATCTGCGTGTAAATCTATTCCAGACTCCTATGCCGATGTCGGTTCAGGCCGCCTGCGACGCTGCCGTCGCGTTTTGGACAAACAAAGTGGCTTCACTGCCCCCACCGGCGGCAATCTCATTGGGAGGCATCAAACATTGCATCATCCATAGCGTGGCTAGCGGTGGTTACTCCAAAGACGGTGCTAATCAAGCGATTGGTTGTCCGTACTACCTCGTTACTGTTTTCGCAGTGCAAGGCGAGCTGAAAGGTTACCATACGGAACTACTAGTCCTTCCTGATATGACCGTGCTCGAGAGTCGTGTTGATCCAAGGTATGAGGCGCGAAGAAAGAAATGAGGAAGTCTAACCAGAGCGATGGAGCCAACGCGGTTCACGCGCTGGGTTTGCCCCAGAGCCGCAGATTGTTTTGCATCTTTCGTCCGCGTGGCTCATCTTCGTTCTGTTAGGCGGCAACTTTTAGCATGCGGCTGTGTTAATGTAGTGAATATATGAAAATCTTACTACTGGCATTAATGGTCGGCACCACTCTAATCAGCCGCGCTCAAGACACAAACGCCGCGCCAAAAACCGGAGTTGGATTGCAGAACAGGGTTAAGCGATCCGATGGAGCAACCACGAATGCTGCATCAATCACCACAAACAGCATCGTCACCTCCACTAACTCATCCCGGTACCAGTCGCGATTGCAGGGAATTGTTGGCCGGCAAGCAAATCAACCGGGTCAGATTCCAGCCAACAAACAACACTGAGATTACGACCTAACAAACCAGATGCAACGAAGCCCGCGATCACGTCTCGGTTGCATTCTGGATATTACTGGCGCGGGCTCGCTGATCCGGAGTCTCGTTAGGCGTTTCCTTGCGTCTCCTGTGAACGACGGCATTATTCATCTAGCTTTCATGAACCGTCGCACCTTTATCAAAGCCTCTCTTGCCGCCGGCATCGGCGCCACGCTACACGCTCAGCACAGGCCGCCCACGCGCATTCTGCTCCGCTCGTCCTGGCAGACCGTCAATATCGGCGACATCGCCCACACTCCCGGAATGCTGGCTTTGCTGGAGAAGCATCGCCCCGAAGCCGAGGTCACTCTGTGGCCCAACAGCGTAGACCGCGGCGTGGAGGAGATTTTGCGTGCGCGTTTCCCCAGGCTGAGGATTGCCAAAACCAAAGCCGAGCAGGAGACGGCATTGGCGAAGTGTGACTTCTTTTTGCATGGCTCCGGCCCGGGGCTCGTCGGTCGACGCGAACTGAAGCTCGCTCAGAAGGCAGGCAAGCCTTATGGCATTGGCGGCATCACCATGACGGACGCCGAAATCAAGGACCAGCGCGAGTTGCTCTCTGGTGCAAGGTTCGTTTTTCTCCGCGACACCGACTCCATGCGCGCCGTCCAGGCCAGCGGAATCACCGGTCCGAAAATTGATTTTGGCCCCGATGCGACTTTCGCTATTGATTTGCGCGATGAGACTGCGGCAAAGGCGCTTCTCAAGGCACACCGGATGGAGCCGGGCGCATTCCTCTGCGCCATCCCGCGCCTGCGCTGGACGCCGTATTGGGAGATTCATCCAGGGTCCACGCCGCCCAACCCCGAACGGATCAAGGTGAATGAAGAATTTGCGGAGCGCGACCACGCCAAACTCCGCGAGGGCATCATCGCCTGGGTGCGTGAGACGAAGATGCGCGTGCTGCTCACTCCTGAGATGACTTACCAGGTGCCCCTGCTGCGAACGCTCGTTTTCGACAGGCTGCCCAACGACGTGAAACCATCGGTCACCTTCCTCGACCGCTATTGGCTCACCGCTGAGGCGTGCAGTGTGTATGCTCAGGCTGCCGCCATCGTCAGCCTCGAACAGCACTCACCCATCATGGGCATCGCCGCCGGTGTGCCCTCCGTCCTCGTGCGCCAACCCACCGACACCCGCAAGGGCCGGATGTGGTATGACCTGGGAATGGGCGACTGGGTTTTCGAGATTGACCAGACGACCGGCGCACAAATTGCCGCACGCCTTACGCAAATAGGCCGCGACCTGCCCGCTGCCCGCGCTGCCGCTGCCACCGCCCGCGCCTACGCGCACAAGCGGATGGCCGCCATGATAGCCGCCATCCCATGAGAGCAGCCGACTGTCAGTGCAATGCCCCGGAAATACCTAACCAGGGCGCTGCAGCGAACTGCCGGCCCGCTGGGCAGTCGGACGGTTCGGATAATTTGTCAGCGACTCTTGCAGCCGACCGGGCGTTTCCGGCGGCGGTCGCTGAGCTGGGTCGTTAGGCTGCTTGTATGCGGACGTTAAAGAATACTGACTGGGAAGGTTATGCTTCGCTCGCGTGCCTCTTTTCGCTCGCATTGATACCGCTGTTCACTTCGATGGAGGCTGAGTTCTGGAATATGGCTGCCAAGGTGGTTTTATTTGTTTCCGTTTTCTTTGGCCTTCTGTTTGGCATTTCTGGACTCCGGACTGGCGGCACCGGCGCACGCGTTTGCTCGAGTATCTCCCTGTTACTCTATGCCTTCGCGATCTACTTTGTTATCTATCCTACATTGAGACGTCACTAATATGAAGCAGCTTGACCAATCGGATACAGCGAAGCCTGCGATTGCGTCGTCGTTGCATTCTGTTTACCACTGCCGCAGAATTCTGATCCGGAGTATCGTTGGCCGTCGATTTCGCACATGACGAGACACATCCAAAACACGCTGCTAGTGATCATGGGGCTTTGCCTGGTCGTCGTGTCGTTCGGCATCGGTTTCTTTTTATTGGCTTATCTGGCAGACGGCGCAGGATTGCAGGCGATAGGTTTTTTCGGCTTATCAAGTGTGACGGCGTTCATTGGACTAATTCATGTCTGCGGTTTTGCTGTCGCCGCACTGTTGTGTTTTGTCGTTGGTGTCTCCTTAAGTGCCCACGGTCTGGTGCCTGCCCCGGAGCAGAAGAAGGAAACCGCCACACTGCCAAATCATCGGTTCGCATTTTTCCGTCAGTGGTTTACGAAGAGAAGACGTGAGGAGGACGGAGCAACGTTGAAATGTGTTCGCTGTGCCACTGCAATCCATCCAGACGTTCATCTTTGTCCGGAGTGCGGTTGGACTCAGCCGTGCGATCGCCGCGCCTCGGCTCCTCTTGATTGAACCGTGCTATGTCTCAACAATTCGGTAGACTGCGACTATGCGCACATCCCATCTCACACTGTTTTTGATCGCAGCGTTTTTCAGCGGCTGTGCCAGAACACAGCAGCACCTCGAGAGCGCTCCAACGCTTCACCGGCGGGAAGTGAATCACAAGAATCCGGGAGGAAAGGATCTCGTGATGACGTTCGAGGAGTTGCGGCGAGATGAGACGACGTCAGTGGAAGGAGACTGATGGCGGATGGATGTATCTCGTTGGCTACTCACGACACAAGAATGTTGATCCACAGAAATACTTCGGTCTGAGTGAGCCTCTTTCCAAGGACGAGGAGCACGAGTTTACGGCTGCCAAGGATTTCGACATCCTTTTCAAGGGCAAACGATGAAGTCGCCTAACCCTGAATTGCCATGGAGTTAACGCTGCGGCCGCGTTGATTTGCCCCAGAGTCATTGTTTTGCATTTTAGCTGGAATTTGAACGCCGTGTAGATGCGCCACTTCTTTATCATTTCATTTTTGGTTGCACTGCTTTCCAGCTGTGTGGGCCCTTCCACATCCACCACCACTGGTGTTGATTATCTTCCCACGGGCACTGACCTCGCCGTCAATTTGGGCCTGAAGCATTATGATGATTTGCGCCGCTTGCGTTCCGGTCTCATCTCCGCTGGTTTCCAATGTGGAGAACGCGCCATGAGTCTGAATGCGGCGCCGATTCTCGTCTTGCCACAGGACTTTGAGAAGGCACGGGTGTTAGCCAGAGAAATCGTCATTCGTGATGCTTTAACTGTCAGGCTCTGGAAGTCGCCCGGCGCTCATGAGTTGGAAGTGTGGGAGCATGGAAATAAGACGAGGGATGAATCATACAAGTTTTATTAAGATCACGTCCGGTTGTAATTTGGTTACCGCTGGCGCGACGTGACTGATCCGGAGTATCATTGATGACATGAAAACCAAAACACTTGCCTCGACAATGCTGTTGGCTCTACTGGCTATCGTTATAACTTTTGCCAACCAGGTAAACGCGGCGGAAGAGGGAGAAGTGGTGTTGTCTGAGGTTCATGATTTTCAAGGCGAGCAGATTCATGCGATTACTTTGAAAGAAGCGAAGGCGATGGCCGTATGGGATCCAGCCACGCAAGATCCACCCCTGAGCATCGCCAAAGGCATTCAAGCCGCAAAAAAGTGGCTGAAGCTCAAAGGTCTCGATAAGGAGGCCACATTAGACGACATTTCACTGAAGACTCCCAACGGCGAGGGAATGGAAAACAAATGGTTCTACGTCTTCATGTATTATACTCCACCGGCCAAGCCTTCCGAGTTTCCCCGCGCGGTCAGGATCATAGTATTGATGGACGGCAGAGTGGTGGATGTGAAAGGGAAATAAATTTGTAAATAGGGGTGCGCACCCAAAACCAGCGTTATGGGTTGCGATCTAGCAGCCGCAGATCCGCAGAATGAGACTTTACATAGCATTACTCTTAGGAGTCATCACCGGGTGCACCACGGTGGAGCAAAAGTATTCGACCATCGCTGTGGCGAAGGTTACGTCTGTCGTCACGTGTCAAAATCCGGAAATCATTTTGCGGAACTGCCCAGTTGATGTCGTCGATTATTATAAGTCTCGACATGATTTCCCTTACACATTTCAGGAAGAGAAACTCGGCGACTCAATCATAGGCTATCGCTCGGATCTAATCCCGACCGGGTGGGGATGGGGCGGCTACAACCATTCCCGTCTTTATGAGCTGAGGAACGGCCGTCTTGAGCTCATCTTTGACGTCGATGGACCTCGCTTATACGTGGACGATGGCGAGTGTGTGAATGGTCACTATAGGCTTTCGCAAGCGGTAGGGAGCAGCCTTGAGACGGCGACGGGAGTTTCTTACCAGTATTGCGACGGCCATTATGTACCTGAGTTGACGGAATGGGATACGGCCAATATTACAGTGTACGGATTGACCGAGCGGTAGATCCTGATCTGGAGTATTATTAAGCCAACGCAAGCATTCTCTCAATAATGAGCACATGGAGAGCAAAGGCATTGGAGCTGTTTCCGCAACTGCGTGAGTCGTTATTACAGGCCAACGACTACCAGGCTGTCTGGCACGATCTTCACCGCGAGTTTCGGAATGCGATTGCCGCAGGACGTGACGGGTTCGCAACGCCTTTCTTCAAGTATGCGGCGTGGACTTTGGGACCGTCACCACAGACACGCACCATGCCTGAGGTGAGTCAGGCTGCGGCGGAACTATTTTACGAGTTTGCCGACGAACTCCATCGCTGGATTGATCGCCACGATTTCATGCATGCTCAGAAAGGATTGCGCTACTATCTTGGCGAAAGCCGATACGCAGAGTTTGAGCATAGGTTTCTGGAGCACACCGATGGATACATCAAAAAACGAAACTCCTGAGACTCCGGCATCGTCGGAAGAGATGAAGCTCTGCCTGAGCTGTATGTTTCCCAATGACCCGGACGTTCATTTCTGTGCCAAGTGCGGCGCACCGATGACGTCCTACGCGGCCATCGGTCCTGTCGAGCAACTCCTGGCCGAGGGACACGGTTATCGGCAGGCGGCCGAGCGTCCGCGCAAATTCATCGTGGTGCTTGGGGTGTGGATCATCTTTGGAGGAACGGCGATCTCTGGTGCGGAGTTGTTGTTCATTGGCCGCGACATGGGCTGGCAGTATGTCGTTGTGGGCGGATTCTTTTTGCCGGTTTCGTTGATGATGATCTGGAAGACCACATGGGGTTATTTTACCCGGCCACGGATCGATGGAGACCGTGATGACTGAAGAAAACTGTTTTGCAGATTCCGCGATATTAGTCGGAGTATCGGTCTGGATTTACCGTCCAACCCATTGTGAATAAATTCACCCTTTGTTTCGTGCTGGTGCTGAGCAGCGTTTGGTTTGGTTGTTCACGTGGTGACAAACACGCCAGTAATGCGACTGGCAACGGTTCCATTTCACAAACGTTGCACGGTTATGAAGTGGTAACGAATGCGATCAACACGAGGAATTGGGATACCTTGCGTGGATTGACCAGGAAGGAGATGCGGGCAAATGACTACATTCAGGCCTGGGAAAAAAATCCTGTACGCGTGGGAAAGTTGATCAGTGTGGATAAAGATTCCTACTATTTGGATGGCAAGCCGTGCGTTACCTATTCTTTCGCATGGGAACCTCAGGATGGAACATCGAGCGTCCATCAGTTCCAGATTTTGATTCGAGAAGAAAATGGAAAATCCACCATTCTGGATTTTTGGAACTTCGGATGGTGAATCTCCTTAAAATGAATGCCAAAATCTTTTTCTGCCTCGCTGTGATGTGCGTTGGATTTAATCTCACGTCGCAGGCGCGCCTGGTTCATTTGTGGAGTGAATCTGAATTACAGGAGGCTTCTGACCTGATCGTCATTGGCTCACCGATTGGAACAAAAGATCTGGATGAAACCAACTCGCTCGGATGGAGCCAATCGGCATCGTTCCGGCCACGATTTCGCGGCCTCGAAACGACGTTCAAAGTTCTCGATTCCCTGAAAGGGATGCCCGCAAACGACCGGATTGTCCTGCACCATTATCGCAATGAAATCGAATGGGGAAGTCCGCCGAATGCGCCGAACTTCATTAGCTTCACGCCCAACGAGACAAACCAACTGATGCTCTATCTGATCGCCGATGGCACGAACCGATACGCTCCCGTTACCGGGCAAATTGATCCGTCGCTCTCAGTCGGATCGGTGCCGACGAATCGGTTTGGCTATCCGCTTGTTCCACCGATCGCCACTGCGAATCCTTCCATACGCCTACCGCTCGTGGTTCATGTTCCAGCAGGACTGAAGATTGTGCGGACGGCTGAAATGCTCTCGGTAGAAGTCGATGAAAGCTCGCTCACAATCACCAACCTCATGGTCGGCACGAACATGGTGACCGGGGTTCAGAGTGAGTTGTATGTTTATCCGGAAGATGAACGCCGCCCGGCGACGGGTAGATATGGATTGGGAGGTTTCAATCTCGGCACCAGTTTTTTGCAGACGAAACCAGACGGCATTCCATTACCGGGCAAAAAGTATATCGTCGAAATGGAGTTGAAGTTTTTCGAAACCGATATTCCCTGGCAACATATGTGGCATCCGCAGGGCAGCAAAAAGTACAAAGTTCTTTGGCAGCGCACTTTGAAACAGATCGTTGAATAAAGACTTTGCGCGAATCTTTATGAAATTCCGGATATTTTTGCTCGTCGCAACCGTTTCTATTTTTACGAGCACGGTTTCCCAAGCGGATGAAGATTCGAAATCACGAATCCTTGATTTTAAAATAGCCGGTGGATTTGGCTCGGGCTTTTTGAGGGAACAGGAAACGGTGATCACGATCCAATGGCCGGTTGCATCCGGAAAGCTCGGCGACAAACATTCTTTACCAGATCCTAAAACTTTGCGTTTACAGTTTTGGCTTTTGAAAGCGGATGGGAGTGCAGTCCAACAGACGAGCAAACCATCTCCAATTTCTTTCGGCAGCTTCGCAGATTATTCGACGGACTATATGATTTACACGTTTGCGAAGGTGCCGACGAATGAGATCTCTGGCGTTGTGATGAGCTTGGATGGAACGTTGTATTGCCAGGAATTCGGAAACAAAAAGTCTAAGATCGAAGCATCGAATACACCCCATGAGCCGCCACTCACCGCAGAGCAGACCAGTAGAATTGCCAATATTGGCAATGCATTGGAATCGGCTGGCACTGTGACGCTCTACGCGCTCGACCCGTCCAAATCCTCGACAGAAGACGGATTCGGCTTTCACGGCTTCGGGATTGAAAGTTCTCTTGTTCTAACAAATGCATCGAAGCAGAAGACAATCGCCAAGATGCTTCACGATGACCTCGGGAACGATGATGAAAATGGTAACGTGTGCTTCAATCCCTATCACGGCCTGCGCATCGCAGCTGGCACCGTCACGTACGATCTCGTCATCTCCTCCGAATGCGGACATATGCACATTTATTCGTCGGGAGGGAAATCGAATCGATTATCGATCACTAGTCGCAAGACTCAGGATTTCCTGGATTCCATTCTTACGGCCGCGAACATCCCGCATCTCGCCCGCCCGCAGTGATGAGAAACTTCGCCAACACAATCATGACGATTATTATTCGGATGTGCCTTGTCCTCGGACTCCTTGTTGGCGCCGGGTGTATCACCCACCACGGAAGCAGCATTGAGCAGGGCATCGTGGGACGCTGGAAAGTATTGGGCACAGGCGACGTCGTCGTACTCTCCAAGGATCGCTCCGCCACACTGAGCAGCGGTGGCAGAACGATCTCCGGAAGCTACACAATGGGAGCGTCTGACCTTTTGCTACTGACTTTGCCCGCGACAACGCCTGGAGCAGAGCCACGAATCATTCCGTACTATTTAAACAAATCGGCGAAAACATTGCGCCGAGTAGATGACTTCAATAGTTATGGCGCGGACAGCTCGCAGCAGGAGTCTGAGCGTGTGACAAAGACTCTGAAGATCAAGATTCCCAATAAGGTGGATTTCGTCCACTGGTCGATTCAGGGTGACTCTTGCACGGTCCAGATCACCCTTCCAGCCGTGCCATTAGAGCAAAAGCAGCCAGAGCATGCGCAGATTCAAGTATGGCTGCTAAAGTCGGACGGGACGGTCATTCCTCAGAATCGGAAGCCATCGACGCCTTGGATCAGCACGATGGGTTTTAAAATAGATCACTTGCGTTACAGTTTTCCGCCCTCCGCACAAACGGAAGCGGTCGCAGTGGTCGTGAGCATTGATGAAGAGCTCTTCGTGGAACGATTGCCTCTGAACCCGACATGAAGTCTCGCGGCGAGATGTGACGACACTTGTGCCTGGTCCGGGAACCAAGCCGGACGCCCAGCCTCGCCGTGGCGCGAAAAACGAAGCCTGAACAAATCAATGGCGTTACTCTGAATACTCAACAGGATTGGCTTTGAATAACTTTGCCAGCATCGCAAATTCTATCTGAGCAACTTGCCAACTTGGATTTCTGGTGATGTGAGTTGTTGAGCGATCGGTTTTGTTCCAGAGAAGAAAGAGATTGTTGCTCAGGACAGTGTAAGCATCGAAACGAGTCCCATGTCCTTCGTGAGTAAAACCAAAGTCGCCGATGAAATTGGAACTCGCATGCAAAAGATCGTGGATCGCTTTCGTATCCGTTCCGAAATCTAAAACAATCTCTTCGCCTCGAGGCCCTGAGTGCGCCAAAATTTTATCAGTCTTCCCCATCAGAACGATGATCCACTCATCGAAAACGATGCCGCCATACTTTGCATTCATTCGTTCTGAGCACTGTTCAATCGACCGAATCGCCTCATCCAATTTCATGCCGATAAAACAGGGGAATGGAGGCAAGAAATCAAGTTTATCCGAGTGATCGCAAAAACCTCGTAGGAATGGCGTGGAAAAACCGGTCAAGAATTTCAGGAGTAAAGTTTGTCGAGACTTGCCGAAGTCTCTCGAATTACTCGCGAATCGTGTATTTCGCGCAATTCTTCTGACAATTGAGCTTTTTGGCGCCTGCTTGCTGGAAAACGCCTCAAAAATCAGGCGAAAAGAAATGGCTCCAGAGGTAGGGCTCGAGCTGAAAAACTCGATCCAATACGAAGAAAATAGCGTATTTGCTCGGGGTTTTCAAAACAATTTTGGCGAACTCGGCACTATTTTTTCTCACTTAGTGGCACGTTCACTGACAGTTTCACTGACACCTCGGTTGCTACTTTTAAAAACTGTCCGGCGAGATCAGGCCAGCAGCCCGCGCCATCGTGCGTTTGCAGTTTGCAGGTCGGCGAGAGCTTGCAGATAGATTTAGCGGTCTTACGGTACGGAATGAGGAACCGATATTCCATTTTCCGGCGAGGACGGTCCGGTGGGATGTTTTACTGCTGCGATTCCTTCACAAAAAGGAGAACGAGTCTGCATACCAAGGACAGGTCCGAAGCGGAAAAACTGGTCTTCGCTGCCAATGAGGCGACACGTCAACCAGCGATGAATTTGGAAATGGCGAAGATTTACCTCCGGCACAGTGACCCGGCGTTCTCGAAGCGAACGTGGCAATATGTGATGGATACGCTGGCAACAATGAAAGAGGGGGACACGCAAGAGAGGTGGGACGTCGCGATGCGCGATCATGCCTTCGATTCGATTCGTTACCGCGAACTGATTGCTACGTCGGCCGAAGACTTCTTGGATGTCATGCGGCGTGGCACAGTGTCGACCAATGTCTTTTTGAGGCGCCTGCATAATTTTGCTGTCGCCATGGGGTGGGTCACAGCGCCGATCATTCCGCGTCCCTACTGGCCTCGGCTCAAGCATCGACCAAAGCGAGCGATCACGTTGGACGAACATGAAAAGATTGCCTCAAGGGAACACAACCCACAAATCGACGCATATTACCGCACACTTTGGTTCACCGGTGGCTCGCAAACCGATATTGCGCATCTTCAGGCTGAGGACATCAACTGGCAGGATAAGACGATCACTTATTTTCGGGCGAAAACGCGGTTGCTGGCCATTGTTCGTTTCGGAAAACAGGCAGAAGCACTGCTGCATCAATTGCCGGCTGAAGGTTTTCTTTTCCCCATGCTAGCCCGGATGAACGAAAAGCATCGTGCCGAACTGTTCACTCGACGATTGGAGACCGTTAATATTTCGGGAGTTTCGCTCCACAGCTACAGGTATGCCTGGGCCGAGCGTGCGATGGCTGCGGGAATGCCGGAACGGTTCGCTCAACAAGCTCTGGGACACCAGTCCAAGGCCGTTCATCATGCTTATGCGAAGAAAGCCATTTTCATCGTTCCTGCCCTCGAAGAATACGAGAGATCTCGGAATGTTTAGGAACACGGGTTGCAACTATTGCCATGCTTTTGGCAGTCTTTGCCCAGCTTGAGTAAAAAACAAAGTCATATTGGTCCGTGGGAAAGTATATTCCGCACCCTTCGCACCTTCCAACGGATGCACGGGCACTGTGATGTGCCTTCAAAGGGCGGGCACGATGGCCTTTATCTTTGGCTCAAAAAGCAGCGGCAAAGCTATGCAGCGGGCGGCCTCGGGTCTTATCAACGAGACAAGCTCAAAGCCATTGGTGCTTTGCCAGCGCCGACCGCAGGACAGGAACGGTACGACGCGATATGGGAAAGTAATTTTGAGCAGTTGAAACGCTTCAAGAAGGGTTTCGGTCATTGCAATGTTCCGGCTCGCTGGCCAAAGGATCCAAAGCTTGGTTCCTGGGTTTATACGCAACGTGGCTTGAAGAAAAAGGGACAACTTCGACCAGAGCGGGTGCAACAATTGGAGAAACTGGGATTCAAATGGTCGGTTGAAGGTTTTGAAAAGGAACTTCTCGACAGCGGCTCGCATTACCAGGCGCATGTGAAAGGTTGGGAGAAGTTGTTTCAGCGGCTCAAAAAGTGGAAGAGCAAAGGGTTTATTATTCCGATGGGTGTCGATGAAACGCTACGCCGTTGGGCCATCATTCAACGGAATTACCATCGTGAGGGAACGTTGCCCGCTAACCGGCAGGCACGTCTCGAAAGTATCGGTTTTCCTTGGAAACTGCCGAAGATGACGGAACTCACCTGGGCCGAGATGTTTCAGCGAGTCGTTAAGTTTAAAAAGCGATTTGGACATCCCAATGTCCCCGGAACCTGGACGGAAGACGATTCGCTTGGGAACTGGACCGCTTTTCAGCGGAGTCTTTATCGTAAAGGCAGGCTGGAGATGGATCGCATCCGGAAACTTGAAGCCCTTGGATTCTCGTGGAAACGGCCAGACGGCAGGAAGATGCGCCTCACCGGGTCGCACAATACGGAACACGAAGAGCGTTGGGAAAAGAACTTCCGGGCGCTGAAGAAATGGAAAGACAAGGATTTCGCGATAAAGGTCGAAGACGATTCCCGGTTGTTCCGGTGGGTTAATGTGCAGCGTGAAGTCTATCGTGCCGGTTTAATGCGACCGGATCGACAACAACGGCTGGAAGCGATTGGTTTTCGACTCAAACGGCTGGCGCAACGATCCGATAAAAAGTGGGAAGCGAAATTCAATCTGCTCGTCCGGTTCAAGAAGGAATTCAACCATTTCGAAGTGCCGACAACTCTTGATCGACAGCTCCATAACTGGGTGCAGCGACAACGGAAACATCGGAAGGCCGGTCGTCTGGCTAAAGAGAGAGTCCGCGGTCTGGAGTCGATTGGCTTTGATTGGACACCCACCCTTGAACAAACTTGGGAAGAACTTTTCTCCGAACTCTGCAAATGGAAAAGCAAAGGCTTTAAGGTTCCCGTCAAGGTTCAGCCATTACAGACGTGGGCCAATGAGCAGCGTCGAATGCATCGGAAGGGCCGCCTGCGTCCGGATCGACGGCGTCGTTTAAAGGAGATCGGCTTTCCGTTTGAGGTTTAGAGAGCGTTGCCGCGAAAATAGCCATTGCGATGGAAACAGCAGAAAAACAACCGCAGTCACTTCTCGCACAATTGGTTGATGAGGAAATGAAACGTCCACCAACGGCGCGGGAACTGAAGAAATTTGAAAACTTCGATGGTTTGCCGCCCCATCGACGATTGCTAACAAACGCCGCCGGGCACAGGATTGCCACCTATCCCACGCTCAGTGTCACAAAGCTTTTTGAGATCAAAGCTATTTTGATCTACGCATTGGTGCGGATTTACGAGTTTGAGATTGAAGATGTGAAGGCATTGTTTCGAGCTGAGGATGTCGGAACGGTTGAAAAATTCCTTACCGTTGGAGACGAGATTGGACCGAAATCGGAATTAGCGATGCGCATTCAAGAAGCGGTGCGAAACACGGCTGAGGCCGTCGTTGATGCAGCGCCAGCTGCTGTGAATGACGAGAAACAACGGGTTGCTATGCTGGTTGCGCCAAAGCATCTGAAAATGCGCAAACTGAAGCAGCCGGAAATTAAGTTGGTTAAGAACATCATTGTTTTCCTGCTAATGAGGCGGTTCGACATCAATCGCTTCGACGTGCGTGCCATTTTGAATTACCCGACGGGCGAGCAAATTCGATCCATGTGGCGTTTGGGAGAACGATTGCTGCAGCTGGAAGGTTATCCGCGCGGGGACCGGGAACGGGTCTTGGCAGCCGCGCGAGTTTTTATTGCGAAACGGTAAGATGGCGAGAACGTTTGCAAGCGGTGACGGCATAAATGCCGAATGCGGAGGAAGCGTAGTTGTGGTATGGGCAGGGTATGAGAAGGAATGCCAAATCAATTACGACGTCGCCCGAAATTGTTAAGCACATTGACGGGCTCACCGAAGTCAATTTTCAGCTCCTCTGCAAGCTTGTGTCGTGGATGGATGAGAATGAGAAGGTTGAACGGAAATTCAGGATGGCCATGGTTAGGAAGCTGACGCAGATGGACGCTGCAATCTCGCTCCTGCTGGTCGGGCAACAGGCACAAACACAGAGCAACCCGCCGTTTTTTCACGGGGACAAGTTGGAAGAGTCCGCGAGTACTGCGGAAGAATTCATTGCGAAGCAGAGCGAACACGAGGGGTTGAAAATGGTTCGTTACATTTACGGTGAAGAGAAAGCGCCAGAGCCTCGTCATGATCGCCGGCGGGGATGGTGGGGTTGGGAAATTTGAGGAGGCTGATCGTGTCTAGCGGGCGAGAGTGCCGTTAGCTTCACGCTCGGCAATGCGGGTGTCCCAGTCGTAGTCCGGGGCGGATTTTTTGCAGGCTTCCATTTCGTCATAGCTGACAAATTGTTGACCCGGAAGGGCCTCGAGTGCCAATGGTCCAGGAATGCCGTCGGCAAATTGTATTTGCGAACCGAGCGCGTGGCCTTCTTTCTTTTTATTATCGCGGGCAAAATGAGCGATTTCGTACCAGTTCGCCTTTTGGTCCTTTGCGCCGCACTTCGGCATAGTGGGTAGAACTTTGCGCTCCCAGCATCGGTGAAATTCGAGCATGAGGTTAGTAGGACCCCAATTCCGCATCTTCGGCCTTCGGTAAGGCAAATCGTAATGGAGATTGATGGCATGCGGCGGGAGTTCCAGAGAGAGCGAGTTGATTTCGTTGATGGTGAGGCAGGTAGTAATGAAGTATTCGTCCGGAGTTTCGGTGTAAGTCATCGCCAGAATCGAACCCAGATAAGAAACTATAAATGCTCTGCCCGGACCTACGGGCATGGCTATTATCGGAGAGCCAAAAAAGCTTATAAGAAAGTTGGAGACATCTTCACCCACGCAAAGTTCAGCACGAGATGAAAACCTCTGAAGGACGTGATCTGAAAATACAACACGTTTGCCGCAAAGGTATATCTCCGTAAAAAAATCATCGCCCGCATAAAAACGGAACCGGTGACAACGTCCGCGAGGGGTGTCCTCGCTGATCTGTTGGACAATGGATGGACGGGCGACGAGGTCGCGACCCAGAAGGGAGTGGAGCCGCAGTTCGTCTTCGCGGTCTGCATTGATCCAACCACAAAACAGGAGCGAGGCATGCTTGCGAACGATCTTGTCGAAACCGCTTGCGCGGTGATCCACCCGAGCGATGCGAGCGGGCAAAGGAGTATAAAAATCTTTGTCGATAGCACGAAGAATGACCGGCAGTTGTTCTGTATGCGGGTATAGGCGTAGTTTCCCCTGTCGTTGCTCCACGATTTCGTAGTCGGTCCGGTATTTGGATACGAATGGAAGATGTTTCATGGGACAAGACGGGCTTTTTATAAACAGGAAACGAACGAAAATCCACAGACAAAAGTGGTCGATGGCGTTTTCGGGTGGAGCGAGGGAGGAAATAAGTGAGCGACAGGTGCGCTCGCGGACAAAATGTTTGATGTGCTGGAAGTTTCGGTTGCAGTTCCAAAGGGCAAAATTCATTGTTCGGGACGAATGGATTTACGAAAACGTAACGAAGGCATGGAAGATAATTCCTTAGACGAGGAATTGGCCGCCATTGAGAATTTCAACATGATGGAGTTTGGTGCGTTGCCGCCGGATATTGGCATTTTTAAACAGTTCTCCCTTGGGCCCTGGCATGAGTTGCGTCGTCAAATGACGCTTTTCTTTTTGTTGGTTAAGCCGGTGGACGAGTCTGTCCTGAAAATCCGCGAAGTATCTTCACCAAGCATAGAAAAGCGGTGCGATATGTGGATTGTTATGTTCCTGAATACGAAGAATCGGAAAGGGATTGTTCCGCCGACAGACTTGCGCAAGTGGTTAGGCGTGCGGGCGAAGATGGCGCTCATTTTTCTGGAACGAGAAATCGAATTGAAAAGTAAGGACAAAACACAAGATCCGGATTTGAAAAAAGAGTTTAAGGCGGAGATTGGAAGTCGGCTGGTTATTTGGTGGCAGGAGTTCGCAAAAGAAGCCTGGTTGAAAAACGATCCGGACCAATCTTCTACATCAGAGTGATAAATAACTTTCGTAACGAATCGAATTAGAGGTTCCTCATTTCTGGCGCTAGACAAAGGGTTTACAACAATTGCACCGTCTCCTAGAGCTTCTCTGCGGAAAAATATGCGACAGCCGGATTGCTAAGATATTGAGCCCAATATTCTGCGCCAAACAACTCGTAACCAATCGGCGAAACAATTGGGTTGTGCCATGTCAAGGCGGAGAAACCTAGTTGTTCAAAGGCGTGTTGAATAGTTTCCTGCGTGAAAAAGAAGGCCCGAATAGAAATGATGTGAGCGGAATCGAACAAATCTATTCTCAATTCACTCCCGTCTCCCAAAGGTTGGCGCAGAACCGTCGTTTCAGTACCGTATTTTCTTGCTGCCGATCCTCGAATTGGCATGTCCACGATACCAACGACCTTGCCTCCAGAAATAAGCGATCGGCCCATGTTATCGATCAACTGCTGGAGCTCACCCTGTGTGGAAGCGTAATTTAGCAAAAACGGTGCCGCAATAACGTCCGCAGGGGGCATAGTATCGGTGAAAACATCTGCAAAAATGTAACGGACATCGGGGCGCTGGTTAATCGTAATGGCCCTGGCAAGCTGCGCCTTTGCGTTATCGAGGCCAATGGAAATTTTCGCGCCAGTCTCGGCATATCGAACCGTGTAAAACCCGTCACCGCAACCAAGGTCGAGAATGGTTTTGCCAGATGGTTCAACCACTTTCAGTAAAGTGGGAACGTACGAATAAAGTTTATCCGGAAGCGAGTGGGACCTGCTATAGACGTCGGCCAACTTCTCAAAATCGTTCAGCATATGCGCTCACAGCGCTCACAGCGCTCATGGCCTCTGGGTGCCGAGGCTTTCTCGACTCCATGGGCACATTAGAGTTTCCACTAAACCAATAGCATATGCAAACGCAAGTGCGGCAAACGAGCTCGTCAAAACTGTGGCATACAAAAGGTCGATATTGATTTGGTACAAATAGACTTGAGCCAGATAACCAATGCCTTTGCTTGCGGAAACCCACTCCCCGATGACGGCTCCAATATAACAATTGGCCGCGGCAATGCGCAAAGAAGCAAATAAGTATGGTAGGGCGGTGGGAACACGGAGTTTCAGCAATGTCTGCCATCGATTTGCATTCAGTGTTTGGAACAGTTCGAGGTGTGGTGTTTCTATGGACACGAGACCACGTGCAGCATTAATGAACGTTGGGAAAAACGCAATGAGCGCTGCAATGACCACCTTAGAAGCAATCCCGTTCCCGAGAGTGATGACCAACACCGGTGCCAAAACGATGACTGGAACAGTTTGTAATATCACTGCCATTGGTAAAATTAACTTTTCCAGTGTTGGGAACCAGAGACAGCAAACGGCCAAGCAAATAGCGATGACGGTTGCCAAAAGAAATCCGGTTAATGCCTCAACCGTCGTGACCATTAGGTGTGGAGCAATTGTGCCCCAATTTTCGAAAAGCTTATAAAAAATTGTCGTTGGCGGAGGGAGAAGATAACTGGAGATGTGGAAAAACTTGACGATCGTTTCGAGGACCACGAGAGCGCCGATCAGAATACACAGGCCAAACGCCGCGTGGCGCACCCGCTGGCCCAGAAGAGAACGTATTGATCGGTTCATTGGTCGGTTTTGAGTAACCCTTTCAAGCAGCGGGGGAGGAAAGTATTGCAGAGATGGTATTACAGAGAGCAAAAAATTGTGGATCGCTGCGGAGAAACGCATTGCGCGGTCGTGCGAAGGGGACGTCAATAACTCGCCCTATGGTAGATGGACGTTGAGTTAAAACTATTATCCTGTCCGCCAAATAAACAGCTTCGGGAACGGAATGCGTGACAAACACAACAGTCACCTGCGTATTTTTCCACGCCCGAAGGAGTTCATCGTTAAGGGTGGCACGACCAGGCTCGTCCAGTTGTCCGAATGGTTCGTCCATGGCAAGAATCGTCGGTTGACAATTCAGCGCCCGGGCTAAGGCAACCCGTTGCTTCATGCCTCCGGAAAGTTCATCTGGATAAGCATTCGCAAACGCGCTGAGGCCGACAAGTTCCAGCATTGCAGCCGCGTTTCCGGTGCGCTGGTCACCAAGTTCCTCAGGTAGCCGAACGTTTTCAAGCACCGTGCGCCACCGCAGCAGGCACGCGTCTTGGAACGACATGACCGCTTTGTGGCGCGATTTAGCGATGTCAGGGGGTTCTCCGTCGACGATCAATTCGCCTTCAGTGACACTGATTAGCCCACAGATTGTTTTCAGCAACGTGGTTTTCCCACAGCCAGATGGTCCCAGTATTACAACGAATTCTGCCCGTTTTACATCAAACGTAATGTTACGGAGAACCGTAATGGCTTGCTGGTGAATGCGGTTGTAATCCAGGCCAACGTTGCGAGCGCTAACGGTGATGTCAGTGCGAGATTCCACTTCTATTTAGCTGAAACAGCGTTTTGGAATTCCATCGAAACTAAATCCTCCGCTTTAACTGGGGAGCTTATCTGTTCGTATTTTGTGAGGGTTTCAATGGACTGTTTCCATCGGTCGATAGTCATATGACCCATAGCATTTTGACCTAGGTTAGCAGTCAATAAGTCCGAAATAACTTTAACGCTTCTTTTCTGTTGTTCGTAAGTCAGTTCTTTGTTGTATTTTTCGACGACTAGTTTTGCTGCGGCGTCTGGATCGGCAACTACGTCCTTCCATCCTTTGAATGTGGCGGCAATAAAAGCCCGGATGATTTCCGGATGCTCTTTAATCGTTTTGTCAGTGCTGAAAATCACGTTTGCGTAAAACGGATAGCCGTTTTCTGCTGCCATGACGGTTTGGGACTCGATATTTTTTAGCGCAAGCTGAATCGGCTCATCGGACACAAATGACGCGAAAGCGTCTACTTGGCCCTCGATCAGGGGGCGTATGTCGAACTGCACGGGAACGTTTTGAACATCGTTTAATGTCATGCCATTTGCGGCGAGCATTGTTTGGAGGAGATACAGCTGAAACGGTTGGGTGCCAATGCGCTTTCCCTTAAAATCTTTAACGGTTGAGATTCCCGATTTTTTTAGCGTTACGTAGCATAGAGGCGATTTCTGGTATTCAGCCGCTACGGCACGAACTGGCAATCCTTTGGATCGGCCGATTATAACCGCTGCGCCGTCGCAAATACCGATATCATCCGACCCACCATTAACCAGTTGAACAGGATCAAGTCCTATACCACCGGCGTTGACGGTCAAATCCAGTCCGGCGTCCCGATAATATCCTTTCTCCTTTGCGACAAATATGCCCGCAGCCTCGACGTTAAAAAGCCAAGGGAGCCGAAGTGATACTTTCTTTACCGTGTTGGCCTCAGTGTTGGTTGGTGGAACGGAACGCTGATTACAGCCGGTGACCGCAAGGACTAAAACAGCGACAAATGTGGATGTAAATTGATGGATTAATGTGTTTTTCATAACTTAAGAAACGAGCTCTAAACCTGTTGAATTGTCTTCTTTTAAACTATTGCGAACCATTGTTTTCCACGTAAACCAAAATCGGCCAACATCGGCTTGTGGTAGCTCGATCCAAATCACGTCTTCTGCGGTCTCAAGAAGGGTCTTCCTGGACGCATCCGTGTACAGAGCAGCCGGAGTCATTAGAAAGACGTCATTGGCCCTGCTAAGCAGTTGGAAGTGTTCGGATTTGTATTCGACGGCAATCACCGATGAACGAAAAAGATTGGAGAGCCCCGTTTGCATTGCTGTCGCGTCTGTGGTGATCGCATAGCCCAGAAGGGCATCAGGTTCGATCTTTGCATTGGGGTGGTCTTCGAATTGTTGTTTGACCCGCTCTTGTAACGTGTAAAACGATGTCGCGGCCGCACTGCCTTTGAGGAACACGTATCGAAATTTTATTCCCTTCTGCAAGTTGGCAACCAACTCGTCGAAAAATTTCGTTAGTAGTGCTTCGTAATAGGTCTCTGATCGAAATATCCACACTTCTTTCGCGAGCTGTTCCATCTTCAAAACATGTTCTCCCAACCGAATGCCGAGTTTTTCAATTCGATCTGTATCCGGTTTCGCGATGGGAATGAGCGATGGAAATGTTTCTACGGTCGCGGGTTTCGGTTTAATTGAGTCGTTTTCCCAACGAGCTAAGCTTTGGCGTGAAACTCCAACCCTCGCACTGAATTCGGTTGGGGTGTGCCCGAGCTTCTCTCGGAACGCTCGGATTTTTTCGCCGACTTTCTCGTTTTTCTCGAGCGCCTGCTTGATCTCTTCGCAGAGGACTTCTGCCTTTTTGGGCGGAGTTGAGCTGTTAGTAGCCACGTCGCGCTATTTTTGTCCATAACGTTACAGAGTGTCAATGCAAAATATTTGTTCCCAGTAGTGTATGTATTCTCCTATTTGCTCTTCCGAACATGCATCGATTTTTCTGATCAATAAAAATTATTGAGCGATGTAAAGAAACGCGCTTTTAGCTGGGACAGCGCTTTCGCCCTTATTTTAAAGGCGTGCAAGTTTTCGCGCTAGAATTCCGGCTCCTGCTGAAATCATTTGAAAAGTAATTTGTTGACTTTAAATACGTAATTTGATTCATAGATCATCAGAGTTACTGAATGTGCTCTAACAGTCACACAATAATGCCAAGCATTAATCCTAAACAAAAAAGAAGTTATGAAATCCAAGAACACGTTTAAAAAAGTCCTCCATAAAGTCGCCCATCACTATAACGAGAGTCTTGCTTACAAAGCCCTAACCGGAATTATCCTGGCAGCAGCGATGGCCGCTTACGGTTGTGTCAAACATGGCTTTCCAATTACCGAGCCGGCCGGAGCCCAACCGACGAAGCAGAGTCTTGATCCGGAATCCTTGCGGGATTTCGAGAAAGGTAAAGACCACATTGTGCGGCACGGTGATTACAAGAGTGCGCTCGCACAGATCAAAAAGCGTCTCCGCACGCTGGGCTTACGGAAGCCAGCTGAGAATTTTCTCGATTTCGTTGACAATTGCCCATGTTTCGCGCCCCTGAAGACCGAGTTGGCCGAAGCCCGTGTGCATTTGGATGAAATCTTGGCCCAGTAATCTAAGATGAATACACTCCCGGACGTTGTTTAAACGCCGCTCTCCCGAGCGGCGTTTTTTTTCGACCAGCAAAGTGCATTAATGCATTCGACGTCGAACATATGCTTGGAGACGTTTGGCAATGGATTGGGCGATTCCAATCTTCTTGAAATCATCATGCGTCATTGCCGCAAGGTCCGTGAGGTTCTGGATTCCGAGAGTTTCTAACTTTTCCACTGTTTTCTGACCGACGCCGACACTTCCTCCCTTCGTGGCGTTCTTGCTCTCGTATTCTTCCAAGGATGGAATCAGGACGTGTGCCTTCCTTGCGTAAGCGCGGTGTACAGCCTGGCTATTATGACCGAGAGCAGCTTGGGCAAATCGTTCGGGATAACCGCAGCTCTTCGCGCGTTCTGCCCAGGCGTATCGGTAGGAGTGCAACGACACCCCTTCGATCTTCACCCTCTTGCACAGATTGCGGAAATCAGCGGCGCGGGAATTGGTCGTGCTTTGTGAGAGTTTAGGAAACAGCGGGCCTTCGGTCGGAAGGTGATTCAAAATGGCTTCCATTCGTTTGCTGATGGCCATCTGAGCCTGTTCACCGGTCTTCATGCGGAAATAGGTCAACGTGCGCGTCTGCCAATCCAGGTTCTCGGCGGTGAGCGCGGCCGCGTCGCTCTGGGAGGCTCCGATTTCCCACAGCAGCTGATAGAACAGACTGCGTTCCGAACTCCTTTCGGCTTTGAGAATGCTTTGGTGCTCTTCAAGGGTAATTCCGCGCTTGGGTTTCGGATGCACCTTGGGCCAGAGCCGCTGGGCGAGGATCGGCATGGCCAGCCAACCCAGTCCGGTGGCGAGGTTATGCAATCGCCGCAGGTAATGCGCTTCCGACACGTTGGCCTTTTTTAGAATCAGCAACAGATCCTCGGCGGTGGTTTCCATCAGCGGCTTGCGGCGGATCGAATCAAAAGCCGTTGCGTTCATGGCGCGCTTGCACCCGGTCTGGGTCGCAGGATTGCCGTGAGTTTGCATCTGGTCCATTACCACCTGCCATGGGCGCAAGGTCATGGTGGGATCGCTGGCGGTGAGGTAAGCCTGAGCAAGTTTGACGTTCAGGAGCGGTTGGCGAAACGACTCGTTCCTGGCGTTGAGCAGAGTAACCGCCTCCGATTCGTCCTTGGTTTTGAGGCTGGTTTGCTTGCGGGTGACGGTGTCTTCGCAGTAGTAAACGCTACCACGGCGAAAGAGAATGAAACGCGATTTCATGTTGTGACAGAATCGTATTTCAGCCTGACAACAACGGATTAGCCCGTTGTGGGCGAGTTTCAGTGAGAGCCTGTTGCAGTCGTGACGAGTTGCAGAGTGCTGCGCCCGTTTACTGACAGTTTCACTGACAGTGGCCGCCCCAACCTGTGGAAATGCTTGATATTCAAGCAAAGAAAATGGCTCCAGAGGTAGGGCTCGGCTCTCGAAAGCCAACTTCGCGAAGAAGTTAAACCGAAATTTCTCAGCAATCTAGCGAAATCGCGCCAACTTTGTCAGTGCTTTCACCGACCGCTTGCTGGCAAAACCGCTGGCAGTTTTTGTAAACTCAGCAGAAAAGAGCTGTTTCTACGGTTTTTCCTCTAATATCTATCAATTCTTAATAATATCTCTCTCATCATCTCTCTATAGTCCTTATATGATAAGCATTTTAGCCAAGCCTCGCTTTTACAGCCCTTCCAACTTGGATTTGCCCGCTAAATTAAAAGAATTTGG
>JAQGOU010000062.1 GCA_028293445.1 Verrucomicrobiales bacterium | reverse complement strand
AGTCGAGTAATGCGTGCGCCTTGTCGGTGGAGAGATGGAGAAGCTTCGCTTCATGCACCGCTTTAGGATCGCTCTTGTCTTCCCAACGACCGGGCCAATGTTGGAAAACTTCTGTGACCAATTCTTCGACGCTCCGATTGGAGTCGCGGGTGGGACCAAAATTAAAAGCGCCGCTCAGCAAAGATGAATCCCATCGGCTCAATTTAGAATTGCCCAGCACTGCGCCGAGCCAGAGATAACCGGAGAGTGGTTCGAGCACATGCTGCCACGGACGCGTCGCAATTTTATTGCGAACAGGAATCGCTTCCTTCTTTTGCAAGGCGCGAATGCAATCCGGAATGATGCGGTCCTTTGCCCAATCACCGCCGCCAATCACGTTGCCGGCGCGAACGCTCGCGATCTTCACCGGATGATTCTGGAAGAACGAACGACGATACGAATGAATGACGATTTCCGCGGCGGCTTTGCTCGCGCTGTAAGGATCGTGTCCACCGAGCGGATCTTCTTCGCGATAACCGTGCAGCCATTCGCGGTTTTCGTAGCACTTGTCCGTCGTGATGAAGATGCCAGTGCACGGTTTCTTAAAACCTTTCAGGGATTCCAAAACGTTGGCCGTGCCAATCACGTTTACATTGAACGTCTCGAGTGAGCGTTCGTAGGAATCGCGCACCAGGGCTTGTGCGGCGAGATGAAAAACAAAATCGGGCTGCGCTTTTGCCAGTGCTTTATGCACCGCTTTCGCATCCTGAATATCGCCGACAATATGCTTTAGGCGTTTCGCGAGGCCGAGCTGATTGAAGAGGGAAGGACTGGTGTTCGGCGCTAAACTAAATCCAGTAACGTCCGCCCCCATCGACAGCAACCATTCGGACAACCAGGCTCCTTTGAAGCCGGTGTGGCCGGTGACAAAAACCTTTTTGCCGCGAAATGCTGAACCGAAATAATTCATTACCAAATCTTCCACGGCGCTTTGCCTTCTGCCCACATTTTATTGAGCAGCATCTGCTCAGCATAGGTATCCATTGGCTGCCAAAAACCCCGGTGCGGAAAAGCCATCAGCTCGCCTTCGCCGGCCAGGCGACGCATCGGTTCCGTTTCCAGCATGACGTTGTCGCTGTTCTGCAAGTAATTGAAGATTTGTGAGGAGACGACGAAATAGCCGCCGTTGATGCTGCCTTCCGACACTTGCGGCTTCTCGTTAAATTCGCGGATTAATCCGTTATTATCCATGCCGAGTTCACCAAAGCGTCCCGGAGGACGAACGGCAGTGAGCGTCATTTTTTTGCCATGCTTGTGATGGAAATCAACGGACGCTTTGATATCGATGTTGCCGACGCCATCACCGTAGGTCAGGAGAAATTCCTTGTCGTCGCCGATGAAAGGCTTGATCCGATTGATGCGGCCGGCGGTGAGCGTGTCTTCGCCTGTATCAGCGAGCGTAACCGTCCAATCTTCTTCGTCGTGGTGATTGTGAAAACAAACATCGGGAGTCTGACCGAGTTTGAGGGTGACGTTGCTCGTCATCCAAAGATAATTGCGGAAGTAGTCCTTGATCATCTCGCCTTTGTAACCGAGACAAAGAACAAAGTCTTTGAAGCCGTGAGCGGCGTACGTTTTCATGATGTGCCAAAGAATCGGGCGATTCCCGACGGGCACCATGGGCTTGGGGCGATATTCGGTTTCCTCGCGTAAACGAGTACCTTTACCGCCACACAGGATGACTACTTTCATAAATTTCGTGCGAAAAGAGGCGACAACATAGCAACGAGACATAAGGGCTGCAACAAGAACGACAGGGTGGGAATAAACATCAAATCCCAAACATCGAGGAACTTTCAATCATCATCCATTTCGATTTTTAGCCCTGACTCCCAAAGTCGACTGGGTCCCCCGAAGATTTCTGACGTCGTTTCCAAAGTGACATCGACCTCATTTCGATTTCTGACGCCATTTCCAAAGTAACATCGACCCCATTTCCTGTTTCTGACGTCTCCGTTCAAGTGACATCGACTGCATTTTTCAAGAAATTCCCGGCTTTTCCCTGGTTTTGATCTGGCGAGAGCCGACAAATGGCTCTTTTTGACCAGTTTTTCAGAAAATCGCGCCAAAGATCGTTTTGGCAAAGAAACGGCTAAGGGCAGTTTCATGCCAGCTGCTTTGATGGCTTTCATGGCGATTACCCAGCTCATCCTGCGCTTTTCGATTGGAAGCCGATGACCCAAGGCCCTCCGCAGTGTTTGCTTCAGCGAACTTCGCAGGAAGGATTTGGTGCCCGCACGTCTGCCACGCAACTTGACACAAGCGCGATGTGAATCCATAACCTGCGCGTGAAATTGTGGCGTAGCGGCATTATCTTATCAGTCGTTGGCCTCATGGGCGGGGTGGGGAATTATGTCTTTCAAGGGATCATGGGGCGTCAGCTTTCCAAAATTGAATTTGGCTTCGTCAACAGCACGATCAGCTTCATTAACCTGATGAGCCTGCCGCTGGCAATCGTCGCGGCAGCCCTCGTCCACTATATAGCCCACTTCCGGGCGAGCAGCGACGAAGCGCGTTTGCAGAGCTTACTTTTGGGGAGCCAACGCTATCTCTTGAAAGCAACCGTCGTGGGAACATTGGTCGCTGTCCTGTTGGCGAATCCGCTTAGCCTTTTTTTTGAATTTCCACGCAGCGGTTTGATGGTGGCCGCGTTGGTGACGGTGCTGTTGGGGATGTGGTCGGGCTTTGCGGTGGCGCTCGCACAGGGGATGTCATGGTTTCGAAGGTTGGCAATTTTTGGTTTGATTGCCGTCGGGTTGCGTTTGGCATTCGGCTGGTACGTGACGAAGAAGTTTTCCAACACAGCCGAAGCGGCCGTTTCGGCTACTGCCTTTTCCCTTCTCGCCAATTTCGCGTTGCTCTATTGGTGGAAAGATCTTTTCAAAAAGGCCGAGAAAACTGAGGCCGTTTCTCCATGGAACCGTGAGTTCGGTATTTATCTGATCGCTTCGGCGGCGTGTGTCGGCGGAACGTTCCTTTTTAGTCAGGGTGATTTGCTGGTGGCTCAGAAATACTTTGGAAAAGGGGTCGATGATATCGCTTTGGGCCATTTTACGGCCGCCGGTGTGCTGGGGCGTTCCATCCCCTCCATGGTCGGCCCAATGCTGATCGTGCTCTTTACCTCACGTTCCGGAAGTAAAGTGGGCGCGGCTGCCACGGATCAAAAAATCATGCTCGCCCTTTACGGTGCTGGCCTGCTTTGCGGCGCGGTGGGATTGATCACTCTGCGCAATCTCCTCGTGAAATTTATTTTTGGTAAATACACCCCGGAGGCTGCGGCAATGGTTCCAACCTTTGCTTTCACCATGGTGTTTGTTGGTTTCATTCAGGCCATTGCCACCTTTAGCCTGGCCAGCCGCTGGTTTAAGCTCGCCCTTCTCTACGGTTTCGCCGGGCTGTGCTACTGGCTGACGCTGCTTTTCCTGGGGAAAACGCCCGAAAAGCTCCTCCAGATGATGCCAATCGGTGCCGGGATCGCGTTTGTCATTATGCTTATTGGATGGTTTATTACGACCCGCGACGCTAAAAAGGCGGCTTAAGCAACCAATTCTCAGCCCATGTATCTTGGGTTTTACAACTTTTACAAACACTACAATCGGAACCGGATGTTTGAAGATCCGTCGTCACCGATCGGCGATGACCTCGGCTATCCGCTGGTTTATCTTGGGAAAAAGTTGAAAGGCCTCGGACATCAGGTCGCGACGATCGACATGGACGATCTGCAAAAGTTCGATGCCGCCATTTTTCTCGATCACCCGACTTTCCTGAACGGCTACTACCGGCAGCTGCAAAAAATCGGCAGAGCGAAACTGTATCTATTCCTCTTGGAGAACGCGGCCAATCGGCCGGATAATTATTGGAAGTCCAATCACAAGCCGTTCACAAAAATTTTCACTTACAATCCGGAACTGGTGGATAATAAAAAGTATTTCCGATTCCATTTACCGAACCGCATTCCGACCCCGTTTAAAATCAATTCGGCGGAGAAGACCCAGTTTTGCATCACCATCGCCAGTCAGAAGTACATGGCGCATCCCCAGGAGATTTATACGGAACGGGTGAATGCGATCCGCTGGTTCGAACGCGAGCATCCAACCGAATTTGATCTGTATGGAACGGGTTGGAATCGTTTTTGTTTCAAGGGACGTTTGTCGCGCCTGAACATGTTCCTGTCGAAGTTCTACGCTGGACCGTTGAAGAACTGGCAGACGAATAGTTTTCCTTCTTATCGCGGCACGGTGAAGAGCAAGAACGCGGTGATGCGGAGATATCGGTTCTCGATTTGTTATGAGAACGCGATTTTCCCTGGCTACGTGACAGAAAAGATTTTTGATTCGATGTTCACTGGTTGTATCCCGGTTTATCTCGGGGCGCCGGACGTTGCCAATGAAGTGCCGGCCAACGCATTTATCGATAAGAGAAACTTCAAAACCTACGACGAATTGTATAAATTCCTCAAAGGAATGTCCCAGACCGAATACGAGAATTATTTGTCCGCGATTGAGAATTACATCAACGGCAAGCAAATCGAAAAATACGGCGTGGAAGGTTTCGCCTCTGTTTTTCTCAACCAAATAATAGCGCCATCGTGAACACGCCTCTCGTCACCGTCTGCACCCCAACCTACAATCGCCCGGAATTTCTCGAGCGCACGTTGCGGTCGTGTCTCGCCCAGACCTACACCAATTTCGAACTGATCGTGACGGATAACAGCACGAACGATCTTTCCGGAAAAATGATTGAGCGATTGGGTGACCCGCGAATTCGCTACTACAAAAATCCGAAGAATCTCGGTCCCTGTGGCAATTCCAACCGCGCGCTTACTTTGGTGAAGGGCAAATACATCAAGTACCTGATGGACGATGATCTGATCAAGCCACGCTGTTTGGAATTGATGGTCGATGCCTTCGAAAAACATCCTTCGGCGGGTGTTGTCATGGCACCCATGGAACTAATTGATGCAGATGATAAGCGGATTTATCCGAAGTTTTATGGTTTCCGCACGATGACCTATCGCTACCGTTATCAGGTAGGCGATGGTTTGATTCCGAAGGAAAAGATCCTTCGCGATTTCCTCACCGTCGATTATCCGTGCTGCGTCCCGAGCGGGATGATGTTTCGCGCAGAGATTTTTAAAAAATTTGGGGAGTTCGATGAAGCGGCTGATTTCGGCGGCGATTTAGATAAATGCATGCAGATCGCCACGGAATATGATTTTTTCTACATCGACGAGGTTCTCTGTTCCTGGCGACACATGTTGACCAACCACACTGGTTCATTGCACCAAAAGGGTCTGAAGATCTCAGTCTTTTATTATCTCACGCGCAAATTGTTCAAGGAGACGCGCGCCCTGGAATTATTTCCGCCGCAGGAACGCGAAAAACTAATTCGCGATGCCATCTACTTTTCTTCCTGCCGTGCGATGTTAAACGGGATGGCAGCCATCCGTGCGAAAAGTCCCAAGCTGATGATCGAAACCATCAAAACGATCTTTCGCGAAGATCCTTATTTCATCAACAAGCTGCGCCTTCCCCTCTTCGCGTTCCGTGAGGTTTGGGTTTCTCTTTTTCCAAAGAAGCTCCCACCCGCCCGCGAATAGGCTTCTTGACCTGGAGTGTGTCTGGCCCGATATTCATCGCGTTGCTTCGTGGGGGCGTACTGGTTTCGACCTGAGAGATGCGCTAGAGGCGGCATGCCGAGGACGGTTCGTTGGCCTCGTAAAAAATCGAACCAAAAATAACTGCTAACGAAGAATTAGCTCTCGCGGCCTAAGTGCCACGACGTTTGCCCTCCGACACCTGCTGAGAGGGACAAACGCTACAGCAGGCTGAGCAAACACTGGAGACAGCGCGGTTTTTGCTGACAAACTTACATGCTGGCTAAGCAGTGGAATTCGCGTCCGATCGTTATTCCGCAGCCGACAAATCTTTCGGACTAAGCATGTAGTCGCGGCTAGTAAATTTGTCAGGGACGCGGGTTCAACTCCCGCCGCCTCCACCATTTTGGCCCATGGCCAGGCCTTGATATCGACATGACGGTGGCACAACTCCATACAATCGAGTAGAAGACGATGAATTCTGCTCGTCTTTCAAATTCCCGCACCGATTCTATTGTTGGCCCGCTGATGATCCGCGCGGGGATTTTGCTGGCTACACTGTTGGGGTCAAAAATCTTTCTCCTGATTTTGGATCGGAAGAATCTATATCAGGATCATTGGCGCTGGTCTGGACAAAAGGTTAACGCCGCCAGTTGGATAAGTTTCTTCGTCTTTCAAGCTCTCCTGCTCGTTTCATTTGTAGGTTTGGGACGAAAGAGCTCCCAACTGCCATTGCGTCATATCCGGATATTGAACGCTGGATTCGTTTTTGCCGGGCTAACCATCGCCATGCTCTCCCTGAACAACGGAGACGACAATCATTTGGAGCCTTACTTAAGAGGTCTTCTGCCATTCAGTAGTCTCTATTCCTATTGGAATCTCGCGTTTTTTTTCGGCAAACCATGGATTGCTGCCTATTGCATCGCGTACGGGCTGGCATATTTTTTCTTTTGGCGAAATAAAGTGGAATGGCGTTCTCTTTATGTCCTTGGGTTTCTCGCAGTTTTGTATTTTTCCTTTAATTTCTCGCACCTTCTCCACGACAGACGCTCATTGCTGATAATCGATTGTTTTGGAATAGCTTCTTTAGCCAGCACTGTTTTGAACAAGCAACAGCGAATGAGCTTTATTCTGCAATGCGTTCCCGCCGCTTGCCTGGCAGTAACTTGGCTTTTGCTAAGGAGTTTTAACGAAAGCATAGAATCTCCACACCCGTATTTGATGATTATTGTTGGATTTGGCCTTTTATTCTTTCTGCTCCCCGGCATTCCGCTCAAATTGTCCACAGCTTCCACAACCCTTTCGCATTGGTTGCCGTTTTTCTTTGTCAGCTTCCTACTTTTACCCAATCAAGGTTACCCATTAGCCGGCAACTACAACAAGCTGATGGTGTATGGATTTGCCTTCCCCGCGTATATATTTTCCGAAACAGTCATTGTTTCCCTCCTTGCATGCATCGTCTGGTGGATCAGCCGACTGAGCCGTTGTCGGATTCTCTGGTTGTTTGATATTATTGCAGTTGGCCTGATCTTGTCCGCAGTCACCGATATTAAGTTAGAGCAGACGATTTCAAGTCGTCTCGATTGGAATGTTCTCACACAATGCGACAGCCTCGGACTGCTCTTACGCACATTGCAACCTTACTGGGCTGAGTGTCTGGTTGGTATCTCGGTTGTCGCAGTTTTTTATACTATCGTCATAATAGCGGCGCGCCGATTGTGCCATCGATGGAGGCCTGAAGACTTCTCTCTCTGTCGTCGGTGGGTTTATTTTCCAACTTTACTAATAGTGGCGGGACTTCTCTCGTCCGGGATGGTTTCACACGATAAAGCAGAAGGTTTTGCGTTGAGCAATATCCTTAGGACAAGCCCATTGCTCTCAGGAATCACATCAAGTCGATTAACCCTCGACGAATTCAGCAAACTGGCAACCGATCTGCACCTGCGGCCATTGCCTTTGGAAACTCCGAAGGAACCAGAACAAAAGAAAAACCTCCTCCTGGTCGTTCTAGAGTCCACATATAACAAACATCTGTCGCTCTTTGGCGCTGACGATGAAACCCAGCCCCTGCTTAAAAAATACAAAGGGCGGATGGAAATCTTTCCCAACTTTTACTCAACGTTCCCGAGCAGCCTTCAGGCACGCTTTACTATCCTTAGTGGGTTGTATCCAACCCGTACGCCCGTCTCTCACGTCAATCCTCATATCAATTCAAAATCCATTATTGAATTGCTTCACGACGAAGGATACGTGACCTCGGTTTATCAATCAGATCCGCGCGAATACCTGCGTTTCAGCGATTATCTGGCAAACCGCGGCCTGGATTCTCATTACGATTCGGGCAACATGCCTGGAAAGGACCGGTTCCCATCCGTTTCCTGGGGTGTGCCGGAACAAGCTACCATGGAAGCGATGACCAACCGGTTTTCGGATGTCGCGGCCGCCAAGAAGCCTTTTTTTATGACTTATTTCCCGGTGGCGCCACATATGCCTTACGATACCCCTCTTAAGGGATTTGAAAAATTCCCATCCAAAATTGCTCCTTTCGTGAAGATGGATTATTCCGGGGAATACAAGAACACGTTGCTTTACATCGATTGGATACTGAGCTCTCTGATCGAGGCTTTGGAGAAGAACGGCTTGTTGGATGAGACGTTAGTTGTGATTACCAATGATCATGGCGAGATGATTGGCGACGAAGATGGTAAACTTGGGCATGGTTGGTGTTTGCGTCCGGATTTGTGCGCGACGCCTCTGATCATCTTGAACCCATCTCGCAAAGAGTATCAGGTAAACTATACGCTCGGCTCTCAAGTAGATCTATTGCCCACGATTGCTTCGCTGCTCAACGTAAAACTTCCCAACGATGAGTTCTATGAAGGCAACTCTCTTTACGATCCTGCCGCATCCTCTCAAAAAATCGTTTATTTCAATTCGGCGTCTGAACGCGCCCTGATTCGAAACGGACATTTTTACCGGGAACAGTCACCGGGCGCATCGCCGGAGGTTTATAAAATCAAATTTGAGGATACTAGAACCGTTTTTGAAAAAACTGAGGCCAAAGAAAATGTTACCTCGATCCTCGATGATTTTGAACGGTTCCAGACTTCGTTGATCAGCCATTATCAGTTCTATAAAAAAGAAAATTACAAACAAGCGATGCCCCAAATGAGCGCACGGGTAAATCCGACGATGGCCATCGATAAACCAATCGACAAGAAATAGAGTTCAGAAGAACTCTCTGAACCGTCCTCAACGATTCCTAACATTCTCCTCAAGGTTTCCAATAATTGAGAACTCCGGAGGCTGCAATTGTCCGATAATCCATCTCAATCCGTTATCCCTCTCAATTTTGCGAACCATTTCAATTGAATCCCGTTCGCAATTCGGCGACAATGGCGAATTGTGACTGCCCCCTCCTTGAGCCAACGACTCGCCAAGATCTATGAATTGGAGCCCATAAGCAGCTCCCATCGAAACCTACCGATGGAGGGTTTGCGAGGACTGGCGGTTTTATTCGTCTTTTTGGTTCATTACCATGCGTTATTCAGCGGTGGCATAGCGGAAGGCTCGTTGACTTACCATGTTTCGCGTTGCCTCTCCTCCATCGGCCACACCGGGGTGGACTTGTTCTTTGTACTGAGTGGCTATTTGATTTACGGGGCGGTCGTCAGCAAGCCGACCAATTACCCCAAGTTCATGAAGCGCAGGATCCAGCGTATTTACCCGACCTTTCTCTGTGTCTTCGGAATTTATCTTCTCATTTCTCTCGTTATGCCTGCGGAAAATAAAATTCCCAAAGGGCTGTCCCAAGGTGCGATCTACCTGGCTCAGAATCTTTTCCTGCTCCCCGGGATGTTTGACATTGTCCCGTTCATCACGGTGGCGTGGTCACTGAGTTACGAGTTGTTCTTTTATCTCTTCATTCCGGTGGTCGTGGCCGTCTTGAGCATGCGACGCTGGCCCGGATTTCGTCGTGCGATTTTCTTTATCACAGGAACGGCGGTTTTGACGGTTTATTGTTGGATCACGGTTTTCCCGCATCTTCGCCTGATCATGTTCGTTGCTGGGATCTTGCTTTATGAAACCATTCAGTCGTTGAAATTGGCCAACCGACTAAGCCGTCAGACGGAGTTGTTTTTGCTGTTCGCGATTGTGGGTGTTTTTGTGATCAATCATTTTCTATCCAACCTTAGTTTGCTTCATATATATGAGGAGGGAGGGACAGGAAAGTATTGGCGCATCGTCCGCCAGCTTTTACTCTTTATCACCTTCTTTACGCTGACGTGGGCCTGTTTCACGTCACGCGGTCTGTTCAAAACATTATTCTCATTTACGCCGCTTCGCTGGTTGGGGAATATGAGTTACTCGTATTATCTGGTTCACGGCCTCGCCCTGAAAGGGGTGCTAATCGTCTTACGGAAAGCGGCCTTTTTTGGTAACTCAACTGTTATGTTTTGGATGTTGTTGCCAATCGCAATGGTCGTGACCCTCATAATTTCGACGCTGCTTTTCGTGCTGGTCGAAAAGCGTTTTTCCCTCGTAAATCCCTCGCGGGAAAAAACGTTGTCGCCTGCGGCGAGTGTTCCAGTCCATTCCAGTCCCGTGTAGAGTACGGGATTTGCACCACGTTTTTTTTGGAGTCGGGCAAGGGGGGAATCCCCTCAGACCTCGTTGCGCAGCCAATTTGTCGGATTTTAGCTTGCCTTTTTGATGCTCACTCGGAACATTTGCCCCTCCTATGGAAGCTGAATCAACGAATACGCACAGCCATTTCGATTTGATGGCGTGGTTGGCCACGAATTTTAAGCTAGTTATTATCGGCGCTGGCGCCGTCCTCGTCGTGGGAGCCGGCATCGGCGTCTACTCCTGGAGCAAAGAACAAAGCGAAATCAAAGCCAATGAACAGCTCTTTGCCGTGCCTTCCATAGGCTTGGCCAAACCCACCGGCTCCGCGGAGAATTATTTAAAAACAGCGCAGGACAATTCCGGCAGCCCCGTCGGTGACCGCGCCGAACTGCTCGCGGCCGGTGTGCTCTTTCAACAGGGCAAATACAGCGAGGCTCGCGCCCAATTCGAGAAAGTTCTGAAGAATCAAACCGACGCCTCACTTCAGTCCGAAGCCGCTCTCGGCCTGGCCTCATGCCTCGACGCAGAAGGCAAAGCCAGTGATGCGACCACAAAATATTTAGACGTTATCAGCCGTTTCGGCACGACGCCCGCAGCGTCCCAGTCAAAGTTGAGCCTCGGAAGATTGTATGAAACCCAAGGCAAGCCCGAAGAAGCCCTGAAGTATTACGAACAACTTGATAAGTCCGCCAACCAGTACGACGCCTGGCGCGCAGCGGGTGTGGAAAAACGCGAACAGCTGCTTTCCAAACATCCTGAGTTGGCGAAGGCCGAGCCTCAGCTCCCTCCAGACCAAATTATCGAAGTCACGACTCCTCCAGAAGGTTCGACAAACGCACCGATCATCCGGACAAACCCAGTCATTACTCCCGGCAAATAATGAGCAACAAGCTGCTCAAACAGTGTGTCGCCGAATTTATCGGGACATTCGCTCTCATCTTTATTGGTGTCGGCGCTATCTATCACAACGTCGGTTTGCTCGCGGTGGCCTTCGCGCACGGACTCACCATTGCAGTGATGGCATCAGCAGTGGGCGCTATTTCCGGCGGACAGTTCAATCCTGCGGTGACCTTCGGTTTGCTGGTCGGCGGCAAAATGACGGTTAAAGATTCGCTCGCCTATTGGGTCGCTCAGTTGGCGGGCGCTTCGATCGCGGGTTTTGTTCTTCTTTTTCTCTTCACCGGGCAATTGGATCCGCAAAACGGAAAATCATTGGCCAATGCGATTGTCGCCTCGGGAACTCCTGATCTGGCGGCCAAAGGCGTCGATGCCATTCAAGCAGTATTGATCGAAGCCATTCTCACGTTTTTCCTGATGTTCGTCATTTACGGAACGGCCGTGGATAATCGAGGACCCAAAGTCGTCGCTGGCCTGGCGATTGGACTCACGGTCACATTGGACATTCTGTTTGGTGGCCCCTTTACTGGTGCCGCCATGAATCCCGCCCGCACCTTCGGCCCCGCTCTGGCGAGCAGTCATTGGAACAACCAATGGATTTATTGGGCCGGCCCGCTTCTCGGCGCCGCTCTCGGTGGCTTGGTTTACGGAAGATTTTTGATCAAAGAAGAAAAGTAGTCTTCACCCTCTGACCTGCAGTAACGCATGAAACTCACGATTATCGGAACCGGCTATGTCGGTCTTGTAACAGGAACCTGCTTTGCCGAAGTCGGCCATCAAGTCATCTGCGTTGATAACAACGAGGAAAAAATCAAAACCCTCAAGGCCGGTCACATGCCGATCTATGAGCCTGGCCTGGAAGAGTTGGTGAAGAAGAACGTTGCCGCGGGACGTCTGAGCTTCACCAGCAGCACCAAGGAAGGCGTCGAAAAATCGGACGTCATTTTCATCGCGGTGCCGACCCCGCCGCAGCCGGACGGTTCGGTCGACCTCAGTTTCATGGAGGGTGTCTCGCGCGAAATCGCGCAGGCGATGACGAGCTATAAGATCGTCGTGGATAAGAGCACCGTGCCAGTCAACACGGGTAAGAAGGTCGCCGAAACCATCAAACGTTATTGCAAAGCCAAGGTGGACGTTGATGTCATCAGCAACCCTGAATTTCTCCGCGAAGGCTTTGCAGTGGATGATTTCATGAAGCCGGACCGCGTCGTCATCGGCGTGGCTTCCCAACGCCCTGTGGCGGCGATGAAAGAAGTGTATGCTCCGTACAATGCGCCCATCATTGTCACCGACATTAATTCCGCGGAGTTAATCAAGCACGCTGCGAACTCGTTTCTCGCGCTCAAGATTTCCTACATCAACGCCGTGTCCGTTATTTGCGAAGCTTCCGGCGCCAACGTCATGGAAGTTGCCAACGGCATGGGCATGGATCGACGCATTGGCCGTCAATTCCTGGACGCCTCCCTCGGCTTCGGCGGCAGTTGCTTTCCGAAAGACCTTAGCGCCTTCATCAATATTTCCGAGCAACTCGGTTACAACTTCGGTTTGCTCAAGGAAGTGCAGCGGATCAATGCCGAGCAGATGGATCGTTTCGTGAAAAAGATCCTCGAGACGATGTGGGTCTTGAAGAATAAGAAGCTCGGGGTGCTGGGCCTCGCCTTCAAGCAAAACACCGATGACGTCCGGATGTCACCGGCGATTGATCTTTGCCTGCGTTTGCAAAAGGAAGGCGCGATTCTTCGCGTGCACGATCCCAAGGCGATGGAAAAGGCGAAAGCCGTCCTGCAAAACGTCACTTATGTCGAGGACATGAACGCGGTCGCCGAAGGTTGCGACGCTCTCATTGTTGCGACGGAGTGGCCCGTCTTCAAAAAACTTGATGTCGAACGCGCCCGCAAGGCCATGACGCATCCGATCATGTTCGACGGCCGCAATATGTTCGACGTGGATGAAATGGAAAAAATCGGTTTCATCTATAAGAGCATCGGCCGTTAAGTCGAGGGCTCGATGAAACGCGTTGAAGTCGCTGCCGGTCTTGTTTTCCGAAACGGCTTGCTTCTCATCACCCAACGCCGACCCGAAGATCATCTCGGCGGACTATGGGAATTCCCCGGCGGCAAACGTGAACCGAACGAAACCTACGAAGAATGCCTTCACCGCGAGCTTCGAGAGGAACTCGACATCGAAGTGGAAGTGAATGAACTGGTCGAAAGCATCTCCCACGATTATCCCGACAAATCCGTTCACCTGAAGTTTTTCCGTTGTGACTGGAGGAAAGACGAGCCCCGGAAGATTCACGTCCACGACTTCGCCTGGGTAAACCGCACCGAGCTTTCCAACTATGAGTTCCCTGCTGCCGATGCACATCTGTTGACCACCTTGCGTGAGCGAAACGACCTCTGGGTTTGAATAGCTTCCGCGCGTCTCTCGCTCGACCCGCTTTCAAATCAATTATGGTATAGATAGAACTACGCGATCCGATAGCCGTCTGTCTCTTCCGTAACCCAAAAAGCTATATTACGACCAAACTCGCTCTTCCCTTGCTTTTGGTCTGTAAACCAACCACCGACAATCGCTCGCTTATTCTCTTTGGGCGTTTCTTTAGGCCACTCTGCGTCTTTGTTGCTTTCGTTTCGTGATGGTCCGTCTGCGTAAAGCCAGAAAATATCTTGCGCCGTATATGTTATTGGCTTTCCGTTATATTCCTGGTCGGCATCCCCCAGCTTTTTCTCGAATTGCTTCAGGCTCATCTTGGCCCGAAGTTCTGTCGCACAGAAAAGATAAGCCTTCCCCAATTCTCCTTTAACCACGGCGTCTGCAAAGAGCGCTGTCACTCTCAAGCTCTGCTCGGCAATCGTTGGTGCCGCTTTGACGTCTCCCAAAACTGACGTCTCATTCTTACTGCCCGGAACGAGTCCTTTTATTTTGGTGGGAACAGGCTGCTTCCGCGGGTAGATGATATCCCCAAAGGCGAGCCAGATGCGGTTGAATTCCTCGTACTCCCTGGTCTTTTCCGGACGGACGCAACGGACTGCATCGTAGAGGACTTCCTCTCGGATTCTGCGAGAGGCATTGTCTTTGGCGTCCAGCACGGGACCCCGCAACAACTTTAAGGATGGTTTCTCCGCTTTGAACCGTTCAGAAAACTCGATCAAAACGTCCGCTTCGTTCGCGAACCCCATCTTTCGGGTAAACTCTGCCGCCTCGCGGATGACGTTGACGACGGCAGAGTTTTCCAAATTAGCAGGCATATTGCAGCCGGTGATGCAGCGGTTCTTTAAACCTTCCCGTAGAAATCTTCGACCACCTTCTTAAAGTGGTTTTCGCCAACCTTGACGATCTTGAATTCGCGTTCGGAGCTTTCTTCAGAATCGCTGGCGTGCGCGGCGTTGACCATGATGGTCTGGCCGAATTCCTTGCGGATCGATCCCGGAGGCGCTTTGGACGGATCCGTCGGCCCGAGGACGTCGCGGATCTTCTTCACGGCGTCGTGGCCTTCGTAAACCAGGGCGATACACTTCTCTGTGCCCGGTTCAGCCCATTTATCCTGCGGAATCTCGCTCGGAGCGCGACCCGACATGAACTTCACGATGTTCTCAAATTGATTGTCGCCGAAAATAGGCCCGATCACTTCGCCGAGCTGTTTTTCTTCTGCGGCAGGAATCTTGAAACCTAATTCCTTTTCCAGGATGGACTTGGACTTTGCCGCCACCATGTCTTTGAGCCGAGTGCGCAACACTTCGCGAACGGGCCCGTAGAAGTCCATCGCCTGGTTGACACTCATCTGCAAGACCCGGATGCCGACCATGTAGAGGCCGGTGCGGGAGAAGAAATCAATCACGTTGCCGGGGCGACCGGTGGGGAAGCGGAAGTTATCCGGCTTGATCAAAACCAACGTGCGCTGCGGCTTCTCGTCGGCTGGATATTGGATCGTGTTTTCCACAATACCACCGTCACGATCGGAGTAACGGGCCCAAAGCTTCACTTTGATTTCCGCCTCTTCCGCGTTCGGAGCAGCGAGGACGGCTGGCTCAAAATACTTCACGACACCTTCTTCATCGAAAATCAGATCGCCATACGTATCGCGGATCGTTTCACCGCCGCGACGATCAGCGCTAATATTCCCAATGACCGCACGGACCTTGCGCACGGCATCATCTCCCTTGAACAGCAACATCATCACGCGACGACGGCGACCCGTTTTAGGGTCCGGCGTCATGTTCTTCAAAATGTAGTCGCGGATGAGTTCCTGGATCTTCCGGTCTTGCGGGTCGTTGGCAGAAATGACGACTTCGGAATATTGCCGCACCAGTTCATCGCTCGGGGCAAACAAGCGGGCACCAACAAGTTCCAGACCCGTGCGGGTGATCAGACGCGCAAAGATCCCCCCTGTGCGGGACTTGTGCAGCGAATACGGAGTGATGATTACGTAGGCTAGTTGTTCGGACATAATTTACGGATTGGTCGGATTCGGTTTTTCAGTTTTGGGTGCTGCGGTTGCATCGGCAGTGGCCGCTTTGCCGAGAATTTTGAACATGACAGTGCCGCAAGTCGGGCACTTGCCCTTGATTGCCTTGCGACCGTTCTTCATCGTTTCCTCAACGGCATCGATGATTTCTTTTTTGGCTTTGCATTTAACACAATAACCTTCTGGCATAAAAATCTCCTTCAAGCACGAAATGCGCTTTGAACAACCTTACGGGGCGATAACAGGGCGTCAACGGGAAAACTTTAGGGGTTCCCCTTGACAGAGGCCAATTTCGCAGCAAAACGGCGTTTTGCAAGCAAGCCACCAACGCCTCGGACCTGGCTCTGGGAACGAACCAGATCGGAGCCTGTGTCATATGTAAGTCGTTTACAATCAAATACAAAAGCAAGTTTCTAGCTCGCTAAACAATCGAAGGGGATCAAAAGCCGACTTTCGAGGCTGAAATCAGGCTCAACGCACTCCCAAGAGGTCGGGAGACCCCAAAATAAAAGCGACGTCCGGAGGTGGCGCAGACGAAAAGGCCTGCTTCGGGAACCTAAACTTGGACGAACGCGGGCAATTACTGTTCCTTGAAGAATTTGCTTATAAAAGCGTTTGCAGGACAGGATCCGGGAGATTTTGTCCTCAATTGCACGGTGCAATCACCTTCGTTGGAAGTCTTGTCCTCGATTGCACGCTGCAATCGCCTTCGCTGGAAGTTTTGTCCTCGATTGCACGCTGCAATCGTCTTCGCTGGAAGTTTTGTCCTCGATTGCACGCTGCAATCGCTGTCGCTGGAAGTTTTGTCCTCGATTGCACGCTGCAATCGTCTTCGCTAGAAGTTTTGCCCTCGATTGCACACTGCAATCGCCTTCGCTAGAAGTTTTGCCCTCGATTGCACGCTGCAACCGCCTTCGTTGGAAGTTTCGTCCTCGATTGCACACTGCAATCGCCTTCGCTGGAAGTTTTATCCCCGATTGCACGCTGCAAATGACGGTAAAAGTAAACTTTATGACAAAGTCGGGCTGTTCTAGGCCCCAACGGCAAACCAATTCCTTAACCTTTCCATTTTTCGGCTGGGCAGATTAAATTACCGGCGAATGAGCGATTTTGAGCAACGGTTCGGCGGGATCCAACGGCTTTACGGCCGGATTGAACTGGAGAAGTTCCGTCGTGCTCATGTCTGCATCGTCGGGATTGGCGGAGTCGGTTCCTGGGCGGTGGAAGCGTTGGCTCGTTCAGGTGTGGGGCGGTTGACCTTGATCGACTTGGACGAAATCTGCGTCAGCAATGTGAATCGCCAACTCCATGCCCTCGACGGCGAGATCGGCAAAGCGAAGGTCGAATCGATCGCCGCTCGCGTCCGGGCGATTAATCCCGAGTGCGTCGTCGAAACGATTCAGGAGTTCTTCACGGCCGCGAACGCCGAGTCGCTTCTCTCCAAAGGCTTCGACGTCGTCCTCGATGCCATCGATAACGTGCCGAACAAATGTCTGCTCATCGCGCGTTGTCGCGAGAAGGGCATCCCCATCGTCACCACCGGTGGTGCCGGCGGTCGACGGGATCCTACCCGAATCAAGACCGCGGACCTCTCCGAGAGCACCCATGATGTGTTACTCCAATTCGTCCGTAAGAAACTGCGCGAAGAATTCGGCTTCACGCGCGAATTGAAAAAGCTTTTCGGCGTCGACTGCGTTTTCACGACCGAGCTCCCGGTGTATCCGCAAAGCGATGGAACCGTCTGCCTCGATCGAGAAGCCGGTTCGGTCATACGCATTAATTGTGACAGCGGTTACGGGACGGCGACCTTTGTGACCGGCACCTTCGGCTTCATCGCGGCGGGGCAAGTGCTGAAGGCAGTGCTTGCGTCAACGGATGTGCGAAAGGCCAGTTAGAACGACTGCCAGAAGCAATTCCCGGATAGAAACGGGGCACCAGATCGTCGGGGATCGGTGGTTCGGAGTCCCGGCTTCAGCCGGCAAGGCGCCCGAACTGCGATCACGGTTAAACATTTGCAAATGCTTGGGCAAATCGCACACGTTGCCGGCTGAAGCCGGGACTCCAAACCAACAAGACGAACTCCGAAAAGGCGAACGGGTTTTGGCAAATAAATTACCAAAACCCGTCGCGAAACTTACTGAAACGGTCGCTTACTGATCCGACCCGTTGTTGCTGAGACTAATCACCCGATAGGAAGTCTCCTGATCGGATTGCGGAACCTGCGTGGAGGCTTCCGAGCTATTGGCAGTTATCGCTCCACCCACATTCGTCCACTGCCCGTCGGAGCCTTGTTTAGATTGGATCTGGTAACTGGCTCCAGCAATCGCTGACCAACTCAGAGTCACGCTTTCGCCCGCCGCAACCACACCGTTCGCGCCGGATTGCACGCCGAACGGATCGCTGTTGACGATGACGTTGAAGGTTTGTGACGCAGTCTTGGCAATCGCGCCATTGATCGGATTGTCGTTCACGAAGACGGTGACGGCGTTCGTCGTTCCCGCTGTGGTCGGCGTCCAGGTAAACGCTCCGGTTGCAGCATCAATGCTCGAACCCGGTGCCGCGTCAGCATCCAACCCGAAGTCAAACCCGCTGCCGGGATCTGGATCGGTTGCGCTGGCGGTGAAGGTAATCGTGCTATTGGCGTTCAACGTTACCGTGCTCGGCAATGCTGGTGTCCAGATCGCTTCGAAGTTATCGACATATACCGTGTAAGCGCCCATGCCGCCATTGGGAACAAGCGCCAGATGTTCGAGCGTTCCTTTACCCGAGGCCAGGACGCTGTTGCCACCGCTGAAGTTGGTGCAGTATTCCGCGGGCAAAACGAATTCCACTGTGGTCCATGTTCCCGCAGTGAGGGTGCGGCTCGGAACAGGGGACGTACCGGTCTTGATCGCGCCGATCCATTCGACGCCACCCGTGAGTCCACCGTCCGCCCCAATCGCGGCGCTGGTCGCGGTTTCACGGATGCCGAGGCCGACTTTCAATGATTTATCGCAGTAGATATCGAACTTCACCCGAGCCGCCAGATCGAGTGTCGGATTCGGCAGGATCGCCATCGACGCCGTGGTCAAACGGACCCACGGATTGGTCGTGCCAGTCTTGAAACTCCAACCTGCTTTCAAAACTCTTGCGCCAGCATTGGCATTACCCGCCGGGAAAGTGCCAGTGACTGTGGTGTAATTCGTCGCCGCCGTATCGATGAACAAAGCGGTGCTGCCGGAGTAGACCGGCGTCTTGAACATGACGCTGCCACTCGCCGTGCCGTTGGCGAATGATTCGAAGTTCACCATTTTTTCATCCACGCGCGCTGAACCTAAAGCCAGAGTCGGCGCGGTGTTGGTCGGACTGACAATGACCGTCAGATCTTTCTCATCGTAGAGCGCAGGCACACCATTGTCCGTCACGCGAACCGTAATGATATTCGTGCTCAACTGATTGGGCGGAGTCCAGGTGAAGACGCCGCTGCTCGCATTGATACTCGAACCGACAGGCGGAGTACCTTGCAAACTAAAGGTGAGCGAATTGGTCGGGATATCATCGTCGCTGGCGGTAAACGTCAGGTTAATCGTGCTGCCGCCGTTCAGTTCGATCACTTGATCAAAGGAACTCGTTATCGTCGGGGCCGTATTCACTTTGTTGACGACCACCGTGATGTTCTGTGACGCGCTCAGAGTGCCGGGACCATTATCCGTGACACGAATTGTAATCACGTTCGTGCTCGGTCCTTGCGAACCTGTAGGTGTCCAAGTGAAGACACCGGTGACAGGATTGATGGTCGCGCCCGCAGGAGCTCCCGCGTCTAAGCTGAAGGTCAACGTTTGTGACGGGAAGTCGGCGTCAGTCGCGGAGATGTTCGGGAGCGTTAAGGTCGAACCTGCATCGACGACCAGATTAGTGGTACTGGTGACGACGCTGATGTTATCAATGTAAACCGTGTAGGTTCCCATACCTCCGTTTGGCACCAGCGCCAGACATTCAAGAACGCCTTTGCCTGTGGCGGACGAAAGAACGCCGTCGCCCGTGAAGGCGGTGACTGCTTCGGTCGGCAAATAGAAATCCAACGTCTGCCAGGTGCCTGCGGAGACTGTGCGAGTTGGATTTGGCATGCCGCTGGTCAAACTGGAAACACCGACCCATTCGATGGGACCTGTGGTTCCACCGTTTTGGCCGATGACTGCGCTCGTGCCCGTTTCACGGATGCCAAGTCCCACCTTCAAAGATTTATCCGTGTAGATATCCATCTTGATGTGCTGATTTAAGCGCACCGTCGGATTCGGAAGGCTGGCGGTGGCGCCAGTTGACAACCGCACCCAGGGATTAGTCGTGCCGGTTTTGAAATTGAACGCGGCAAGCATCGCTCTGCTGCTTAAATCTCCCGCCGGGAAAGCGGCCGTGACCGTTGTAATGTTCGTCACCGCCGTATCGAGAAACGCGAGGGTGGTCGATGAGAACGACGGCTGACGGAAGAGTACGGTCCCGTTATACGTGCCGTCGGTAAACGATTCAAAATCGGTGACGCTTTCAGTCGTGCTCACCGTGGTGTTCACCGTCAGAACGGGCGCGATATTAACTTCATTAACGGTGACCGAGAATGTTTTGCTGTCGCTTAAGCCGCCACTGTCCGTTGCGGTGACGGTGACAGAATTGACGATCGGCCCGGTTGTTTCACTGGTTGCCCAGGTGATCGCACCGCTGCTCGTGTTGATCGTCATGCCGGCGGGTGCTCCAGCATCCAGACTATAGGTAATGGTATTCGCCGGAAGATCAGCGTCGGTTGCCGAAGCGGTGACGTTCAAAGTCTGCCCTTCATCAATCGTCTGATTAGAGATCGCAGCCAGCACAGGTGCAACGTTCGCTTCGTTAACGGTTACCGTGATCGTTTCGAAGTCGTTTGAGCTCGGTGAACCGTTGTCCGTCACACGCACGGTGATTGGATAACTGCCCGGTCCTTGGGCTTCGGTTGGAGTCCAGGTAAACGCGCCGGAAGCGGAGTTGATACTCGATCCAGCCGGATTACCTGCATCCAGGGAGAAGGTTTTGGTCTGACCCGCGTCCTGATCCGTAGCCGTAGCGGTAAAGGTCAATGTCGCGAGTTCGTTCACCGTTTTGTTGCCGATGGCGGCGAGGACTGGCGGATGATTTCCCGTTGCGATAACAGTGAACGAGATAGTCTGGACATCGGTGTAACCCAACCGGTCAGTCACTCTCACATTGATGTTATAAGTGCCCGCTTGTCCTCCGGTAGGAGTCCAACTAAACACACCGGTCCTGGGATGAATACTTGCCCCAGCGGGCGCGCCAGCATCGAGGCTGTAAGTCAGCGTGTTTTCGGTCACGACGGCGAAGTTGTCCAAATATATATTGTAAACACCCATACCGCCCGTTGGCAGTATGGCGAGCTCTTCCAAAGTACCTTTTCCGTTATTCACGATGCCGTTTCCAGTGAAACCGGTGACGGCAGAAAACGGAATGTTGAGAGTGACTGTGGTCCATGTATTGGCAACCAACTCGATGCTTGGATTCGGGGTGCCGCTCGTAGAGTTAGTGACACCGACCCATTCAATGGTGCCGGAGGTTCCGCCATCTGCTCCGATCGCCGCCACCGTGCCGGTCTCGCGAGTGCCGAGGCCAACTCGCACAGTCTTATCCGAACAAATATCAAACCGGATGACCTGTTCCAAATCAATCGTCGGATTGGGCATATTCACGGTTCCTGATGTGACCAAACGCATCCACGGATTACTTGTGCCGGTCTTGAAGCTCCACGACGACCGCAACACTTTGGCACTGCTGTGGCCCGCAGGGAAAGAGGTCTGGACCTTTGTATAGTTAGTAACAGCCGGATCTATAAAAGCACTCGTCGTGCTGGAGTTAGCTGGCTTGCGGAACATCCATTGATCATCGGTGGTGTAATTGCTGAACCCTTCAAAATCCTGGAAGGTAGTCGTTGTGATCGATTGGTTTGGATTACTGGAAGACGCGGTGAAGGTCAGTAATTGACCTTCGGTTCCAGTCTGGCTGCTGATGGCATTTAAGACTGGCGGTTGTACCAAAGTAGCCTTGGATACTGTCGCTGAATAGGCGGAGTTAGCCGAGGCATTGTAGGAACGGACTCGATAATAATAGAGCGTATTGGGAGTCAGGCCGGTATCAGATGTTGCGGTGACGTTTGGTCCAACCGAAATGAATTGGGTAAAGTTTACATTGTCCGTTGAATGCTCCACGCGGAATCCACTTTCATCCGACGAATTGTCCACCCAAGTCAGATTGATCTGACTCGCTGAGATCGCTGTCGCTGCCAAACCACTCGGCGCATTCGGAGCTGGATTGACAACAGTGATCGTGCTCGCGGCAATAGCGCCAAACCATTCGACTCCATCCTGCACCATTTTCCAATCGAAGGCGTATGTACCGGGAGTGGTCGGCGCGGTAAAGGTCGTCGTGAATGCGCCATTCTGTCCGGGATTAATCGTACCCGGCACATCAATGCGACCAAGGCCCCAGCGGCCGTTGTCCTGAGGATTCTGGGATCCGAGGCGGTAGCTCCCTGCGACAGTCCATGGTTTGCTACCATTGTTGTTCATTGTAATCGTCGCGGAGAATGTCGCCCCGGCATTGACGGTGGCGGGTTTACTAATACCAACCGCGGCGGCGTTATTGACGGTAATAACGTTAATAGTACCGTTATACTGCGCGCCGAACCATTGCACTCCATCCTGCACCATCTTCCAGGCGAACGGATAGGAACCTGCGCCAGCGGGTGCAGTGAAAGTGGCGGTGAAAGCTTTATTCTGTCCAGGGCTTACTGTCCCCCCGACGCTGACACGCCCCGTTCCCCACGTGGTATTGTCCTGCGGGCTCTGCGATCCTAGACTGTAGGGATGGGTACCGGTGTTAACCCAGGTTGAACTCCCGTTGTTATTCATTGTGACCGTTGCGGAAAAAGGTTTACCGACTTCAACAGATCCCGGGACACTGGCGCTGACCACCGCCGCGTTGTTCACGGCCGAAGCTCCGCCCGTAACAATGTTCATGTAACCGTTCCAATCCCAGTAAGGTCCCGGATCAGTATGAGAGTTACAGGTGGCGCTAAAGGGAAAATTCGCCGCGGCGTAAGTGGTCCATCCCGGAACTAACTTTTGACCATGGGCGATGATATGATTGCGATCCTTGGGAATGCCATTTTGATTCGCCTTCGTTTGCGTCAGAATACCGGATGCCTGATACATCTGAGGTGTGTACCACGCTGGATTACTGGCGAAACCTTCATGCTCCGTTTGCATGGCGTAACGGTTCCAACAGCCCGAGGTCCAGGCTGAATAGGCGTCGCGCACCATTTGGGTAATGTCGCCCGCCACGTAATCAGTCCCGGTATCCTGCTTGCCATTGACCGTGTAATGAACACTCACACTATTATTGCAGCCCTGTAGATAGGAGAGCGTGCTTGCGTAATACCCCTCCATGTCGTGAATGACATAAATATACCGCGTGTAGTGTGAGGTATACCAATGGCCGCTACAGGCCTGTTTCCAAGTAGCTGGACCATAGTCAGTGCTGGCATCGGCAACGAATGCAGTAGCCAGTGTGAAAGAACCGAGAAGCAAACGTTTCGGAAGCAATGTGTTCATAGTGAATTAGTACCAACGCGATTACCACGAGAGCCAAAGCGTTGGCAGATGACTTTTTCCGAGGGGAGTTCCGAATTTCTAGCAGAGGCTCGATTTAAAAGCAAGGGTTTCCTCGTCAAAATGATTTTGACGCCGTGGCTTAGATCCAAATGCTTTCGACATCCACCCACTAATCCGACTGTGGGTGTTATTCAAAGGTTGTCTCTAAAATCACGAGCTTCTTGCTGCCGGTATACTGTACGGAAATGTTCTCCACATTCGCCGGAAGTAGCGCGGTAATGGTCATCAGCTTCCCGGATGCCGGATGACTTTCATGCGCGAGCTTACCGTTTATATAGACGTTGAAGGGAATGTTGTCCGTGCTGCGATTGTCGATCTTGGTCCGCATAATCGTTTTGCCACTGGGAATTCGCGCCCAAAAGGTGCCTGTTCCTTCCTCCGAATCGGGCTGGAGATCGCGCAGTGACGTAGCGAACGAATAGCCGAAAGGACCAGCGACGGTAATTCCGTGAGGAACAAACTGGTCTCCTGGATGCGTGCTCCATTCCTCACCGCCCTGCACACGCGGCGTGGCGGAAGGATCCGTTGGCGGAACAATCCAATCGGCGTTGACGAGCAATCCGTTCAGCGGTCCCGTGACCAACCCTCGTTCGCTGGCGTAATCACCCCAGTGAATGGTGCCCTCAATCAACGGGTGCGCCTCGTGGTTCTCAGGGCTGGTAGTAAACCGAATCAGATTCAGCAGCAAACGATCGGCAGCGGGATCAAGTCCTGTTCGAGGAGTCAGATCAAAGGCAGAAACGATGACAGATCCATTACCACAAAACATTTCACAAAGGGCGACGCCTTCCAACCCGCGATCGTAGTCGGCGAGAATTGCCGTGCGCGCCAGCGAATCGGCGTGCTTGAGACGAAACCCGCTCGTCACGGGATAAAGGTGAGGGAAGCCGGACTTGGTTTGATCCCATTTTGTATAGTCCGACCAAAGGGCCAGGCGATAACGATTCAGGCCTTCGAACACCGGATGTCCAGGCCGCTCGGGATTAACATTCATATGTCCGCTGAACGGTCGGCCCGTAGGCGGGTAATGTGGCGAGTCGACGGAGGTTTTGAAAAACTCAATGCGTTCTGGAAGCCACGCTGGATCAAAGGACTTCGGATCCTGACGGAGGCAAAGAACTCGTCCGCCCGTGTTAATGAATTGACGGAGTGGGTTGGTCTGGGCTTCGGAGGTTCGGCGCAGGGCTTCTTCGCCGATGATGAGCGCGGCGGGTGGTTGGGGCAGGTCCTTCAACGTGTGGAGCGTGCGAAAGGGGACGTTGAGTTTGCGAAGCGCTGATTTGGTGCGCCCCTTCGGGTCGAACAAGAAGACCTCAGTCTTCGGGCTCTCCCCCGCGAACTCTTTGGCCGCGATGAAGAGTTTTGTTTCGTTGTGCGCGAGTTCTCGTCCTTCGGAAATTAGACGCCCCGACATCGAATAATCACCCGTTGCCAAATGGTCCCGCAGATCAAATGTCATTTTCGTTCGCCACGTTTTAAAATAGCGAATTAAGGGAACCGTCGTTTCCCGTCGAACCACAAGTTCACCCTTTTGGTTCCGGATTTCCGCGAGCAACGTAGCGTCGTGGAGGTCCCGAAACTCGTCGTCGTCATTAATGATATGTACGAAGGCACTGACCGGGGTGCCCGCGTAAACGTTGGGAGTCCACATCTCCCAACTCAACAACACCGGTTGATAGGAAACGCCCAGTTGTTCCATGGCCGGTTTGGGTTTCATTTGCTCGAACGACGTGATCCCGGACCAATTGTAGAAAAAAATGGTGAACGGCATTATGCCGGCGAGAGACTTGTTTTCTGATCGCAAGCGGCGAAATGATTCGGTTGCTTGTTGGACCATGAACCGTTGATGCTCGAGCGCATCCTTGATCTGGTTGGTGGAATGTCCGGTCCAGTTCAACTGCGCCCCGAGTTGCCTGTTCAGACTGATATTAAAGTCCCCGCGCGGGCCGGTGTAGCTGCCAACGCATTCGGTAAAAGTGATCGGCTGTATTTTCTTCGGATCGCCCAACAGATTTTTATCGCGCAAATTGTAGTAGGTCAAAAACGTGTTGTAATACCAACCCCAGTAACGATGCGCGTCCTTCACATCGCCTTCGCGTCCTTCGCCATAGCCTGCGTTTCCGATATAAAGGCGCGTGGAGTCCCAACGCTTCAAGTCGTCACAAGCGCGAGTGAGAAATTCATGGAATCCTTTTCCACGCACGCCTGAGGTTGGAAGTTCATTGGAGAGAATCGAAATAACGATACTCGGATGTCGTGCATAGGTTTCGAATAGAGTCTTGTAGGCGGTAAGACTTTTATCGTAGTCGACCGGTGCCGCTTTCTTGCGAGGGGCTCCTTGCAGAGGAGAACCATAATTGCCCTGGAACAGCATCATGCCAAGCTCGTCGCAGACGTCGAACCAGACCTGGGATTGCTCCGGCAGCCGGATCGCATTCACATGCTGACTCTTGAGATAGCGAACATACGATTCCGCAAAGACGCGCGTTTCACCAACCTTAGACGGGATCGTTCTTCCCGGCGGATTAATGGCAATGCCGCGCAGAAAAATCGGATGACCATTCAGGAAGAACTGGCCCGCCCGATTTTCAAAAGAACGAAAACCAAAGCGAATGGATTTTGTGTCGACGATGTTGGTGCCGCGTTCGGCGGACACTTTGAGTGTGTAAAGATTGGCCGCCGCCGGACTCCAGAGCCGAGGTGTTAAACCCGAAATGGTTTTGCTGAAAGAAGCGGAGCCGTTCTGCGGCACGCTGATGTCCTGAAGCTTGCCGGACCAAAGCGCGTGCTCGGACGCATCGCGAATTTCCGCTGTGACATCAACATCGCGCACCGCGTCGATTGAACTAAAGCTGACTTCGATGCGGACACTATTAGTCCACGCGAAGGGAATCAGTTTTTCTATTTGGAGTGCAGAAAGATTGTTCGCGCTGAAGAACGCGAAGGCCACCAGAACGAAAGCCGGCCAATCCCGGCCGCGAATAAGACGCATTGCATGTATGGACGTAAAGCGGGAGCGGCAGGTATCAGCTCGTCAGCGCTTTCACGGTCGCCTCGAGGGTCGCGGCATCGGTGATATTCAGGATCTGCGCATTCTTATCGATACGCTTCATGAAACCGCTCAAGGCGCTACCAGGCCCCAGTTCGATAAAGCGGGTAAACCCTTGCGCGAGCAAATAGCGCATCGAATCTTCCCAGCGCACCGGCGACGTCACTTGTTCAACGAGACGAGCATGAATGTCAGCCGGAGTGGCGTGTGGTTGTGCCGTGACGTTTGAAATTGAGGGGACTACGGAATTGTTTGTCGCAACCGTAGAGAGCATTGCCCGAACCTTCGCTTGGGCGCTCGTCATCAATTTAGAATGGTAGGCGCCAGCCACTGGCAATGGTATCGCGCGCTTGGCCCCCTTTGCTTTGGCCAATTCCACGGCATGCGCAATCTTCTCGGCTTCACCCGAGATCACAATCTGCCCGGGACAATTTAAATTCGCTATTTCAACGCCCGCCGCCGCGCAGACTTCCGCGGTTGCGGCTTCGTCCAGGCCTAACACCGCCGCCATGCCGCCACGAGTGACATCGCAGGCTTCTTGCATGAATCGGCCACGTTGCCGCGCAATCTTCAATCCATCTTCAAAACTAAAAACACCTGCAGCCGTGAGCGCGGTTAGTTCGCCGAGGGAAAGTCCTGCGGTCGCTTCAAAACGAAAGTTCGGCACGCGCTCCTTCAGCAGTTCCATGGCGATCCAACTCACCGTGAAAATGCCTGGCTGACAATTCTCAGTCTTGGTCAGTTCCGCTTCAGGACCATTGAAACAAATGCCGGAAAGATCATAGCCGAGGACTTGATTGGCCTTGTCGAAGATGTTCTTTGCGGTCGGGATTTGTTCGGCCAGGTCTTTGCCCATGCCAACGTATTGCGCGCCTTGGCCGGCGAATAACAATGCGGTTTTGCTCATAAAATCGCGGAGAACAGAATTCCTACTGCGCTGTCTTCAGCATTTCACGGACATCGACTGCTTCCATTCCCGCCGAGCGAATGGCGCACATGCCGAGGTCGGTATCTTCGTAGCCGCGACAAAATTGCGGGGCGACGCCGATCCGGCGCGCTGCTTCCAGAAAGATATCAGGGGCCGGCTTTTGGTTGCGCACATCTTCGCTCGTGACCACGGCGTCGAACATGTGGCGAATCTTCAAATGGTTCAGAACCATTTCAATGATGTCGCGAGTCCCGCCAGAGGCTACGGCCATGGGAATCTTACCGTGATTTTCGCGCGCGATAGCGACAACGCATTCGATTGGACCGACATGTTCCAGGGTCTTGAGGTAGTGCTCTTCTTTTTCTTTGGAAACGGCGAGATGATCGATGTTCACGCCTTGTTCTTCGCCGAGCATCTTCAAAATATCGCGCGACGGCACACCGCCGAGTGCGTAAAAGCGGTCTTCCGGGAAATGTAGTTTATGGCGCTCGGTAATCTTCTGCCACGCGAGCCAATGGAGCGGCATGGTGTCAGCCAGAGTTCCGTCACAATCGAAAACTATACCTTTGATCATCTTTAAAATGGGGTTGGGTTGGGGAATTACTCTGTCTTCAGCGCCGCGAGTTTTTCGTCAAGGTCGTTGGCCATGAGAGGTTCGATCAGCCCGTCAATCTCGCCTTCAAGCACGTTCGGCAAATTATAAAGCGTCACTTCAACGCGGTGATCCGTGACGCGATTTTGCGGGAAGTTATAAGTCCGGATGCGTTCGTTGCGTCCGCCCGTGCCAATTTGCGCTTTGCGGTGCGCGGCGTATTTCGCATCTTCCTCGGCGATTTTGCGTTCAAGCAAGCGCGAGAGCAACACCTTCATCGCCTTGGCTTTGTTTTTAATCTGTGACCGTTCGTCCTGACAGCGGACGTCAATACCGCTGGGCTTATGGAAAATACGGACGGCGGAATCGGTCGTGTTCACGCCTTGTCCACCATGACCACCCGCGCGACAGACGTTGATCTCCAGATCCTCGGGGTCGATTTGAACATCCACTTCTTCCGCTTCGGGAAGGACGGCGACTGTGCAAGTGCTGGTGTGAATGCGTCCGGCAGCTTCGGTGGCCGGAACGCGCTGCACCCGATGCACGCCGCTTTCATATTTCAAGCGCTTGAAAACGTTCGTGCCGGTCACGCTGAAAATAATTTCTTTGAACCCGCCTAAATCCGAGGGGCTCGAATCCATCGCTTCCACTTTCCAGCCCTGGGCTTCGCAGTAGCGTGAATACATGCGGTACAAATCTGCGGAGAATAGTGCGGATTCATTTCCGCCGGTGCCCGCGCGAATTTCGACGATCGTATTGCGGGAATCGCTCGGGTCTTGCGGCACGATGCCTTTGTAGACCTCAAGAGCGAGTTTCTGTTCGAGCGGTTCCAGCCGCGCGATTTCTTCCTGCGCCATGGACCACATCTCGGATCCGCCCGGTTCGGTGGCGACGAGTTTGCGGTTCTCCTCTAATTCTGCAGCGACCTTCGTATAGTCCTGGGCAACCGCGACCAACTCCTTCATGCGCGAATGTTCACGGGCCAACTCCTGCGCCTTCTGGGGATTATCAAAAGCGTTCGGATCACTCAACGCAGCTTCGATTTCTGCGTAGCGATGCGTCATCTTCTGAATGTGCGGGCGTAAATCCATGGTGCTCTATCATTTTGCGTCTCCTCCGGACGCAGTCGGGCGAAAAAGAACCAGCGTTCCTCCGAACGTGGTTAGAAAAAAGCAACCGCCCGCAAGAGTTTACACTCAAGCGGGCGGTTGTTCGAAAAACAAAGCTATTTCTTCTTCTTCTTGGACGCGGCTTCGGCAGCGGCAGCTTGAGCTGCTTGCGTCTTGGCCATGCGTTGTTGGAATTTATCCACGCGGCCGGCAGTATCAACGAACTTTTGCTGACCTGTATAAAACGGGTGGCACATGTTGCAGATACCGATGATGGTGGTCTTCTTGATCGAGCGGGTCTTGATCGAGTTACCGCAGGCGCAACGGATTTCCGCTTCCTGGTAGTTCGGATGAATGTCAGCTTTCATAAAAGGCCGGAAAACTTAGCAGTCCTCGCTCAAATGACAAGGGGAATTTAAATTCACTCGGTTTTCCGGTGTGATTGGAAGCGGGCGAAAAAGGAACCGCCGATCCGGATTCTCCTCCTCACATCGGTGGTTGTATGAGAAAAGCCCAGAAAAGCCGCCCATGAGCTCCGGAAAAACGTCCTCGGCTATCTAGATCCAAGTTTTTGCTCCAAAAAAATGGATCCGGCTGTCTAGAACGGTTTTTTTGCTCTAAAAAAGTGCCCTCAGCTATCTAGATCGGAATTTTTGCTCCCAAAACTTGGATCCAGCTGACTGGATCCGTTTTTTGGCTCCAAAAAAGTGCTCTCGACTGTCTGGATCGGAATTTTTGGAGTAAAAAAACGGTTCTAGATAGCCGAGGG
>JAQGOU010000060.1 GCA_028293445.1 Verrucomicrobiales bacterium | reverse complement strand
CAGCCTCCTTTGCCGCCACCCAGGCGATGGCGGGCCTGGTTAGTGAAACCAATTTCAGCTCGATCTATCAGCAAGGCGAAAACTTCAGCCTTATTTTGAACAGTATTGACGGTCAATGTCTGCTGGCGGTCATTTTCCCGGCCCAGGTGAGTGTGGGCGTGGTAAAATATTACGCGACCAGCACGATCGCGAGGATCAGCGATCAACTTCAGCGAGCTCGGGAGCGCAGTCCGGATGCTGGCGTCGATCTTGCGTCTTTAAATTTGGCCGATCCTTCAGACGTATTTCGCCGGAAGGAAGAATCGTAGGCGGGGGACGGGAAAACGATTGTTGACAGTTTTAGGGGAAAAGCCTAGTCTCCGCATGAAATCGCCTTATTGGGAAAATTAGAACAGGCTGTCGCGTGCCTGTGGAACTGAACATATGAAACCGGAACAGATTGAGGAAAAGACGAAACAAACGGTTACTCCTGTAACCGATGTTTTCGAGACATTGGCGGAGGCTTTGACCAATTCTGATCCAGCTGTTCGGCAAGGTGCCGTCAAGGAACTGGGCAAACGAAAAGAGAAACGCGCTCTGAATGCACTCGTTGAACTGCTCACCGATGACGAAACCAAAGTCCGGATGGAAGCTGCCAGTGCGCTGAATGAACTCGGTTGGCGTCCAGCCAACGAAAGCGACCAGGCAAGACAGGCGGTCGCTTCACAGCGATTCCAGCTCGCAGCAACTCTTGGACAGGCAGCAATCGATCCACTTTTACTTCTCCTCAAGGACCAAACCGCCAGTTTCCGCATGGCAGCGTTAGAGACGCTGGCAAAGATTGGCGGGGCCAAGATTTTTAAGCCGGTCATCGAAGTCCTGAAAGACGAAAATCCACACGTCCGCGCTGTGGCCGTTCAGGCGCTATGCAAAGTCGGAAATCTTGAAGCAGTCGAACCGCTCGCCAAACTGGTCCGCGACAATAGTTGGGAAGTTCGATCCGTGGTTCTTGATGCGCTCACATCACTGCAGACTCCATCGTCGGTGGACATTGTGATCAAGTTCATCAAGGATGAATCACCCGATCTTCGTCAGCGAGCCTGTGAAATCCTCGCTGATATGGCGGATCATCGTGCCATCGGAGCATTGGCCATGGCATTGGTTGATCATGAAATCAACGTTCGCACTTCAGCGTTATTGGCGTTGCAGCAGATTGATTCTAATTGGGAGAACTCGGAATTCACGAGAACTGCGGCTCAGGAATTGCTACCCTCTTTGAAGGACAACGAAAGCTCCATTCGCCAAGCTGCAGCGGACGCGCTCCGTCGCATTGGCCAAACAAGGGCGATGAATGCGTATCTGACATCAGATTTAACTTCTGTGCCACAGCCAGCTATTAAAACGTTGCTCGCCTCGCTCCAATCCTGCAATCGCGACGTCCGCCAAGCAGCCGTCGAGGCACTCGGACGGATCGGCGATGTCAGCATGATTCCTCACCTCGTGGAAGCTCTTCGGGACCAGGACGAGTGGGTTCGCGAAGCCGCATTATACGCGTTGAACACCCTGAGCTGGCAGCCGGCGAATGACAGCGAACTTGTGTTGAAGGCGGTTATTTTACAGCGCTGGGAGACAGCCATTCTTTTCGACACAGTAGCGCTTTATCCGCTCGTGATGATGTTGAGCAGTCAGAGTCCGGAAATTTGCACTGGCGCTGTCGATGCGCTCGGCAAGATTGGGAATACCAATGCAATTGAACCACTGACGGTCCTTTTGCAGCATCCAGACAAAAGCGTTCGAAACGCTGCAGTTGCGGCACTGCGGACTCTGGGTTGGCAAACGGAAGATCCGACACAATGTGTTTCGCAGGCTATTGAGTTGCGGGACTGGCAAGCCGTTGCCCAGTATGGAGCCGTTGCGGTGCAACCGCTGATCTCAACTATCAAGGGGAATCAGAAAGATCGTGAACTTTGCGATGGCGCTGCGGCGACGTTGGCGACGATTTCGGATCCTGCAGCCCTCAAGCTGTTGTTGCCTTTCGTCCGTGACGGTCAGATTGCCGCAAGCGTGGTCCAATCTATCCAGCTCATTCTTGAAAGCGGTCCTGCCAATGTGGATGAAGCCGATTTAAAGGCGGTGGGTAATTTTACAAACGTCGTCCAATTTCAGTATTCGTTTGATGCCCGCTACAACAGCTACGTCCGTTCAGGTATGCAATCCGTCGATACCTCGCGCTTGAAGAAGCTCGCCATGCAGCAACTTGTCAGACGCGGACTCGCCGAGTAAACTAAGCGCACGTATGTCCGCAACTTCGAAGCCGAGGAAAAAAATCCTTTTCGTTGACGATTCTGCTGATTTCCTCGCCGTCTTCAGTCAGGCCATGGAGGTCACCAGCAAAGGAGAATGGGAAGTTTTTACTTCCCATAATGCTGCTCAGGCCCTGGAGATTCTCGAAAGAGGCCCCATTAACCTCGCGGTCATTGATTCACAGATGCCGCTCGTCGATGGTCTGCAGTTGATTCGCCTTCTGGGCAGAAAATACCCCAATCTGCCGAAAGCCATTCTCACAGGATTTCCGAACGAATCAGATCGTCAGGCATGTCTCAGCAGTGGTGCGGATTTGTATCTGCACAAGCCGACCAAATCGGATGAAATGCAGACGATCTTCATGACCCTCAACGAACTGGCCCGCGTTGATACAGATGAAGTTGGTTTTCAGGGAACGGTTCGCCGCGTCGGATTGCATGACATTTTGCAGATGGAATGTTTGGGGCGAAACTCCGGCATTCTTGAGATCTTCAATAACGATATTCGTGGAGAAATTTTCATTCGCACCGGTTCCATTATTCATTCGCAGACGCAGACGCTGTCAGGTCTCGAGGCGTTTTATCATTTGTTTTCCATCTCCGGAGGCGGTTTCAAACTAAAGGCGTTCATCGAGCCCCCGGCAGTCACGATCAGCAAGTCCTGGGAATTTTTATTGATGGAAGCCTCCCGCCGACGGGATGAAGGCAATACGTCAGAAGGCGAAGTCGAAGAAACCATCATGGAATCGCACGAGGCGGCTCCTGAAGTTCCAGATCTCCCGCTGGTTCTGCCGAAAGTAAAAATCCCGAAAGAAAAGAAGGGGCCGGTTCAGATCCAGGAGATGGCGGTTTTTGCTTCGGATGGACAAGTGCTTTACGAATGGCAATGCACAGACATCGAACTCCGCAAACGCCTTTTAGAATTCGTATCCGGACAGTCCAAACAAATTGCGCAAGGACTCGACCTCGGTCGGTTTGATCTCGTTGAGATTCACAGCGCTGCTCATCAAACCGTGGCACAGATTCAGGACGACACCGGAATCTATCTTGAAGTCAGCAACGCTGTCGTTGTGGCTGGCACAACCCATTAGTTATGCAGGACATGAAAGAAGTCACAAATCGGTGGCTGGCGCGAAATGCGAAAGGCAAGGGCCTCGTCGCTTGCGGGGTTTTGTATTCTGACCAGACCACCGTGAATCACACCGCTTCGCCTCAATTTCCTGTAGAAGCATTAGACAATACCTGGAATTGTTTGGCGAACGCCTTTCAATTTCTTCGGCAGAATCAAAATGACGGTGAGCAGATGCGTTGGGTGTTCGAAAACTTCTTTTTGCACGGTGCCATCCGTGGTGACAATGCTTGTCTTGGCATTTTCACCTCGAAGAGCGAAGAGGAATACGATCCGATTGTTGTCAACCGGATGATCTCCGAATTCAAAGGTATTTTGATTTCGGAGAAGCGATAGTTTTTAGGTCTTTCGACCGCGTCCTCCGCCGCAGGAACTATTTCAGCCGTTTCAAACGGAGATTCTTGAATTGGATCAACACGCCTGGTTTGGCTCCGGTATTTAATTCCAAGGCGAGCGAGCCGGTGAAACTCCGCTTCTTCTCATTTTCGTCGGTTACATCCGAGATCACGTGATTATTGATCTTATGAATCAGATGATTGCCCTGCGCCGTGATCACGACTTCATTCCAATCTTCGGGTTTGATCGTCCCTTGGATCACTGCGAAAGGTTCCAGTGCGCTGATCGCGTCAATTTTATCGTTACCAGCCGTGCCACGCGCTTTCACAGAGGCTTTCTGTGCGAAGACAGCCAAAGCGGGGCGCTCGCGACTGGTCAACATTCCTGTGTTATCTACTGCGATAGGAATTTCATAATGATACCCGCTCACATTGAATTCACCATCCTTGGCATTTTTCACCGCACGATACTCAATGCCGGCCGTGGCTTGATTGTTCCCCGCCATCTTGCGGAAACGATATTGCAACCGTAGCTCGAAGTCTTCGAACGTCCCTTGCTGCCAGACCAGATCGGTCCGCGTATTCGGTGGTGCTCCGCTTCCGGCCTGAGCCGTAATCAAACTTTCGTTCCCGCTTTTTTGGACCGACCAATAAGTAGGATCAAAAGCCCAGCCCGTCAGATCCTGTCCGTTAAATAAGTTGATGAACCCCGATTCCGATCGAGTGGCCAGGCGCGCCAGTTCTGCGGCATCACGGGCAGATCTCTTTGCCTTGGCGTCAGAGCCTGAGTCATTCGCAGACTTCACGGTCGGCTTAGGATTTACAGCAACTTTCTCGGGTTCAACGGCCGTCTTCGGCGGTTGAGTAACATTCTCTGTAGGTTTGACGGCGTTCGCAATCGGCTTTGTTGCCGGCTGCGGGTCTGCCGCTGGCTGCGGGTTGCGCTTACTCATCCAAAATAAAGTCCCACCAATACCTCCGATCATTGTAACGACGAGCACCACCGCCAGGGCAAGAACCGGGGCTTTACTCTTCGGGCTGGCTGAAGCGGGCGCGGCGGCATAAGCAGGTGCAGGCCTTGCGGCCACAGGAGCGGCGGCAGCATAGGGAGCGTGGCTCACGGGAGCAGCTACAGGTGCTGCAGCGACGGGCGCGGCTTGCGGTGCCGGAATTTCCATTTCGGCGATGGCAATGCTGTTTGTGATCGTTTCGATGTTTTGTGGACGGCTGCTCGGACTCTTGTCGAGGCATGACATCACAATCGAGCTGACGATCTGAGGAACCGGATTGGAAATTCTCAGCTGAAGCAATCGTTGCAGAATCGGTTGCGGCGGTGTGCTGCGAATTTGTGGAATAATGTCACCTGAGAAAAACGGGACCGTGCTCGTCAGGCATTCATAAATCACCACACCAACGGAATAAATATCATCGGTCTGTTCCGGGGCGCTGCCATCGACCTGCTGCGGACTGAGGTATGGCATCAACGTTGGCGCTGCGCCGTAGAGCGGGTTGTTGAGGATACCGGCGATACCGATATCGAGAATCTTCGCCTGCCCTTTGCGATCGAGCATCAAATTGGATGGCTTCAGCGAACCCTGGATGATCCCTCTTTCGTGAGCGTGTTGCATCGCTCCGAGAATCTGTTTGAGCAACGGAGCCAGGAAATTCCAGGTAAACACGCGATGGGGCTGCATGGACTGCAGCGCGGGAAGATTCATCCCTTCGACATACTCGGCGAGGATGAATGGCGTGGAACCTTCTGCCTCGTAGAGACCATAAATCGCGGCGATGTTCGGATGCGAAATTTGCGTGGCAATGGCGATCTGGGTCCGCAACTCCTCCATGCCTCGAGGATCCTGATGAAGTTCCTGACCGAGAAACTTTAGAACGACAGGACGGTTATCTATTTCGTCGTGGCCGAGCCAAAAATTCTCATTGTCACCTAGTTGCTTGTTCAGAATGTAACGGCCACCGCCGACCGCTTTTCCGGCTGCGATGCCATCGTTCGAGGGAATCATATTTTGGTTATTGTGCTGAAATGCCCTGCGAGATTCACGAATTATTTTCCGGATTCGCGAACTTCCTGGATTTCCATGAAGCAGAGCTTGTTGTTTATGCCTTTGGGATTGTTGGTGATAATCAATTTCTGATTCGTCACGGGAAGAGTCTTGGTTGTTTCAACCCAATGTTTGGCCTGATCCGGAATGCCCTCCAGGACCAGCGTATCATTGATGTTGATGGCGTACGCGCTGTCATAAAGCCCGGGATCCCCGGCGACCAGATGAACACTATAGGTTCCGTTCGGTAACGAAATGCCCCAGAACGCCGGCTTCTCAAATTCAGGATGATCCATGCACGCGACACCGGCGTAACGCGAATCGGGCGAACGCACCTGCTTCGACACTGCCTGCGCCGGGTTGTTTCGGTCGACCACGAACTTGCTCACATCGGTATTCCATCCGTAAGTCAGGCCATTAGTATGCGGCGCATACACGGCACCTGTGTCAACGACATAACCAGGAGGTGCGCCGTTTTCAGTGGGACGAAAAACGATTCTGACTTTTACTGGAGAACGCGACAAGACCAGTTCGGGCCTGTTTTCGACGGCATCCCGTGAATTGATGGAAATCTTATTTCCTTCTGTATCCGACAAAATCATCGCGACGCTCAGGCTGGTGCTTTCGCGAGCCAATTCAGCTTTCACGGCAGAGGTAAGATCCACTTCGTACCAGGCTGGTGTCGTTCCGACCAATTGCACCTGACCCAGGGTGGCATCGGATTCCGGCTTGTCCCTCCAGGTGACAATATTTTCCGACCATTCCTTCGGCAGGACCGATTTGACGGAGATGGTTGCGACAGTCGGTTTTTCTGCTCCGGCGTAAAAACGAAGTTTCGCCTGTTTCAACAAAGAATCCGCACCGGTCAGATCAAACTTCAAATACGCTTCCGATTCATTCTTGTCGCTTTGCAATTCCAAAACCGGTTCCGCACCAAAGTTTTTCTTTTGGAACGCGGATCCCGTGCGGACATGGGCGTCTTCCACGGGATTCAACACTGCGCTCGTGACCAACGATGCGCTGTTGGAAATGGCGATGGAGCCCAGCCACGCCGTGAAACTTAAGAGTAAAAAAACAAAGCGCCGGTAGGTTTGGTGATTATTGTGCATCCGAAAGTAATCTGCTGCTGTAAACGGAATAGCGATTGGTTAAGTAAGTAGAGAAATAGCCCTCGAAAAACAAGTCTGAAGTGACCGTTGCGCTGGCAAAAAATGGGAGAACCCGTGACCCTTTGTGGGCCGCAACTCGTTTTAGGGCAGTTTACTGTGTGAACCATCACAGAACGGCATGTTCTTGGAATGTTTGCAGGCGCACCAGGCAACGGTTTTCTTTTCCGTGATATCCACTTTCTTCGACTGCATGCCAGTGCCTTTATGGGAGCCATCGCAAAACGGCTGCGACTTGGAACGTCCGCAGGAACACCACCAATACGAGCCCGGTTCCACGAGTTGAACGATGGGTGATTTCTGGAAAATGACAGGTTCGGGCATGGATAGGTTGTAAGGGGACGGCAAAAGAATGTCGAGCACGCATGGCCAATAGCGGTTTTCAAAAGAATTTCCGATTACAGACAGATCTGAGGTGGTGGAAACTACCGGAAAGGGGTCGATGTCACTTGAACGGAGACGCCCGGAGAAGGAAATGGGGTCGATGTCACTTGGACGGCGGCGTCCGGAGAAGGAAATGGGGTCGATGTCACTTGAACGGAGGCGTCCGGAGAAGGAAATGGGGTCGATGTCACTTGAACGGAGACGTCCGGAGAAGGAAATGAGGTCGATGTCACTTGGAAATGGCGTTCAAACGCAATAATCCGCTCGGTTTGCCTTCGGACAAACCATCAATTCGACCTTTTACAGCAAAAGCTGTGAGCATTGCCTGCCCAACCAGCCTTACTCCGCTTCGATCTTAATCGTGTGCGTGACCGGAACAAACGCCGTGTGAATGGCTTTGACCAGTGGTTTGCGCGCCTTTTCAGTGAGATTGGCGGTCATGTCTTTATCTGCAGCCCCTTCGCGACCATGGAACAGATCTTTAATCTGTCGGGTTTCGTAGTTCTGCTTGTCGGCAACTGCGGCGTCAACTTTATCGAATTGTGCTGAAAACGGATTTGCGGGAAATTCATCGGCCAGATTCACGCCGCGGCCGAGATCTTCGGCGGTGTAAGACTTCGTGTTTTCGCCCCAGGTAATTTTATATTTCGCGCTCTGCCCGTTCTTCACGATGAGCACGAGACGATTCAAATCTTTGTTCATCTTGGAAAAGCGCATGCCGGAACGAACCGTATCGTCCTTGGCGCGATCACCGGTACCGCAAAACGGATAACGGGAACTTTTGATTTTCACTTCACCGTCCTTGAAGGAGACGAGCTCGTGACCTTTGGAAACATTTGCATCATTCGATTTCAAATCGACGATGAATTCGCCAATCTGACCATCCAATCCAAAGGCGCGCAGGAAAGACGCCGCCATGACAATGTGGCCAGCCCACGCGGGATGCACACCGTCTTTGCCCGCAATATGATAGTTGGTGCCGTATTGTTTGGTGCTTTCGAAATCAGCAACGAGCATCGGCCAGAAGACATCCGCGAAACGAACCTGTTCCTTCTCCGCAATGCCAATGTCTATGTTGCGAAACTTGCACAAGCTCATATTGAGGGCGTCTTTGGTGACCGTCGGATCGGCTGACCAGAATGGACGACTCCCGACGCAACCGGAGGATCCGAGCACGACACGCGTGCCAGCGGTTTTGAACGCTTCGACAATTTTTGTCTGATTATCGCGATACCACTGCGCATTGGGTTCGTCGTACGGACGATACTTGTGGTCGTTCATCCCGTAGCAGGTCGTGGCGATAGTTGGCTTAAAGCGCAGCGTGTCATTGGTCATGCGACGAAAGAATCCTTCCGCCGTTTCGCCGCCCCATCCATATTGGCGCACAGAAATATCGAGCTCCGGCGTGCACACCGTCAGATACGTTTCAATCGCGCGCGAATACATCTTCTGCTCCGTGATGGAGTCACCGCAGATAGCGAGACGATCGCCCGCTTTCAAAAAGAGTCCTTCGGCTTTCGGAGCGGGCAGGGGTTGGAACTGTTCGAAGTACGGGTCGTTTGGCTTTTCCTGGGCGAACAGGGAACCGGAAGCCAAGAGTGCGAAGAGAAATAATTTAACGCGCATGATGGAAGACCTTTTCACAGGCGCAATTAGGAGACAATGGAAATTTACATTAGGAATTCCAATTTACCTTTTATGAACAATTCTCTACTTTGCGCGTCCTAAATCTATCCGCGGGTTAATTTGCGGAAACTATTATGTGTCCAGCTCAACGCGATCCAAAAAGTCCGGAACGACGTGGCTTTTTTAAAGAAGCCCTCTCCGTGCTCATCGGCGGCGTCATTAGTCTTGTGCCGGTGGCGGCTGGAATTACCGTTTTCTTTGATCCACTGCGCCGCAATAAAGCCAAGGGAGGCGGCGCCATTCGTGTCGCCTCGCTCAGTGCCTTGAGAGACATCGGCGTCCCGCAAAAATTCCCGGTCATCTCCAGTCGGGTGGATGCCTGGAACAAATATCCCCAGACGCCGATCGGCGCGGTCTACCTGATGAAGACCGACGACAAGACAATCAAAGCCTTGAATGTCGCTTGTCCCCACGCCGGCTGCTTCGTCGATTACAATGCGGACCGGAATACGTATCTTTGTCCCTGCCACAACAGCAGCTTCGCCCTGGACGGAACCGTTCGCGACCCCAAGAGCCCGAGTCCGCGTGCCTTGGATGAATTGAAGGTCGAGGTCCGGGACGGTGAAATATTTGTTCATTTCCAAAATTTCCGCGCCGGCGTTGCCGAAAAAATTCCTGAAGCATGATCAAACGACTTTTTGACTGGCTTGAGCATCGCACCGGACACGCTTCCTTGCTCAAAGAAGCGCTCTACGAAAATATTCCCGGCGGTGCACGCTGGCGTTACATCTGGGGGAGCACGCTGACGTTTGCGCTCTTTGTGCAATTCGTCACGGGCGTTTTCCTCTGGATGCATTATGTGCCCGGTTCGAACAACGCGTGGGAAAGCGTTTATTACATCCAAAACGAAATGATGGGCGGTTGGTTGTTGCGCGGCTTACATCATTTCACGGCGCAAGCGATGACGGTGCTGCTGCTGCTGCATCTCATGCAGGTGGTGATCGACGGAGCCTATAAAGCTCCGCGGGAAGTGAACTTCTGGTTCGGCGTCGTCCTGTTGATGCTGACCCTCGGACTTTCGCTCACCGGTTATTTGTTGCCTTGGGATCAAAAAGGGTTTTGGGCGACCAAGGTGGCAACAAACATTCTGGGGATCACACCGATCGTCGGACCGGCGATGCAAAAGCTGGTGATCGGCGGGCCGGATTACGGCCATCACACCCTGACAAGATTCTTTGCCTTGCACGCGGGTGTGTTGCCAGGCGCAATCATCGCGTTACTCGCTGGTCACATTTATCTTTTCCGCAAGCACGGGATTACGGCAAAACAACCGTTGCGCAAACCAGACACGGCGTTTTGGCCGGATCAGGTCTTGAAAGATGCTGTGGCGTGTCTGGCGGTGCTGGTCGTCATCCTCTTTTTCATCCTGCGCTATCATGGTCCAGATCTTGGCGCCCCCGCGGATCCGTCTGAGCCTTATTCCGCTGCACGACCCGAGTGGTATTTTCTCTTTCTATTTCAGTTCCTGAAATATTTCCCCGGCGGCACAGAAATTTGGGGCGCCATTGTCATTCCAACGATTTTGATGGGTGCGCTCATCGCGATGCCGATCTTCGGCCGCTGGAAACTAGGACACCGGTTCAACGTCGGCTTCCTTTTTGCCCTAGTCGCTGGCGCAGCTCTCCTGACGTATCTCGCCAAAAACGAGGACAGTAAGAACGCGGATTACGTGGTGGCCGTGAAGCAGGCAGAAGAAGATGCGAAGCGCGTCAAGGAACTTGCGCAGTCGCCACTCGGAATCCCACCGGCAGGCGCTGTGACGCTATTGCGCAGTGATGCGTTTACCCAAGGACCCAAATTGTTCGCGAAGAATTGCGCCAATTGTCATCGCTATGGCAGTGGCGATGGAATGGGTGGAAAACCCAAAGGCGACCCGAGTGCATCGAACTTAAAGGACTTCGGATCCCGCGAATGGCTCACAGAATTTCTTAAACCCGAAAACGTCGACAATGTGCATTTCCTGGGCGCCACGAAATTCAAAGACGGCAAGATGGTGAAGTTCGTGAAGAAGTCCGTGGCCAATTTCTCCGCGGATGAAAAAGAACAACTGAAGAAAGTCGTCATGGCAGTCTCCGCCGAAGCCCATCTCAAATTGCAGGAAGGCGCAGATGCCCGCGATGTGGCGGCCATCGAAGAAGGGCGAAAACTAATCGCGACCGAATCCATGCGTTGCACGGAATGCCATCAATTCCAAAAGAAGGATGAAGACGCGACGGCACCCCTTCTGACCGGCTACGGCTCTCGCGACTGGATTGTCGGTATCATCAACAATCCGAAGCACGAAAAATATTACGGCGATCGCAACGACCGAATGCCCGCGTTCGGCGCGGATAAGATGCTCGATGAGACGCAGATTGGGTTAATAGCCGATTGGTTGCGACACGATTGGTATGAGCCCGCGCAAACGGCGGCAAAGTAACTATTGGGAAGGCTCCGTGACGCCAGTGGCCAGTTTCTCCCTGACTTTCTTGCGCAACGCCTCCCATTGAGGTGCGGTCCAGAACTCATCGGGTGACGCCTCAATACCAATCATTGACGCTATCTTCATGGCGGCAAAGTCCCGGACCGTGATCTTCGGAATCGTAAAGGCGGCACACGGACCCTCAAACTTTGTTGAGTCGGTGGACAGGTCGCGTAACGATTCGTCATCAAGGAACTCCGCCGCAAACTTTAGCCTTCGACTTTGATTTTTCCGCCCGATGTAGGTGTAGCAGAGCGGGTTCATCATCTCCATACGCAGTCCGACGCTGCTGCGCTTGGCGACCTGCAGATATCTGCGCCACGTTTCGTCGTTTTCAATCAGCATCACGACGTGGGTGATTCCCGCTTCCGGAGACGTCCAGTAAGGGCCGGAAGCATCCTTGGGCATCGATTCAAAAATCGGGTCTAGAAGCTCCGCGCACCTTTTTTCATCGATGCTGGCGAGATTCTGCAAAACGCAGCGTTTGTGTTCCAACGACCCTTTCTGTGCAAACTCAACCAGGGCCTTTACTCTGGTTTCTTTCGGCAAACCAGAGGTCGTGAGCGCCTCCGCCAGCGAAAACGATTGCGCTTCGGCCGTCGCATTTTTCGAGAACTCGTCGCAAAGTGTGAGCAGCCGGTTGGGGAACTTTTGCGCCAGAATCCGCGCGGGACTTTCGTTGACGCCAGTGATCTTTCCGCTTTCGTAAGTAAAAATCGATTCGGCCAGCACATCTTCCTCTCCCTTGTCCCCTCGCTTTTTCAGCCAGGCACGAAACGTTTCGGCCTTCGGCGTTTCCCAAGGAGACGATGCATGAATGCCCGTAATCTGCTCCAGGAGGAGACCTGCCAGTTCGCCGACCACGCGGATACGAGCCGGCGCGTTTATCGCAAAACCTTCGTGCACCGTAATTCGATGGTCATCCAATAACGAAATCAGCTCCGGAACCGCACTTGCGCCCCGCAACACAATGGCCCGCGCGGGGGCATCAGCCGCTGCGTTCTCTCCATCTTGAAACAGTCCGAGGTGACGCATCTGGCTCGGACGCCGCGACCAATCGAGAACTAAAGCTTCCACTGAATCGGGCTTGGGCGCTTTGGCCTGAATCGCTGCGGTGAGACCATCGAACACTTCTTTGCGGTCATCAGTCTTCAACGCCGGGAACTCATTGAACAACGTAGACAGCTGTGCGTGGACGTCAGACCACTTGGAAGGTTGTTGCAACACTTCATTTCTTAAATGGTCGAACACGCAACGGGCCAGCAGCAGCGAAGGGTTTTTCACCTGCTCGGCGGGGTTGTCGCGGAACCCTCCGCCGCTCCAATATTTTTCTGCAGCGAAGCGCTCCCAAAGTTCCTGCGCTGTGGATCCCTCGCCTCGCGACGCTACTTGAACCGCACAAACAAAGGCGGACAATAGGTTAAAGGAAACCACATGGCCGCCCAATTTGGGTTCCACACGCGCCGTAGAGAATGGCCGCCACAACGGTTCGCCCCGCGTTCCTTCCAACGTCTCGCGTTCCGTGCCGCGCAAGACGACGATGCTCCCATTCGCCTTCTCTTCCAGGAGAAACGCCGGTGAATAGATCGCGGGATCGCGGCTGGTAGATTGGTTGCCAAGAACACTCCACGACTCGGTGTGTGCGAGAACCAAAGGTGCTCCTTTCGGCGGTTCGGGCAGTTTGTAACGCGCCGCGATTTTAGTGAGGACATTGGTGTCGAGCAATTCAGCGCGACCACTTGAAGAAACTGCGAGCAGACCGGCAAAAACGAACGAGAGCAGTCGCCTTAACATTCCGGAAAAGTCGCCCACAGTTCTTGCAACGTCTATTGTATTCTTCACTCTGGCTGCGGTGGATCACTCGGGAAAGCCGGCGTGGCTCCCGTGCTGAGCAGTGCGGCGATACTATCCTTAAAAACTTTGTTGAGATCGGCGCGGGCGATTATCGCAGCTTCATCGAGTTGGTTAGAACCGAGCGGCACTGCAACGGATGCGGACTCGATAATCCGCGCTGACATCGTCCGAAGCACTTCTTTCAACGAATCGAGCGCCCAGGTTGACCCGCGGGAAGCGTGAAGAATTACCACCGCCTTGCCGTAAAACGCCGGGTCACTGACCAGCCAGTCCAAGGCATTTTTAAAGGAGCCGGGCAGGCCATGGGCATATTCCGGCGTCGAAATTAAGACCGCATCGGCCTCAGAAATCAGCCGTCGCAATTCCTGGACAGCGGTGGGAACGATTCCGCAATCCAGATCAGGATTAAAATGGGGCAGGGAGGCGAGTTCCTCGTAATGGATAAAACTCAAGGTTTCGGGTGCCAGCCCCGCATAGGCGCGAAGCATCGCTCGATTCGAGGATCGAGACCGCAAACTCCCGCATAAGGTCAGGATTTTCATTTACCAGGATCGCATGAAGGAGTTCGTTCTGGTGATGGTCGTGCGAAAGTGGACAAGCCGAATGACGATGAGGAATCCGTTTCTTTCATCCTGACACTTGTCAGGAGGATCACTTTTAATTGGAACGTCCAAAAAAAAGTGGCGGGAGCGGCGGGGCTCGAACCCGTAACCTCTGCCGTGACAGGGCAGCGCTCTAACCAATTGAGCTACGCCCCCGCAAAAACGGAGCCGAAAACTAGAAGATGTTCCTACCCAAGTCAACGGAGAATCGGAACTTTTCTTTTTAAGAACGATTCGGGCAGCAGACGCCAAGGAGGTGGGGGTGGGGAACCCCACTGAAGAAACGTACCGCTACCCGAATCAAAATCGTCAGATTGGACTCTAGGGAATTCCCCTGCTTAGTCAACGTGTTAAAGATTCGGACGACAGTTTTTGCACTTGATTTAAGCAGGTGCGTTCACTCCAACCCCCACAGAATGAACGATCTTGCGGCTACAACCGAACCGACCGCAGTCGTATCTCCAGGGAAGAGGTTTTGCCCGCTGGTAACTTAATTTTGTTCTCCCCGGCGTTCCCGGATTCCACGCAGACCATGGTTTTATATTCTTCGTCGCCCAAGTCGGCCATCTGCTTGGCCCTTTCAATCCATGGATTCCAAACCACCGACGTCTGGGATCTCTGCTTCTCGACGATAATCTTGCGTTTCAGCGCGAGGTCTTGGATTTCCACCGTGCTGGTGGTGTTTAGATAGGTTCGATCGACCTCACTGCTTATCTTAATGATTTCAGCGGTTTCCGTTTTGCGGGCGTATTTATCAGTTTTATCGAGATAATCGACCCCCTTGAGCCCAATCACGGAAACCTGCTGGATATCGCCCACTTGAAAGTAAGTATGCAGAAACTCCTCAAAGACAAAGTCTCCGGCGGATTGATTCGTGACGCGGAAGTCCACGGAAAGCTCCTTGCCGACCGTTACAACGTAATCAACCGAGAACTTCGCCCCTTCAAAAGAGTCGGCCCAATGAAACGTCAGGCTGACTTCACCACTTTGGAGTTGCACGACTTCCTTTAGCTCCCATTCCTTCAAGCGGCCAAAGCCGTGCATGGGTTGACCATCCACGCCACCCTTCGGACCAAACCATGGAAAACAAATCGGAATGCCGCCCCGAATCGGTGAGTCTGTTTGGAATCGGCTCGATTGGCTCAGGAAGAGCAGGGGTGCTTCATCCCGCTTTTTGAAATGGGTTACCTGTGCGCCGTGCAAATAGATCTCCGCATCGCTCCACGGTGTGTGGACGGCAACCTTCGGCAGGTTGCCCTGGCCAGTAACGAATTGAATGCGGCTGAGGGAGTCAGTTTGTTGTGACATAGGCGTAGCGCGAAATACACCAAACCCGCGGGATCGCCAAATCTTTTTTGTCCACGTGGAAACCCTGACGATTTTCCATTTCCAAATTTTTTGGCGTACAGATACTTTCCCGCGACTTATGGCGAAGAATACCACCTACAAATTTTGCTTTGGACCCTGGAACATTAGTGAAGGACAAGATCCTTACGGTCCGACAACTCGTCCCGCGCAAACCTTCGATTGGAAACTCGATGCCCTGAAAAAGCTGGGCTACGACGCCATGATGTTCCACGACGATGACGCCGTGCCGGATATCGACAGCAAATCCAACCAGCAGATTCTCAAGGAAACCAAGGAACTGAAAAAGCGCCTCGACGGCGAAGGCGTTGCGGCCGAAATGCTCGCGCCCCGTTTGTGGTTTGCGCCCCAGACCATCGATGGCGCTTACACGAGCAACGACCCGAAGCATCGCCAATACGCCATCGATCGTTCGCTGCGTTGCATCGACATGGCCAAGCTTCTCGGCACGGATATTTTGGTGCTATGGCTCGCTCGTGAAGGAACTTATTTACGCGAAGCCAAAAGCTGCAAGCGCAGTATGGAACTCCTCGTGCAGGCACTCGACAAGATGCTCGCGCACGACAAAAAGATCCGCATCTCCATCGAGCCCAAGCCGAACGAACCGATGGACCACGCCTACATCCCGACCATCGGTCATGCTCTCGCCATCGCGCAACTCACCCGTGACGAAAAGCGTGTCGGCTGCTTGATCGAAAGCGCGCATTGCATTCTGGCTGGCCTTGATCCCGCGGATGAAATCGAATTCGCGATGTTGTTCAAGAAGCTCTGGTCGATTCATTTGAACGATCAAAACGGCATGAAGTTCGACCAGGACAAACCGTTCGGCAGCACGAATCTTCGCAGCGCGTTTAATCAGGTTCGCGCGATGGAACGCACCGGTTACGGTAAGAACGGGGAATACGTTTGTTTCGACGTGCACCCGTTCCGCACGACCAAAGTTGAGCATTGGCTCCAGCACCTGGATAACAGTCGCCGCACCTTTTTGAAGTTGGTGGACAAGGCCCGTTCCTACGACGAAAAGAAAGCGCAGCAATTAATTGCGGATCGTAATTACCAGGATCTCGATCAGATGGTCATTGAGCATTTGCTCGGCAAGTAATCTCAGGGTGGCCGCGTTGGAGACGACGCGACCACATTAACAATGAAGTTCGATTTCAAAGAGGAACGAATCCTCGCCGTCGTCGCCCATCCGGATGACGCGGAGCTGTTGTGCGTCGGCACACTGGCTCGCGCCCGGCAGGATGGTGCGGCCGTGGGGATCTGCGTTTTGTGCCAGGGCGAGAAAGGTCAGCCCAGCACGCCCATCAAGAGTCTTGCCGCCGCCCGCAAAAAGGAAATGCAAGCGGCGGCGAAACTTCTCGGGGCTGAACTATTCCTCACTGACTTCCCGGACGGGACATTGACGGACGATTACGCCTCACGCCTTCGGGTGGTCGAAATCTTCCGGCAATTTGAGCCGACCCTCGTCATCGCACACGCTCCGGAAGATTATCATCCTGACCATCGCGCCGCATCCGCGCTCGCTGAGGCAACCTCCTGGTTTTGCGCTTCCCGCGGCCAGAAAACAAAAACCGGTGCGATGTCGGCGTCGCCGGCCGTCTGGTGGATGGATACTGTGAACATGTCTGGATTCGCCCCTGAGTTCTACGTGGATATCAGCGGGTGGCAACAGACCAAAGAAGAGATGCTGTCGTGTCATACCAGCCAGTTGCTGCGCGGTAACGATGGCGATTTTTCGCCGCTCACCGAACTGATGCGCCAGCAATATCAAACGCGCGGTTCGCAATGTGGTGTTCCCGCCGCAGAAGCCTTTCGCGCCCATCACGCCTTCAAGCGCGCCCGCGCCTGGTAACCGTTTTAACGTAGCAGCCGACGTGAGGAGGCTCTGACTTCTACCTCAATTTACTGAGGGAATTTGAGCCTCCTCACGTCGGCTGCTACGAAACAGGAATTTTTCAACCGCCTCCTAAGAACGAAAAACCCGCCTCCGATTCTTTCGAACCGAAGGCGGGTTGTGTTGATCTGCTGACCTATCGAGTCACGGCTGAGCGGCTCAGCCCTACCAGATTTGGTAGGGTCGGCGCTGCCGCGCCGCCCATTCTTCTCCTGTGGCTGTGCGCTAGCACTTAGTGAGTCACAAGGGTGACCACCTCCGAACGTTGACCTTCACCACCGCTGTTCACGGCAGCGACCACAATGTCCACGTGCGAGCCCGCTGGCAGGTTCTCGAGGTTGAAGTCGAGATCCGCCGGCGAACCGACGAGCACGAACTCCGCATCGACACCCAAGACACGTTTGAACACGTGATAGTATTGAGCGCGTGCCGGTGCATTCCATTTTAACGCCGCAGTGTTCGGTCCAATGAGAACCGCAGTGACCGCGCCAACTCCGTCCGGAGTTTCGTCTGCTCCCGGCATGTTCAAGCCGAACGACTTCCAACGTTGATCCAATGGAGCGATTTTTTGGCTCAACTCACCGGCCAGACCACGGAGGCGTTTGCGGAGGGTTTCCGACTTCGCATCACGATCCTCCATGAGATCGCCGATCACCGTATCCTGGGCGTCGATCGCCACGTCCGCCGCTTGCAGTTGTGCGAACAAGGCGCCCAAATGGACGGCGGTGAAGCCCTGGGTGGGCAACTCGTGGACCGGGTTGTCCGCGAGGAACTCTGTGTAGCCTTGCAACAGGAGCGACAATTGCGCCACGTCATCAGAGACTTCCAGGGAGCCATCGTGACCGAGCGGCAGCCACGCTTCATTGAAGAACTTCCCGAATTGTGGCTTCAGGTTGTCCCGGCCAAGCATGAGCGCCGTGCGGCAGTCCTCAACCGTCGACTTCAACGTTTCGCGGCGGATCTTCATCTCGTTGCGGCCAGTGCCATGAGCCATGATCGCATCGACCAACGGTTGAATGTCGGCGTTAATGTTGAGTTGTGTGTTTTGCAGCAACGGAATCGCTGCACCGAACAGGAACGCGCCGTGCGCGGCTTTACCAGCGAGGTAAAGCAATTCGGGGTTAGTTTTTGGTATGTTATTTTTCATATGTTTATCTTTCTTTGTTTACTGTTTTGCGCGGCTTCCTGAAGCTGATGAATGGCAGAAAACAATTCTGCTGCCCATTTCGCGCAGGCTTAATTGCCCCCAGGTTCCGATGACTTCAGTCACCCTCACCGATCCGATCCACCACGCGTTGACTGACTACTGATTACTGCGGTTCGCCGCTCCAACTTTGAATTTCAAACTCGAAACGTTGAACTTGCGCCGTGAGGCGCGCACGAAGCACATCGCTGTCGGCCACAGACGTATTGCCTGTAAGACCCGCGACTGGTTGAGGTTTCTTAGGTCTCCCCCGGTCTTTGTGTGTTCAACTGAGTGACTCGCACTTAATCGAACACTGCCAATGTAAGCAAGTAACCGCATACACACAACAGAAAAATAAACTATTTTTTAAATCGGTAAGTTTGCCGTCGCGGATTCGAGTTTGGAAAATGGAGTGTTGACCAGGCGAATTCGCCCTCATGCGGGCTCAATTTATGGCGTTTTTATTAACCTGAAACGGCGGCCAGGATTCAATTCCTCTGTAGGCAGGTCCCCTGACCCGGCGTGGTGCGCCTATCAAAAATGCGCCTGAATTCCGGTGAAAGTTCCGCACGCGAAACGGGAAAGCACCAAAACATCGATAACGTTATCGAAAGAAAATCGCGCCTGTCTGGTTTTTCCAGGCGCAAAACTGCGCAAAATCTCTAAGTCATTGTGGCGGGCTTGTTTGCACCTCCTTGAAAAAATTCCGCTAATTTGCGGAATTTTTTTGACTGAGTCAAAAAGAAAAACCTTTTTCGCCGGAACTTTTGCACACGGTAGAAAACATTTATTTTTTTCGCGGAACATTTTGCACACTGTGCAAAACTTTTATTCTTTTAGCGGAAGTTTTTGCACACAGTGCAAATTCTATATTTTTTTTGCGGAATGTTTTTGAGTGTGTGCAAAAAAGTTATTCGCGTGCCGAAGGTTTTTCGGTGTGTGCAAAACTTTTATTTTTTTAGCGGAATTTTTTGCACACAGTGCAACTTCTTCGACTTTTTAGCGGAAAGTTTTTCGGTGTGTGCAAAAGTTCCGGATTTTTAGCGGAAGTTTTTCCGGGAGGCTAAATCGGGTCGATTTTTTGGTAACTTCCG
>JAQGOU010000070.1 GCA_028293445.1 Verrucomicrobiales bacterium | reverse complement strand
CCCAGGCCGCGAACGCCGACGGCTTTATCAAACGGTTTCCCAAAACTTACGGCACTATTATCGGCGAAGGTGCAACCCGTTTGAGCGTTGGTGAAAAGCAACGGATCAATCTGGCGCGGGCGTTCTTAAAAGATTCGCCGATTCTGCTTCTCGATGAACCGACCAGCGCTTTGGATGCGGAGAATGAAGAGTTGGTCGTCGCCAGCCTGCAACAACTCATGCAAGGCAGGACAACCATCATTGCCGCGCACAAACTCACCACCATCCGTAGCGTGGATAAAATCGTCGTTCTGGAGAACGGACGCATAACGGAAATCGGCACACCGCAGGAACTGGCTCAGAGTGGCGGCTATTATTCCCGGCTAATTAAGTACCAGCGGTAGACGTCCTCATTTCTTTTGGCTGAGCCAAAGAATCAGCATTGGAAGCGCAATCCCTAAAACCAGCGAGAGATATACCGGCAGCTTCTTTTTGCTGAAACGAAACGCGAGGATCAATCCGAGAACCGTCGTGGCAATCAACGCGACCGACATCGCCACCACCAGCCAGGTAAACCATTTTGTGGAATAGCCCTGCGCCGTGTCCGTTGGAAAATATTGTTCGACGTGCACACGGTTTAATCGACTGACGATCGTGTCCGAATCCCCCACCCCTTTGCGCCGATCGGGATTGACCGTTTGATACCAGCCGGTCGCGATGAAAAACAAAAGCATCGGGGCAAAGAAACACCCGAGGTAAAGATGCAACCGGCGTAGTTTGTTCATGAAATTATTTCGCTGCCGGCAAAGGAATAAATATCTTTTGGCCGACCTGCAGGCGATTCCAATTCACGTTCGGGTTTGCCTCCATCACTTGCTTCATGGTGATCGTCTTGGACCCCTGCTTTTTGAAAGCCTCGTTGTAAGCCACGACAATCGTTGAAAGGGTGTCACCTGATTCAATTTTATGTTCGGACGCGTTCTGCGGCGGTTTTGCTTCCTCAGTAACATGTGTACGACCCTTTGTAGGTGGCGTCACCGTCGCGGCCTGCCGCATAATCTCGCCCAGCTTTTTGATTTGTTCCGCAATGGTTTGGTTGTCCTCAATGCGCTTCTTATCCACTTCCTGGATTTTTTCGGCGAGACGTCTCATATCATCCGCGACGCCAGTGTTGCTATTGATCTTCGCCATTTCCTCACGCGCTTTGCCAAGCTCCTCACTCAGCGCCGTGATCTTGTTCTTGAGCGATAGATTGTCCGCCGTTAAGCGCTCGACATCACCACTGAGTCGCTCGACTTTCTCCTGAAGCTCCTGTGGGCTGGGAGTGGCCGTTTGCGCGACAGCGAGAAATCCGCTGAGAAAAACTGCTGAGAAAACTGGAAAGAAAAATCGTTTCATGAGCGGTGACTCTAAAGTTTTGTTTCGGAAGTTTCAAGTTGCACGAGTTTTGAACTTTCAACTTTCCACTTTAAACCTAGTTTGGGCGGGTGACCGTCCTCGAAGCCATTCAGCGCAGCACGGATTTCCTCGCGAAGAAGGGAGTCGACTCCCCCCGTTTACAGGTGGAACTCCTTCTCGCGCACGTTCTGGCGATGCCCCGGATGAAGTTGTATTTGAATTTTGATCGAAGCCTCACCGAAACGGAGACCAATGCTCTTCGCGACATGGTCAAACGCCGCGGTAATCGAGAACCGCTGCAGCATATCGTCGGCTCCACCTCCTTTTGCGGGCTGGAGATCGCAGTAAATCCACATGTCCTAGTTCCTCGACCCGAAACCGAGATACTCGCCGAACGTGCGTGGACGTTTCTGGCAAAAATCAGCCCTCCCGCAATTGCCCTCGACCTTTGCACCGGCAGTGGGTGCCTGGCGATTGCTATGGCGACTCATTCTCCCGGTGCTCGCCTCTATGCCACGGACATTTCCGCAGAAGCCTTGGACTGCGCGCGTCAAAACGTGACCAAACACAACGTCGCGGATAGAATCGAGTTATTGCAAGGTGATGGTTTCACGCCGATTCCGGCGGAGGTCTCCTTCGATTTGATCGTTTCAAATCCACCTTACATTTCCTCTGCTGAAATCGAGACCCTTGAACCTGAGGTACGCGATTTTGATCCGAGGCTGGCACTCGATGGCGGTACTGACGGCCTGGATTTCTATCGGCGTATTGCCGCCGATGCGAGAAGGTTTCTAAAACCAGACGGTCGGATCATGCTTGAGTTCGGCGACGGTCAGGCAACTGCCATCGCAGAGATTTTCCACGCACAGAACTGGGTTGTTGAAACCATTGAGCGAGATTACACTCAACGAGAACGCATTTTAATTGCTCATTTGTAAAAGTCTTTTGCCATGCTCAAAATTATAATTGGCCTTGTCATTGCCGCCGCCCTCGCTTTTGGCGGTTGGCAAATCTACCTGCAGTGGAACGATGTGAAAGAGAAGCCGAGCCAGGTCGAAGCGCAAGCCGCACCGGTCGATGCTGCCAGCTTGCCGGGAATGCCCGCTGCGATGGAAGCCGCCTATAGTGAGGCCAAGGCCAAGGGTCCTGCTGGACTCAAATACTTTTTGACCCGCTATGGCAAAGCGATCAAAGACCCTCGTCTCGCATCCATCCAACTGGATTACGTCGTTCTCGTCACATCGAAGGATATCGCCGAAGCGCGCCGGGTGTTTGCCGAAGTCAAAGCACGCATGTCCCCAGACTCTCCGGTTTACAGTCGCGCGAAGGAACTGGAGAAGACCTACGAGTGATTTAGTTGTTATTTTTCCACTCGATTGCTAACCTCACGCTAACCCTTCGAAAGCGACCTTGTTATGGATATTGTCTTCAACTGCACTAACAAAACCTGCGCACAAGAACTGGCTGTCGACGAAGCCGGAGCCGGCACCGAAATCGAATGTCCCACCTGCGGCGAGACGTTAACCGTTCCAGAGCCGACACCAGAGAACACCATCGAAGCAGAGGCCCCGCCTGCCAAGGTCCCCGGCTCTACCAAAGCTGCGTCCGGCAAAATTTCCGTTCTGCCTAAGAAAGAAAAAAGCTTTTCTGTTCCAGTCCATACCGGTCCCGGAGAAGTCCTAATTAAGAAACCCAAGCCGACGCTCGAGGTCGCGGCGAAAGAGATCGATAAGAAGATCCGGTTGAAAACGATTCGTCACAGCGAATGCCAGGAAGTCGGCAAAGATAAATTCGACGAAACGGTCACAGATTTTCTCCAGCGGATCGGCCAGGAAAACATCGTTGGCGTGCATTCAGTCTCCTACAGTCACTTTGACGTGACCACTCGGCAGGTGCTGAGTGATTTCGGCCTGATGATTATGTTCAGGGGCTGAGGACATCTATTCCGGACAGTATTACTTCTTGGGAAGCGTCGCTTCGAAAGAGTAATTACCACCGGCAATTTCAAACACCGCACTCCCCTGCTCTATGCGCAGGAACTTCACAGAGGGCGATTTTCCCGCCGGACGCTTCGCTTCTTTGACGCGAGAGGGATCGGCGACGGGCACATGAAACTCCGCCACGGTGTTCGCTGGAACGATAACGCTCGCCGACCATGTTGACGATTGTTGCGAGACTTCAACGCTGATCGGACCGCGAATGGTTGGGTGGACGACTTTGGCCTGTTGCAGCGATCCCAACTGCGGACGGATCCGCACTCGAGCGAAGCCTGCCTCGAGGGGTTCAATTCCCATGAGCAGACGCGGAATGATGTTTCCCGGCGCAGCGCCCCAGGCATGGTTCCAATCCTGGTTCTCTTTATATTTATTATCCCAGGCTTCCATCGTGATCGTGCTGCCTGCCTCCTGCATGTGAAACCAACTGCGGTCATTCGTTGCGGTGAGCAAGGAGAGCGCATAGTCCGCTGCGCCAGCGTGATAAAGACCGTCCAATAAATGTTGCGCGCCATAAACACTGCACGCCATGCCGCGGGACTTGATGAACTCGATCACGCTGGGAACGTGCTCCGTCGGCACCAATCCAAACGCGAGCGCAAACATGTTCGCATGCAGCGCGCTGTGCCCGCTCCCTTCGGCATCGATGTAGCATTTCTTTTGCGTATTGAAGAAAACGCGATTGAAAGACCCCTTCACTTTACCGGAGGCCTCTTCCCAGTTCCGGGCGTCTGCTTTCTTTCCGAGCGCATCGGCGATTTGTTTCATCACGATCAAGGTGTGGTAATGAAACGCATTCGCGACCGTGTTTACCGGTTTCATGTCGTAGCCATCGCGTTCGCCTGATGCCAGTGCTTTGCTCGACGCTGGCCAATCGACGAGCACGCGAATGTCCTGATCCAAATGCAAGGAGCTCTTGAAGGCCGCCGTCATTTTGGCTTTGTCTTCCACGATCAGGCCATCTTCGCGGGCCAGCGCGATCAAAGTCTTTGCCGCGAGATCATCGTAGGACGCGGCGAGCAGATCACGATTGCCAGTATAGAGATAATCATTCCACGCCATGAGCGGCATGTGCATCTGCCATTCCGCCGGCCACGTGGGGTGCGCGATTAAGTATTCCGTGCTGTAACGAGCGAGGGAATATTCACGATCCATCGCGTAATGACAGAGTTGGTTGATGTAAGCATCGCCTTCGTAGGGAATCCGTTCGCGATCGCCATCAATGTAGACACCGGTAAACGTCGTGGCCTTGATGCTGTGTTTGCAAAGATTCCAAACGTCGTTCAACACTTTATCTGAACAGGAGAACGATGCAGCGGCGTCATCGAAATGATAATGCGCAACGATCTGTGCGACATCGACCTTCTTGAGGCCCTGAGGAACGCCTGCCAGTTCGCAGTAACGAAACGGCATCACATCGGGCATAAATTCTTTCACTTTGATCGCGGCGCCGCCGCTGTTGCGCGCGTCGGATGGGATCACCACGGTGTATGTCCGTTCGCCTGCTTCCAGAGGCAACGTCATTTTCCGATAACGACGCGAACCACCCGGCTTTTGGTCGATACTACCGTCGGCAGCGAGCACTTCCGCAAGATGAACCTCCATGGAGCGACCGGCGACATCATTGGAGATTTTCAATTCAACCGTTCCAAAAGCAGCCTCGCCAAAGT
>JAQGOU010000659.1 GCA_028293445.1 Verrucomicrobiales bacterium | reverse complement strand
GTCGAGATCTGGAATGTAGAGACATTCCTTGTGCTGATAAAAACAGCATGGGTTGCGCACGTCGTCCTTGAGGGTGCGGCGATATTCCAGATCCATGGAATAAATTTCCACGCGCTTGTTATTGCGGTCGGCAATGTAAATTTCCGGCGTCTTGTTCAACGTGCTGATCCAAACACCGTGACACGTATTGAACGTCCCATGCGGAGCATTCGGACCGACGGCGGCTTTTTCGGTGCGTCCGCCGATCGTCTTGATGAGTTTTCCGTTTTTATCAAAGCGATGCACCAGCTGACTGCCGTAACCATCGACGACGTAGATATCGCCGTTCGCGGCAATCGCCACATCGGTCGGATTATCAAAAGTAAATTTAATCGCCGTCTTTGATTCCTCCGTCACGTTGCCGATTCGCAGCAAAACGTTTCCTTTCAAATCGGTCTTTGTGACCAGGCGCCCGCTCGTGCCGGTCTTGGCTTTGTTCTCAGTGAAGTAGAGATATTCCTTGCCGTTCTCCTTACTCCAGTAAAGCCCATGCGCGGTCGCCGTAAAGGTGTCGTTCGCCAGACCTTTTTTCACGGCTTCCTCTTCCTGCCAGAGTTCGACCAGCTTTCCTGCTCGATCAAAAATCGCGAGGCCTGGTTTCGTGCGGGTCAAAACGTAAATACGATCCTTGCCGTCGACCGCGATGCCGCAGCCCAGGCCGTAAGGTTCGCCGTTTGGCAATTTGCCCCAGCCTTCCACGAGTTCGTAAGTATGATGACCGCTACCGATGCGGATCGGTGGGTTGGTTTCTTTGGCGAGAGAGAAACTCGGCACAGCCAGGCTGGCCGCGGCCATCCCGCTCACCTTTAAAAAGTCACGACGCGTCCAACGATGAGGAAATATTTTTTCGTTCTGCATAAATGAATCGGGAATTAAGACGCTTCTTCTAGAGCTTTGGTTGCAACTTGTCGAGTTGGAGCAGGAGGAGTGGCCCGTGCTCTTTGAAACCATCGGCGATCTATTCGTTCTCCACGCCGCTATTCCAATAGTTTTTCATTTCTTCCGGCGACGGCACTTTCAATGGGCGCACCACGCGGAAGCCGAGAAACTGCGCGTCGGTCAGGAACCAAATGCTCTTCGGCAACTGTGGATCCTGCTGCTTCCAATCCGGCGTCGAAAAGAACCGTGCTGCGCTCCGCAGGTCAGCCGGTTTTCCGTGGTCCTCATCCCAGGCTCCGCCGCGTACCACATGCGGGTAAGGTTTCGTGGCTTTATTCCATGGATTTTCGGCGACGCTGTTTTCAAACTGTTTGTAAAAATTCGCGTCATAGCCGTCCAGGCACCATTCTGCGACGTTCCCGTGCATGTCATGCAAACCCCAGGCATTCGGAGCTTTCGTCCCGACTTTCTGATACTTGGGATTACCCGTGGAGATCGTGCCTGTCGTATTGGTCATTTTTAAAGTGCTGTTCCCGAAGTACCAGGCGAACGTATCGAGTTTAGACGGATCCTTCCCGAATGAATACGCGGTCGTTGTCCCGGCGCGGCAGGCATATTCCCACTCGGCTTCGGTCGGCAAACGATAGAAATGCCCGGTTCGCGCGCTTAGCCACTGGCAAAACTTATTCGCAGCATGTTGCGTCATGCTGATGGCGGGGTAACCACGCTTGCCCATGCCGAAACTCATTTCGACATACGCTTTGGTCGGGCGCGTCACGGCGTCGGCAGAGTTGCTCGTGTAAGTATCCTTTTCGTCGGCCTTTCGGTCATCGCCATACATGAATAACTCGTATTGATCCCAGGTCACTTCGCATTCACCCATCCAGAACGGGTCCAGTTTCACTTTGTGCTGCGGACCTTCGTCAGCCTTGCGGTTCGCTTCCGAATTCGGGCTGCCCATCAAAAACTCGCCACTTCGAATCGGCATCAGGTTAAAGGTCACCGGTGGAAAGGTTGCTGGCGTCCCGGGAATGGTCTCCTTGTACTTTTTCATCTCGGCTTCGGAATGCTCTTTGGAAGCCTCGATAATTTTCTCCCGGATTCGCGTGGCGATCATGAGTTCCTTGTCCTGTCCTACACCGAACTTCGCCTCCTTCGGCCAGACGGCGCCTTGATCGAGCCAAAGTTGCAAATCGGCAATCGACTGTTCCGAGAGCGGCCCGCCTTTTTCGAGGATCGGTTGGATGTCGCGCACAAAGTCGATCTTCTTCACCGTCGCCAGCGTCACGGTCTCCGGCCAATCCGCGCCTTGATCAATCCATTGCCGGAGGATTTCCGTTTCTTCTTTCCGCAACGGCCCGCCTTTATCCTTCGGCGGCATCAGCTTCTTGTGATCGGCTTCGAGAATAGTGTATTTGTAAATGAGACTCTTTCCTGCATCGCCAGGCACGAGGTCGTCCCCTTTTTCACCGCCTTTGAGCGCCTCCGCTTTGGTGGCGAGACTGAGTTCTCCATTTTCAAAAGCGTGTTTTGCGTTATGGCAGGCGACGCAATTCAGTTCCAGGATCGGCTTCACCTGTTTCAAGAAATTGATGGAGGATTGGGCAAAGGCGCCGGGATGGCAGACGGCCAGAACGACGGTTCCCAAAACGACAAAAAGAAGCTTATTTTTCATTTAAAACCTGATGACGATCCCGTTAACAACAAACGGTGAACTAAGAGAGGAGACGAGATGAAGCTGAACGGAATTCAAATATCGAGGGAATAGCAGTGAGTCTCTGAAATAATAAGGCGGCTCAGTCTGAGGGCCGAGTAAGCGCTCAACCTTGGGTCTGTTCCCGTTCTCACGCTGCCTTGGGAATGACAGGTTTAGTGAGCCACATTTGTAACCGCTTAGAAGCGTGCGGCTTTGGGCCGAATCTTCTCAGAAATCCCATCCACGGGCTGAAGCTACACGGCTAGTATCAAACTTCGCTCCGCGATTGACTGCAAAAACCTCCTCTTACTTATCCCGCCACTGAATTTTACCCTCGAAACGTCCTAAATCCTAAAAAGAGACTCATTTTAGCTCTAAAAAACTACCCTCAGCGCTCTAGATGGAAATTTTTAGGCCCAAAATAAGTACCTCAGCGCGGTGAGGGCACTTTTTTAGCCTAAAATAAGACTCTCAGCGCGCTGAGGTACTTTATTTTTGCTTCAAAAACTGCCCTCAGCGCGTCGAGGGCAGTTTTTTAAGCCAAAAAAAGTCGTCCAGAACGCTGAGGGTCCCATTTTGACGCTAAAAAAGATGCATTTCCAACCAAGGAGGCCTTTTTACGTCAGAAATGACCGTCGAGACCGGGGAGGAACTGCTTTTTAATTTATAAGGGGGGCAGTATTGCTCTTAGAAGGTTCTCAGCTTGGATTTCGTGTCCCGGAGGGACAAGTGACAATAGCCCGGCGTGCGCGGTCGGCGAATCGACCAATGCATAAAAAAACCGGCACAGGAAATCCTGCGCCGGTTTCTAAAGGGCACGAATTGATTACTTCAATTCTTCAGTCCAGACCGTGAACCAATCGTCGAGATTGTTCAGGTTGACGGCATCGCGCGGGGCGGTTGCGTCGTCAGCCAGACCGCTGGCGCTGAGAATGGATTTGCGGGTGTCGTCAGCATGGTTGTATCCAACGATCGACGCGTTCAAGGCATCGACGGAACCTTTGTCGAGCTTCACGCCCGGCTGCTTCTTGATCCACGCTTCGAATTGCGGATAGGTCGGCTTGCTGGCCTTGAGGAAGCCGAGAACGGCGTCGCGGTTCAGACCAAGACCGGTGATAACCATCTGGTCATAACCTTTGCCACAACCCGGATAATCGGGATGCAATTTGCCGGCAGCTTCGAGGGAAGCCTTCAGCCAGAGACGAGGCAGGTGGAGAACGCCGAGCGGGCCTGCAGCGCCCGAACTGATAAGAGGTACGATTTTGCTCATAGTATATGTAATTTTCCTGTTGAGCGGGAACGCTAGGAAAAGGAAGCAAAGCGGTCAATGGGTTTTTGTTAACAATATGATGGTTTCTTCTCAGGTTTGCCCTGATGAGGAAAAATTCCCGGGACGGGAACAGATCGCGCCTATGTCGTGAGGGGCTCGGTGGTTTGGAGTCCCGGCTTTAGCCAGCAAGGCTCCCGAACTACGACCGCGGTCAAACTTTGCCAGTGCTTGGCAGATCTCGCACGTTGCCGGCTGAAGCCGGGACTCCGAACCCGGAGCTGGCTTTTCTGCACACCCGGGTAACTGCCGCGCTTGCCTTTTGGCGGGGATAAAGAGAAATTCGGCATGTTCTGCGGATAAGTGCTATTTTAAATTTTAACATGCGACTCGTTTATTTAGATCATCAAGCGTCAACCCCGGTGCTGCCGGAAGTTTTCGACGCCATGAAACCGTACTTTACGGAAGCGTTCGGGAATCCTTCTTCATTGCATCAACACGGCTTGCGCGTGCGCGATGCGCTCGCCAAGGCACGGCAACAATGCGCCGCCCTGATCAACGCCGAGTCGGCCGAGGATATTATCTTCACGAGCGACGGCACCGAGTCGTCGAACCTCGCCATCAAAGGCGTGGCGTATGCGAATCAACGTCGTGGCAATCATCTGATCGTTTGCGAGACTGAACATCCGGCGGTGATCAACTCGATTGAGTTTCTCGAAAAGCAGGGCTTCACCTGCACGCGGATCAAAGTGACGAAAGAAGGACTTCTGAATCCAGAAGACGTTCGCGCCGCGATCACGGAGAAAACCATTTTAATCGCCGTCCATCACGTCAATCACGACATCGGCACGATTGAGCCGGTGAAAGAAGTCGGCAAGATCGCCAATGAAAAAGGGATCGCCTATTACGTCGATTGCGAAGCGAGCGCCGGTTGGCTGCCGATCGATGTGAAGGATTGGGGCGCGCATCTGGTCTCCTTTTCGCCGCATCGTTTTTACGGACCGAAAGGTGTCGGGATTCTTTATCGCAGCCGCAAGGCGCGGATGGTCAGCATTCTGCACGGTGGCGTGCAGGAAGGTGGACGTCGCTCCGGAACCGAAAATGTCCCGGCAATCGTCGGCGCTGGTTTAGCTGCAGAAATTGCGTTGCGCGAAATGCCGCAACGCATGGCGCACACGGCCAAATTACAGAAGCGTCTTTGGGATGGTCTGAAGAAGAACATCACCTACATCAAACTCAACGGACCGGAACCCGGCCCGAATCGTATTTCGACGAACCTGAATCTCTCCACGGAATTCATTGAAGGCGAAGGGCAATTGTTGCTCTGCGACATGAATGGCATCGCCGTGGCGAGCGGTTCGAGTTGTGTCAGCAAGTCGTTGAAGATTTCCCATGTGCTCGCGGCGATCGGTCTCGATCATGCGCTGGCGCAAGGCAACATCATTATGTCCCTCGGTAAAGACAACTCCGAGGAAGACGTGGATTACACGATCGAGGCGTTTTCCAAGATTGTGGTGAAGCTGCGCGGGATGTCACCGATGTGGGATGAATTTGAAAAAGGGGTTATCGATTCCGTCATCAATCCGACGGGTCGCGGCAAATCCTTTTCTGAACATGCGGCGGCGGTTTCCGGTAAAGCAGCGCATTAATTTACGGTTTACAGGGTGAGCGGCACCTCCTTTGCTTTGTCAGGCTTGCGAACCGGGTTCACCCGGTTCGGAGGCATGATGAGGATTCTATATTGTTCCGTTATTTTCTTAGCGCTTCACTTTGGCGCAAAGGCAGAGCGCATCAACCAGGAAGGGCGCATTCTTGGTCCTTTGCTGAGCGTCACCAATTCGGTGCTCTTCAATACGGCGGCAGCGGATGCCGTGGTCTCTACGATGCAGATCTATCCAGCGAACAGTGCCTGGAACGAGGATATCTCCCGCGCGCCGTTGCTCACCAATTCTGCCGCCATGATGTCGCAGATCACGAATGACCTTGCGACAAACCGACAGACCCTTCGCCTGTTCCCGGAAATGAATTATGCGCTGGTGCCAACCAATCAGCCTTTGGTACCGATCGCATTTGTCACCTATCCAGGGGACTCGGATCCGGCGCCCTATCCTATTCCAACAAACATGCCGGTGGAAACGTGGCCCTCCGATTCGCCCACAACTAATCTTTACGACTGGCAACGAACCGTTGTAGACGACGATCGGCACAGCATCGTGGTGATGCCGAGCAGCAACATTACTTGGGAAACCTGGCAGGCACTACTCACCGACAGTGGATGGCAAGCATCGAACGGAGCAAAGTTCGATTTGAATGGTAATAAACTGCGGACGCCCGGTTTAACGTCGGGGGATGCGGCCGGACTGCCAATGTTTCCGGCGCTGGTCCGTTACGATGAATGCGAGCGCGGAATGGTGGAGCACGCGATGCGCATCGTCGTGAAACGGTCGCGGATGCAATATATTTATCCAGCTACACATTACGCCTCCACAAATCCGGCAACGGTGATCAATATTCCAGCGATGGGTCAACGGGTGCGATTGAAAGCGACCTTTACGCCTCCGGGCAATTGGACGAAAGAGGAGAAGGCGGTCGTCGGCGGGTTGAAGAAGTATGGCGCGATGGTGGCTGACAACGGCGGTTTCTTTTCCATTTCCATCACGCCCGATGACCGCTGGCCCGCGAACTGTTTCAGTCATATCAATAGTCTTGCGATTACAAATTTTGAGGTGATCCAAACCACGGGTCCCACGAACGGAACGCGCACGCCAAATCCGCCGGTCGCTTTTGCGGGTGCCGATTTTAATGCGAGTGTCGGAGTGTCCGTTCCGCTGCAGGGATTTGTTGCGACGTTTACGAATCTTCCGGTGACCAACGTGTGGAAACTGTATTCAGGGCCGAGCAACATGGTCTTTGCCGCAACAAACCAGACCAACAGCAGTGTCACCTTCAATGCGCCGGGCACATACACATTAATGCTGAGCGGTAACGATGGAGTTCATCCGATCGCTTACGATGCGGTGATTGCGACCGTGGGATCTGCGCCGGTAATCACCGCGATATCGCGGGTCGGCACGAATGTCTCGATTACCTGGAGCGGTGGGGTGGCTCCGTTTGTTTTGGAACGAGCAACCAGCCTGGCGTCGACGAATTGGATTCCGATCCAGACGAACAACCTTCCGCCGCTTACGGTTCCCATCGCTGGGACCGAGAAATACTTCCGCCTCCGCGCGCAGTAGCTTTCCGCGCAAGACGACAACAGAACCGCGTTGCGCTTTGCCCCATACTGAGCTACTAAGCTGCCATGCGTTTTATTGGGAGTATCATCGAAAAATTGCAGCGGCATCCGAAGCGCGTCGTTTTCCCGGAAGGGACGGAACCACGCGTCCTGCAAGCCGCCCGCCAATTTTATTCCCTGCGCCTGGGCGTGCCGATTCTTCTCGGTGATCGCACGAAGATCAAAGAAGCGGCCGAACGCTTGAATGTTTCCCTGCAAGGCATCCGTATCATTAACCCTGCGGAAAGCGAAGACCTCGATTCTTTTGTGAAGCGCTACGAAATGTTGCGCCGCGTCAAAGGAATCCGCGAAGCCGAAGCGCGCGAAGCGATGGTGAAGCCCAATCATTATGGCGCGATGATGGTCGCAATGCATCAGTGCGACGGTTTGATTTCGGGAACGAATGAGATTTCCGGCAGCGTGTTGCGTCCGCTGTTTCAGATTATCAAGGTGGCCCCGCAAGCGACTACGGCGTCCAGTTGTATGGTGATGGAAGTTGAGGACACCCGGTTCGGTGAAGGCGGCGTGATGTTCATGGCCGACTGCGGTGTTATCCCTGAACCAACCGTTGATCAGCTTTCCGACATTGCCGTTTCTACCGCGCAGCTCGCCAAGCAATTGATGGGCAAACGTCCGCGAGTGGCCTTGCTTTCTTACTCCACGAAAGGGAGCGCCTCGCATCCGTCCATTGGACGGGTTCAGGCCGCGACGGCGTTGGCGAAACAAAAAGCCGCCGAGAAACTGCTTGATGCCGATTTCGATGGCGAACTGCAAGTCGACGCCGCATTGGTTCCAGAAATTGCCGCCCGTAAGCTGCCCGAAAGCTCCGTGGCCGGACGCGCGAACGTTTTGATTTTTCCCGACCTCAACTCAGGCAACATCGCGAGCAAATTGATCCAGCACGTCGCGCGCGCGAATGCCTACGGACAAATTCTTCTCGGGCTGGATCGGCCTGCGGCGGATGTATCTCGTGGTTCCAGCGCACACGACATTTTGGGTGTCGCCGCCATCGTCAGTCTGCAATCAATCGCGTATCACGAGCTTTATCCTGAAGGCGGCGCAAAGGATACCGTCCATCCGGCGGTTGCCTAAGCGAGTGACAGGTTCATGAAAATGCGTTAGCACAGCGACTCACCAATCAATGAATACCGAAACGCCCCGAGTCTTTATTGCCGCCACCCGACAGAACGACGGCAAAACCACGACTTCACTCGGATTGCTCGCGGCAGTGCAAAAAGTTTACCCGCGCATCGGCTACATCAAGCCGGTCGGCCAACGCTTCGTAGAAGTTGCCGAACATAAGATCGACGAAGATACGGTCCTCATGGACAGCGTCTACAAACTGGATTGTCCGCTTGTCGACATGAGTCCCATTGCGGTCGAACCGGATTTCACGCGCAAATATCTGGAGAACGCGAACTACGACGCTCTCGTTAAGCGTATTCAAAAGGCCTTCGACCGCGTCGCCTGGGAAAAAGATTTCGTTCTCTGCGAAGGTTCTGGTCACGCCGGTGTCGGCTCCGTTTTTGATTTGTCGAACGCGCAGGTTGCCAAGATTCTTCACGCCAAAGTGGTGATCGTGACTCGCGGCGGGATTGGTAAACCGATTGATGAAGTCGCGTTGAACCAGGCGTTGTTTGAAAAGGCCGGCGTGGAAATCATCGGCGTCATCCTGAACAAAGTTTTGCCGGATAAGATCGACTACGTGGCCGACTTCACTCGTCGTGGGTTGAAGCGTCGCGGGCTTGAACTTCTCGGAGTCATTCCGAATATCAGACTTTTGGCCAGAGCGACGATGGCTTCCATTCGCGATGAGCTCAACGCCGAGCCGTTGAACGCTTCGAGGAAGCTGAACAACGCCATCGAGGACGTCGTGGTCGGAGCGATGGGGGCGCATAACGCTGTGCAATTCTTTAAGCCAGGCGTGCTGGTGATTACTCCAGGTGACCGCGAGGATATTGTCCAGGCCGCCGCGGCGACCTTATCTGGCAAAGGCGTTTCCACACTCGCGGGAATCGTGTTAACCGGCAATCTTCGTCCCTGCGACAGCGTGCTTAGACTGATTCGTGAGATGAATTATCCAGTGCTTCTCGCGAAGCAGGATAGCTACGAAGTCGCGTCGAAGGTCCACGACTTAATTGTGAAGACCCGTCCCGACGACCTTGAAAAGATTTCCGTGATTCGCGATCTCATCGGCAAGCACGTCGATGTGAAAAAAATCCTAGCCTCCGTTTTGACCAAGTAATATGTCATTGCCATTTCATTTGAATCCGACGCTGGCCGACTTGCCGGTTTATCAACCGGGACGCCCCATCGAAGAAGTCGCCCGCGAACTCGGCATGCCGGCCTCGAGTTTTATCAAAGTTGCTTCGAACGAGAATCCACTTGGCCCGTCGCCGAAAGCACTCGCCGCGATGGAGAAGGTCCTGAAGAACCTGAATCTCTATCCCGACGGCAACGCCTTTTACGTGAAGCAGAAGCTCGCGGACAAAGTCGGCGTTGAACCGACAAACCTCGTCCTCGGCAATGGCTCGAATGAAATTATTGAGTTCATTGGACACGCGTTGATGCGTCCGGGCGTTGACGTGATTGTTTCGCAGTATTGCTTCGCGATTTATCCGATCATTACCAAATTGTTTGGCGCTAATCTCGTCACGGTTCCGGCCAAGAACCACGGACACGATCTGAACGCCATGTTGCGCGCGATCACGCCGCAGACCCGTGTGATCTTTGTCGCGAATCCGAATAATCCCACGGGAACGATGTCCTCACGCGAAGATATTGTTCATTTCATCAACACCGTTCCGCCGCATGTCTTGATGGTGATGGACGAAGCGTATGTGGAATTTCTGGCGGACCCTGTCGACCTCGTGCCGCTGATTCGCAGTGGTGTGAAGCCCAATCTGATTTTGATGCGAACGTTTTCGAAGATCTTCGGACTTGCGGGGCTGCGCGTTGGTTACGGCATCGCTGTTCCCGAGTTGATCACTGCGCTCGAAAAAATTCGCCAACCGTTCAACATCAATTCCCTCGCACAAGCGGCTGCGCTCGCCGCGCTCGAAGATGACGAACATCTTCAAAAGACGCGGGCGAATAATTTCAATGGCCTGCATTATTTTGAAAATGAATTCCGCCGCTTGAAGCTGGAATACGTTCCTTCGGCGGCAAACTTCATCCTCGTGAAAGTGGGCAACGGCGCACGGGTCTTCAATGAACTGCAAAAAGTCGGCGTCATCGCACGTCCGACCGGCGGCTATCAATTGCCAGAATGGATTAGGATTTCCGTGGGAACACCCGCTGAGAATCAACGTTGCCTGCAATCGCTCGAGCAGATACTGCAAAAGAATTAGGATGAACTTACGACGGAGAATTTCTGGGCTGCTCGGAGTGGCGCTTTGTTTCTGCAGCATTGTGTCCGCGGAAGCGCAACCGAAATTGCTGGCGCGCATCGCCCTCATCTCAGATCCGCATGTGAATCGTGCGACCAACGGCATGGATGCCACGTTCGGGCCGCACTTCACGAAAGTTATTTCTCAGGTTAACACTTCCTCAGTGGATTTCGTTGTCATCGCGGGCGACCTCACGCAACTCGGGAAGCCGGAGGAGTTCGATGACTTCCGTAAGCGCATCAAAGAAATTCACGCACCCGTCTATTACGCTCCGGGCAATCATGATGTCGGAAATAAAAAGCTCGATGGTAAGCGTGAGGAAGTAACTACCGAACGCGTTGCTCTTTATGAAAAGAAGCTGGGGGATTCATTTTTCCTGAAGGAGAAGCACGGCGTGCGCATCCTCAGTCTGAATTCATCCCTGTTCGGCAGCGGCTTGCCTCGTGAAGAAGAGCAATGGAAGTTTCTGGAGAAGAAACTGACGAAGAGTTCAACGCCTACGATCGCATTCATGCACTACGCTGTATTCTTGGAAAAGCCCGACGAGAAAGGCGGCGGCTACTGGAACATCGAACCCGCGCCACGAAAACGTTTGCTGGAGCTATTCGACAAGGCGGGCGTGCAAACGGTTCTCACCGGGCATCTGCATAAGCAATTGGTCAATCGAGCCGATGGAATTTTGTTTGTCACAACACCGCCTGTATCCTTTGGATTGCCGCGCGGCAAACAGCAGGAAGGCTGGACGCTCGTGACGCTGATGTCAGAAGGGCCCGCACAGTTTGAATTTCGTTACATTGACAACTGAGCCACTCAGCCTAATTTGCGCCCTCGTGCTTGTAACTGAACCGAATCTTTGTTAGAGCGAACACTATTCAATGCCGTTGCAGACGAGCCAAACAACTGAGAACAAGTGAAACCGACAGATTTACGCGGCATCCTCCAATACATTCCGAGCTTTCGGGAAAAGATTTTCATCGTGGCCATCGACGGTGCGATTATCACCGATGAAAACTTCGCGAACATTTTACTCGATGTCGCGGTCTTGCGCTCACTGAACATCCGGGTCGTCCTGGTTCACGGTGCGGCGGCGCAAATTAAAGCTCTTGCGGAAGAACAGAACGTGGAGCCATCTGATCTCGGTGGCAGTGGCATCACAGATGAGAAAACGTTGCGGGTCGCTCTCACGGCAGCCAATCGGCTCACGCACGAAATTCTCGAAGGTCTTTCTGCCAACGATCTCCGCGCCGCCTGCACGAACGCGATCATCGCGCATCCGCTCGGTATTTTACAGGGGGTCGATCACCAGTTCACCGGCAAGGTGGAACGGGTCGACACCGAATTGCTACTCACGTTGCTCGCGCAAGGAATTGTTCCCGTCGTGCCGCCGCTCGGTTTTGATGGCGATGGTAAAACGTACCGCGTGAATTCAGATTCCGTGGCCGTGGCTCTCGCCTCGGCCTTGAAAGCCATCAAGCTTGTTTTCATCACCACGCAGGAAGGGCTTTCCATGCAGGGCCAATTGTTTCGACAACTGCCTGTGGCGCAGTTGGACAATTTATTGACCAAGAACAAATCGGATTTTTCGCCCGATGGTTTGTCGAAAGCGCAGAACGCGTCCCTCGCCTGTCATGCGGGAGTGCAACGGGTTCATATCATCAACGGTCGTGTGGATGAAGGGCTGTTGGCTGAAGTCTTTTCTAATGAAGGAATCGGCACGCTGATTTACGCCGACCAATATCAGCAGATCCGCAAGGCGATGAAGAAAGACATTCGGCGCATCGTGCAATTGACGAAACCGTCGGTGGCGAACGACGAACTCGTGAAGCGCACTCGGCCCACCATCGAGAAACAGGTGGGCGATTTTTACTTGTTTGAAATCGACCGCAATCCAGTGGCTTGCGTGGCGCTGCATGTTTATCCCGGGGAGAACAAAGGAGAACTGGCGTGTCTTTACGTCGCGTCGACGCACGAGAACCAAGGCATTGGGACGAAGCTCATTCAGTTTGTGGAAGCCAAAGCGCGTGAACTCGGTTTGAACGAACTGCTCACCCTTTCGACGCAGGCGTTTACTTATTTCCAAAGCAAAGGTGGTTTCAGTGAAGGGACGCCGGATGATTTGCCGGCCTCCAGACGGGATAAATACGACCTGAGCGGACGTAACTCCAAAGTGCTCGTCAAAAAGCTCAAATGATTTCTCCTCTCGAGACAAAGAAGGTCCCAGTGCAACAAGCTTTGCCGCGCGAATTTTTCTTTCGGGTTAAACAACTCGGCGAACGATTCACGCCTGACGTGCTGTGGGTGCGCATTGCCCAGCAGCGGATGTATCAGTTTACCTCGCAAGGCGCACGTTCCGCACAGGATCGCGCGTTTCCGGATTACTCGTTGGTGAAAAAGTTCGTTGTCTCTACCTCGCGTTATGGGATCGGTGAAATGTCCGGTTCAAATATGACTCCACGCGGCTTGCATCGTGCGGGACAGAAACACGGTGGAGGTTGGCCGGCGGGTGCCGTTTTCAAGGAACGCATATTTCAAGGCTACACCTGGAGCGGTTTGCCGGACGCCTTCATCACGCACCGCATTTTTTGGATGGAAGGATTGGAGCCGGGATATAATCAAGGTGGCAATGTGGACTCCAAGACGCGCTGCATTTATATCCACGGAACGGGGAACGAGCCGAGGATTGGTCGGCCCGCCTCGCACGGCTGCGTGCATCTTTCGGCGAATGATTTACTTCCTCTTTACGATCAGCTTCCGAGTTCGACCCTTGTTTGGATTTCTGAACGATAGAATGGCGTTTCTTCTAATTGGTCATTCGGAAGAATGGGAAAACCACTTCGGTCGCTGTCACCGCGAGAAATACCAAGCTGATCAGGGCGTTCAGGCGGAAGAAGGCATTCTGGACCCAGTTTAAACTTCGTCGTCGCGCGAGCCAATGTTCGATGACCAGGCAAAAGGCGATGATCGCGACGCCGATCAGGTAGGCGATCTTAAAGCCGCAGAGCAGGCCGAATACTCCCAGGATCATCACCATCACCATGTGCGAAAGGAATGCTGCCGTGAGCGCGTTGTTGATTCCCCAGCGGACGACGAGCGAATGCAGTCCATGCGATCGGTCGAATTCATAATCCTGCATCGCGTAAATGATGTCGAAGCCGATGAGCCAGAAAACGACCGCCGAGGCCAGCAGTAATGGAAGAGCGAAGCTGTCGTGCCACGGCCAAAGAACAATTTCCCCCTTCACCGCCAGCCACGCACCAATCGGCGCCAGCGCGAGGGCGATGCCCAGGAACACGTGCGAGAAATCCGTGAACCGTTTCGTCAGCGAATAAAAACAAACAACGATTATCGCCACGGGCGACAAATAGAAACAGAGCCGATTGATAAAGAAGCTCGCAACGATTAAGCCGAGGCCGCTCAGGATGCAAAGTGTCCAGGCGCTCGCCAAAGAGATTTGCCCGCTGGGCAGATGACGGTTCGCGGTGCGTGGATTTCGTTTATCAAATTCGCGATCGGCAATGCGGTTGAAGGCCATGGCGCAGGTGCGGGCGCAAACCATGGCGGTGAGAATCAGCCAAAATGTTTTCTGCCCCGGCCAGCCGTGAGGTATTTTGTCGCGTGCGGCCACGACCATGGCGGCGAGGGCGAAGGGCAGGGCGAAGATCGTGTGTGATAAGCGCACGAACTCGGCCCATTTGCGAACAGTCGAAAACATTGCGTCAAAGGATTAGCGGGAGAACTACTGGGAGCACAGAGAAATTTTCAGGAAACGGGGCGTGACACGAATTTCACGAATTAACACGAATTGGGAAACCGCTTTTTGAATTCGTGATAATTCGTGAAATTCGTGTCGCACATTCTTGTTTCTCCCGACGGTTATTTGCCGCGGCGGACGTAATGGAGAATTTTGAATTCGGGAGTGTCGCGCAAAACTTCAGTGAGCTCGAACTGGTCTTCAAACGGTGGAAAGAACGCGTCCCCTTCGACGGTGCGTTTGACGAGGGTCAGATAAACATCGGAGCAAAGCGGCAACGCCTGTTCGTAGATTTGTCCGCCGCCGCAAATGAAAACCTTTTTGTCCGGCGCTTCGGGAATTTCCTCCAGGCTCCGGACCGTCTGCACGCCGGGGACTTCGAAGTTCGTTCGGCTCAGAATAATCGTCGTGCGATTGGGCAGCGGCTTGCCAATCGATTCAAACGTCTTGCGGCCCATGACGACGATCTGGCCAGTGGTCATTTGTTTGAACCACTTAAAATCTTCCGGCAGATGCCACGGGATTTTGTTGCCGTTCCCGATGACACGGTTTTCGCTCATGGCGGCGATGGCTTGAAAAGGTTTCACGGTTCAGTCGTTGCTAAAGATATCGATGACACAGGAATCGGTGCGGCTTTGGTGTATTTGAACCGACGGCCGAAGTCGACAATCGGTTTTTCGAAAAACCTCCAGGAGCACCACGCGAGGAGAAGGGTGGAGACCAGGGCGAAGAATGTCGCCAGCATGTCCGTTGGCGTATGGATGTAACTATCGCGTTTTAGCCAAAGTCCATGCCACAGGGAATTCACAGGGACATGGAAGAGATAAATACCGAACGATATCGTTCCCAGTTTGCGCAAAAGACCAAGTCGCAAAAAGCGGCTGAGGAAATGGTTCTGATTTGTGAGGACCATCAATAGCAGCCAGCTATAAAACATCGCCAGCCAGGAATATCCGATCGTGAACATTTCAAAGGATCCTTGCCACTCGCCCTCCAACCACAGGTAAACCGTTCCTGCCAGAAGCACGCCTCCACTCGCACGCAGGACACGAGTCGCCAAATAACGCCGTATTGTTTCGTCGCGGATGGCGTAAGCGCAAAGCACACCCCCAATCAGCGTATCAGCACGGCAGGGCAACAGGACATAATCCGCAAGGTCGCCGTAAGTAAGATAAACGAAATAACGCAGCACCGGCACCAGAATGGCGAGGACGAGCAGTGCCAAAGCCAAACGCCGGCGTGGAATGAACCGAATCATGAAGGGCAGAGTAAGATAAAATTGCTCCTCTACTGCGAGAGACCACGTGCCGCGCATCCATTCGTTATCGACGATCCCGATTTTGGCCACGAAGAGATTCTGAAGAAAAGCAAAGTAACTCCAATAAGGAACGACCCTCTCGAAACACTCAATGAGCGGCTTGTCGACCTGCAATACCGGCCAAATCGCGATACAAAGGAAAAACACCGCGACGAAGAAAAAATAAAGAGGGAAGATCCGGCATATCCGACGCACGAAAAAGACTTTAAAGAAATTTTCGGAATCGCTCTGGTCGAAAAGGATGCCGCCGATAAGAAATCCGGAAAGCACGAAGAACAGGTCGACTCCGCTCCACCCCATTTTCCAAATCCAACCGTAGGGCCCGAGTATCTCCGGGTTATGAAAAACCATCAGGTAATGAAACGCCACCACCATGATGATCGCGCAACCGCGGAGCCCATCCAGCTCTGGAATCCTCTCGGAGTTGAGCGACTGCGGCGTCGACCCGCTCATACCGCAATCGGCGCCTTGATCCCGGGATGCGGGTCGTAACCGACTAATTGAAAGTCTTCGAATTTGAAGTCGTGAATGTTTTTCACCGCGGGATTTAGTTTCATCTGCGGCAACGCGCGCGGCTCGCGGGAGAGTTGCAGCTTCGCCTGGTCGAGATGGTTGGCGTAGAGATGCAGGTCGCCGAAGGTGTGGACGAATTCGCCCGGTTTCAAATCACAGACCTGCGCGATCATCATGGTGAGGAGCGCGTAGCTGGCGACATTGAACGGGACGCCTAAAAACAAATCGGCGCTCCGTTGGTAGAGCTGACAGCTGAGTTCGCCGTCTTGAACAAAGAATTGGAAAAGTGCGTGGCACGGGGGCAGGGCCATCTTGTCGATCTCGCCGACGTTCCAGGCGCTGACGATTAAACGGCGGCTGTCTGGATTTTTTTTGATCTGTTCAATCAGCGAATCGATTTGATTGATCGAGCGGCCATCGGTCGTGCGCCAGTCGCACCATTGCGCGCCGTAAACGCGGCCGAGATTGCCGTGGTCGTCCGCCCATTCGTTCCAGATCGTGACGCCATGCTCGTTGAGGTAGTTGACGTTGGTGTCACCGCGCAGGAACCAGAGCAATTCGTAAATGATCGATTTGAGGTGGAGCTTCTTGGTCGTGAGCAGCGGGAAACTCTCCTGCAACGGGAAACGGGCTTGCGCGCCAAAAACGGAGTAGGTGCCGGTGCCGGTGCGATCTTTCTTAAATTTTCCCTTATCGAGAATGAGGCGGAGAAGTTCGTGGTATACCTGCATAAAGCGCGTGGCTTTTGATTAGCATCGCCGGGGAACGTAGTGAAGCAGTTTCGTTGAAAATGGTATGCTGCGGATGGCGTTTTGGGTTTTAAGTTGGTTTTTGTCTAAACAGGTCGAGTTAAGGCGCCCAGACATAAAAAAAAGCTCTTTTTCGACCACTTCGACCGACGGAAAGGGTGAAAAGTGCGTATTTTGGGACTTTAGGAAGATTTCTTTCGTCGATTTTGGAACCAAAAAGGCCGCAAGAACTTTTCTTTCGCCGGTTTTGGAACCAAAAACGTCGTCAGAACTTTTCTTTTGCCGGTTTTGGAACCAAAAAGGCCGCCAGAACTTTTCTTGCGTCGGTTTTGGAACCAAAAACGTCGCCAGAACTTTTCTTTGGGCGGTTTCGGAACTAAAAACGTCACAAGAACTTTTCTTTTGTCGATTTTGGAACCAAAAAGGCCGCCAGAAGATTTCTTTTCGCCTTTAAAGTTCCAAAACCATGGAAAGAAAAGTTCTTTTGGGGATATAAGTCACGTTTTCCAGATCTGGATGGTCGGATCGGCGGTAAAACTTCCCTGAATCCTCTTTGGACTCTCCAAGAGAGGGCAAAAGTCCGGCAACCGGCATTTTAGGAAAAAGAACGTCAAACTTAGCACTTCAACCGGCGGCAGAACCGGGGACTGATCACCAGAAATCCGGTTGTTCGCCTGAAATCTCCGTCGACAGCAACTGTTTGGAAGATTAGGGTGTCGATCGTGAATTGTGCGGTAACCAAAGCATTGGTTCACGTGAGATTTCGGGACCCAGCCTTTGTGAAGATCGTAACGTTGTCTATTATTCTCCTTTCCGGTATTGCCGCTCGTGCCGAGGACATTGAGACATCATTTCGCAACCCGTTCTCCCTGCCGCCCGCCCGCAGGGCCGCAACGATTCCTCTGGGGCCCGATTTCCAAAAAATATTCGACCGCATCCCGATGCTGAGCGAGTTACCTTTCATGCGAGCTGGTACTTCCGATGGAGGTGTTCTACGGAGCCGAATCGAAGCCGCTGAAAAACTGAATGAAATCCAAATGCGCCGACGCTATCAGCAGATCGACAATGCACCTCGATGTTAGAGGGTTGCGCTTAACAAACCGAACGTGTGCGCTTAATAACCCTCATAATGCTTTTTTTGACGGTGGCTTCGGCAAAGGCAATCGACACCGTTCCAACAAAACTTTCGCTCAGGATCGAAGGTTTTCTCGGCGCTTCCTATCGTGTCGACCTTATAGAGGGGACGAATGCGGTGCGGTATATGATGAATCCGCAAACTTTCACAAGCCAACCAGGAACTAAAGAACAGAAACTGACGATTCCGAAACAACGGTGGATCGCATTTCGCAAACGCTTGGACGACGCGAATATCTGGAAATGGGAAAAAAGCTACCGGCAGAAAGGCGTTGTCGATGGCACAGTTTGGCAGGTCTTGATCGAATGGGATGGCCGAAAGGCAGATTCAAGCGGTGCAAACGCGTATCCGAATGCGAAACAGTTTTCGATCTACAAGGCGGCAGTCTCGGAGTTGCTCGGTGGAAAGAAGTTCGAATGAAGATACGGCCCCGTCGCTATGAAACGTTACATCAAGTTGGCGGGTGAGGCCTTGGAGGGGATTGAGTTCGTGGTTTATATAATCGCCGCGATCATCCTCGTGGCGGTCGGGCCCTTGATTTGGTTTCTGCAACTGATTATCTCGCATCGTATCAATTGGGCTACGGCGGTTGCGATTCTGTGGTTTGGATCTGTCGCCGTAGTTGTTCGCGAGGTTCGACGTAAAGCGATCACGGCCTTTTCGCTCGGTATCGTTCTCACCTGGTTGATCGTGCTGGTTTACGTGTTTCGCGATTGGGTTGCATGATGATGCGAATTGGCAATCAGCGAAGCACGAATAAGGCGTTTTTTTGCGCTTTGCGATTCGCGTTTGTTCAAAGGGGCTGGCTGAGCTGGTTTCATTCGATATTAACTCTATGACGATGCTTCGCCAAAAAGTCGTGATTTCACGTCGTCTGTGGATAGCCGTTTCCTTGATCGCAGCGGTTTTTCTATCAAATGTCGTAATTCTGCCAAAAGGTTCGGAGACATTGATCGATTGCTGGGTTATTGCCGCGCTCGTCGGTTGGTTGATCGCTGCAATTATTGGTAGCTGCGCGGTGTTCTTCCGGAAACGAACATGAAGTCCGAACCATGTAATCAATGCCCCAGTTGCAAACGAGCGCTCTACAACGGGCGACAAGAGAATTGCGGCTATTGTGGCGCGACCATTCCCGCAGAACTGCGTTTTACGCCCGAGGAGATTGCGACGTTGGATCGCGAACTGAAGGCGTTGGAAGAGAGTCGCCGGGAAGGGGAGAAGGCAAAGGAAAAGAAACGCGCTGCCGAATTGGACGGAGGCGCTGTGAACGTGCCGATGATCTTTTAGGGTGACGCACACCACCGCGTTCAACGTGTTTCCAAGGCAACACGTGACGAGGCCATTCACGGTATATGATTGATTCGTGTCGTGATGAGTTACACTTCGCTTGGTCAAATGAATCTATGAACAACAAACTGATGGCTGTTTTAAGTGGTGTCGCAATTCTTGTCTCCGCATGCACCACGCTTTTCGGGGCGGACTCGACCACCCTCCAGGGGACATGGAAGGGACAGGCAACGGACGGCGACACGGCAAGCGCGTGTCGTCTCACGATTTCCGGAAACACCTTGGATTTCCGGGGTGCGGATACGAACGACTGGTACAAAGGAACCTTCACCCTGAAAGAAGATACGACTCCGAAGCAATTTATCGCGACAATCACTGAATGTGGCGTGCCGGAGTATAATGGCAAACAAGCTCATGCGATCTACCAGATCGAGGCTGGCACACTCACCATGGCAGCCAATGAACCTGGTAATCCGAAGGCACCGTCCGGTTTCGATGCCCCTGATATCCGGAAGGTCGTGCTCAAGAAGAAGTGATGATGGGGGTTTGCGCAATCAACCGACTGCGCCGAATTCCGTGATCGCCTTTCTGTTGCATTCTATGGCGGTTGCCAAAAATAATTTCCGGAATACAAGGTTGCCCTCGATGCGGAAGGAGCGCGGCATTTATGCCGCTTCACTGCGCGACTGACGAAAACCTTCGAGAATTCACAGGGTCTTCTCGAGTGACGATGTTGAAGCGGCGTAAACGCCGCGCTCCTTCCGCTAGCGCCGTCGTTCTAATAATGGCGGCGCGGTGAATCGGATTTCTCCCCTGAATCGCTGTCGACAGCAACTTTTCGGAGGACTACGCTGCCGTTCATGAACCGGGGCATTCTCGACTGTTCGGCCAAAGCTGTAAAAGCGACTTTCTTCATCGTTCTTCTCACCGCTCTCTGCCTCGCCGGATGCGGTAAGCATCAGGAACAAAAGCTCCCCAGCAAGTCGGCTACCGAAATTGTTCTCAAGGTCTCGGTCTTGCAGTCGGGCAAGCTTCTCGCCGATGGCACTGAGGTTCGATTGGATGAACTCGATGGACGGCTGTCAAAGGTCAAGAGTCAGAAGGGGATTGTCTGGTATTATCGGGAGAACGGGCAGGGCGAACCACCTACGATCGCGATAGAAGTGATTAAGCTGGTTATGAAGCACTCTTTGCCGATCAGCATGTCGAGCAAGCCTGATTTCTCAGACACCATTGACAACAAAGGCAATTCCCAGCCCAGAAAATAACGTCGCCTTGGTTTGGGCCGCCATTGCACATGAGACGCTCACTATCATTCACGGTTGTTTTGCTGGTCTTGGTCAGCATGCTCACGGGTTGCACCACGGCCATCGTCAATGAGTTTCGCGGTGAGGTTCGGAATCTTAAACACGACGGAGGAATATTAAAAGTTCGCGACCAGATTCCCGGTTATTGTGCCGGGCCTTCACGTGCGGGAGGGCGCTACGTCGGCTTCTCTTTGCCGACGCCAGAGATCTCGGTCTTTTTATTTCACCCCAGGCTTCTTACTGGCCAAACACTGGTTACGAACACCGGGTCGCAACAGGTTGAGGCGTGGGTGATGCAAGCGGGTGATTTCGAGTGGTCTGATTTTACCAGGTCAGGTGATCCAGAGCAGTTGCGTCAGCACGGCGGCCAACGGCTTGAGGGGCGAGTTGCGGTCAGGTGGGAGAGTAATGCAGATTTTAACATCGTCGTGAATCTTTGCGCAGGGGATGCCGACTCGACTTCATTGCGGGGAGAGTTTGTGGGGCATACCAAGACCAAGTTCTCCCCAAGCGTTCTATGGCTCGGCCCCGCCATGTTGTTGTTTGGTGCCGGCGGGGCGGCCGACCCGACGAACTCGATCAACGGCAAATAACATTGTCGTTCGGGCAGATAGAGTTTCCCCATTTTTCCACAGACTTCCCTATAGGCACGAGTTTTGCTAAACCTAAACCCTCAGCCCCATTAACTGCTAAATCGAACGTTTTGGCCTGTTTCTAGGCAAGGCGGTAAACGATTGTCCAGTAATAGGGCGAGAAGCGACTCCGGCTCAAACAACAAGGATGAAAACCGAGAAGCTTGTCTTCATAGTTTCAACATCACTTTGGCTGTTCGCGGTCGGCGCGGGCCTGTCAATTCTTTCCAGCTATTCTTCTGCTCCCGGGACGGAACGGCCAGCTCCGCTGCAATGGCCGCGCGACAGTAAAATCAAAACCGAGACCGGTCGTTCCACGTTGGTGATGATGGTTCATCCGCGTTGTCCCTGTTCGCGCGCGAGTATTGCCGAATTGGCCCGGCTGATGACACAAGCTCAAGGGCTTCTCTCCGCCCGCGTTATCTTCTGGGAGCCGAAAGGCGTTTCCGAGACCTGGGCGAAAAGTGACTTGTGGACGAGTGCAGCGGCGATTCCAGGCGTGACGGTCATGCTGGATGTCGAGGGTGAAGAGGCGCGGCGTTTCGGCGGCGAGACTTCAGGGCAGACATTCTTATACAACGCGAAGGGCCGTCTGCAGTTTAGCGGCGGCATTACCGTAGCGCGTGGTCACGCCGGGGACAATGCGGGGCGTAGCGCCATTCTCGCGTTGGTATCCGAAAAACCTGCAACGATTGCCGCAACTCCAGTTTTTGGTTGCTCGCTCTTGAACCCGCAAACAGGAGGAACTAAATGTCGTTAACGCCGACCGAAACAGCTCCTGGTATCGAGCAGCGTGCGGCGATTCTTTTTCGCGAGCAGGCGCAAAGGATTTTTGTCCGGACAGATCGTCTCTTCGCGTGGTTACTGGCGTGTGAATGGCTGGTCGGGATTGTCTTTGCACTGACGATTTCACCGCAAACGTGGGAAGGACAAACCAGCCAGACTCATCTTCATGTCTGGGCGGCAGTGTTCCTGGGTGGCGCGATTGTTTCGTTGCCGATTTTTCTGGCGGTGTTTCGTCCGGGGAAAAGACGGACGCGCCATATCATTGCCGCAGGCCAGATGTTGATGGGAGCGTTATTCATTCATTTGACGGGTGGCCGCATCGAAACGCATTTTCACGTCTTTGGTTCCCTGGCGTTCCTCGCGTTTTATCGCGATTGGCGTGTATTGATTACCGGGTCCCTGGTGGTTTCCCTGGATCATATGGTGCGCGGTATTTTCTGGCCGCAATCGGTTTATGGCGTGCTTTTCACGACGCCATGGCGTGCGTTGGAACATGCGGGGTGGATTGTCTTTGAAGACATTTTCCTTATTCGCGCCTGCCTTCAGGGTGTTCATGAAATGTGGGACATCGCGCGACGGCAGGCGGGAGTGGAATTGCTCAATCAAAACCTGCAACTGGAAGTCATCGAGCGCAAAAAAGCAGAACATGAGATGGAGGAGAGCGTGAGCCGTGAGCGCGCAATACTGGATACCGCGCTGAGTGCGGTCGTTGTGATCAATCCGGAAAGCGTGATCGTTGATTGGAATTTTCAGGCAGAAAAAATCTTCGGCTGGACGCGCGCGGAAGCAATCGGACGCGGCCTCTCGGAAACGATTATTCCCTCGCGCTACCGGGAAGGTCACGAACGCGGAATGAAGCGATTTCTTTCGAGCAGCAGCGCTCCAGCACCGAATCGTCAAATCGAACTCAGCGCTTTGCACCGCAGCGGCAAGGAATTTCCTGTGGAACTGGCCATCAGTCCTTTGAGGACGGGCGACTCGCTTTTGTTTTGCGCCTTTATCGCCGACATCACGGAACGGAAAAGGGCCGAGGAACAAATCCGCGAGCAAGCTGAGTTGCTCGACAAAGCGCACGACGCCATTCTGGTGCGTGACATGGACGACCGGATTATTTTCTGGAATCACGGAGCGACCAATCTCTATGAATGGACTGCGGAAGAAGCCATTGGAAAGAGTGCCCATCAATTGCTGTTCAAGAATGAATCGACCCAGTCTGCGGAAGCTCTAAAAGCCACGCTGCAAAAGGGCGAATGGTCGGGGGAGTTTGCGCACATCACTAAAACCGGCAAAGAGGCAATTGTGCAAAGCCGGTGGACACTGGTGCGCGATGCAGGCTCGGAGCCCAAACATATTCTGGCCATCAACACGGACATCACCGAAAGGAAAAAGATTGAAGCGCAATTCCTCCGCACGCAACGGATGGAAAGCATCGGCACGCTGGCTGGCGGCATTGCTCACGATTTAAACAATGTCCTCGCCCCGATTCTCATGTGCGTGGAGTTGCTGCGCACCAAGCTCAAGGACGGAGAATCCCGAGAGTGGTTGAATACCTTGGAAAAAAGCGCTCAGCACGGGGGAGATTTAATTAAGCAGGTGTTGGTATTTGCCCGTGGCATTGACAGCAAACGCACCGTAATCCAACTCCCTTACCTTATTAATGGAATCCAAAAGATGCTGGCCGAAACGTTGCCTCGTTCCATTCAGATTACAACTTTACTGCCGGATGACCTTCGGACCATCCGCGGCGACGACACGCAATTGCGTCAGGTGCTGATGAATCTCTCGGTCAATGCTCGTGATGCGATGCCCGACGGGGGACGCCTGGATATTTCAGCGGTAAACGTTGAAGTCGATGAAGCGCAGGCCCGTTTGCAACAGGATATAAAAGCGGGTCCGTTTGTGCGTATCAGCGTTAAGGACACCGGAACCGGAATCGCGCCGAACGTATTGGACCGAATCTTTGACCCGTTTTTCACAACAAAAGAAATCGGAAAAGGAACGGGTCTTGGTCTTTCCACGACATTAAGCATCGTGAAGGGGCATGAAGGTTTTATTAGTGTTTTTAGTGAGGTTGGAAAAGGGACGCGATTTAGTATTTATCTCCCGGCATTAAGTGTGGCTTCCAAGGGAATCGATAGACTCGCGCAATCGGTGCTCCCACGGGGTGAAGAATGTATTCTCGTGGTGGATGATGAGCCAGCGGTGCGGGAAATCACGAAAATCACTCTGGAACGGTACGGATACCGTGTGTTGCTTGCGAAGGATGGGCGGGAGGGACTGGCCGTTTATGATGGGCATCAAAACGAGATTGATCTCGTTCTGACAGACACCATGATGCCCGTGATGGATGGTCCGACCATGATCGGAACTCTGCAGAAAACTAATCCGCGTCTGAAATTTATCGTTTTAAGTGGATTGCTTGAATCGAGCAAGATCAAGCGGCTTGATGGTGGTCAGATTGACTTTCTGCAAAAACCTTTTACGGCGGAAAAACTGCTAAAGATAATGCGCCGCGCTCTGGGTAAAACCGACAAACTACAGGTG